>DATKTQ010000298.1:0-19613 GCA_035531055.1 Occallatibacter sp. | reverse complement strand
AAATGACAATGTGAGTGCATTACGCTAAGAATATGCCACGGTAGGCGTATTAAATTGCATTCCTAGTCGCGATTGAGGCTGGAAGGCCATTCGCCCCGGCGCTTTCGACCGGATCGCATGTCCAGTGCCTTGCCGCCCCATCGGCGCAGCCCGCCTGCGAGCTTGCGGAGCGTGGTGGTGGGTGCATTTCCCTCGGCGGAGCGAAGGAAAGAGGCACCGAGCTGCCGGTAGCCCATCCCGTAGCGCAGGTGGAACTTGAACTCGAGCGGGGTGGTCCAGCCGGGAATGTCGGCACGGTTCTGGCACAGGGGATCATTCCAGCGATTCGTGCCGGGGAGAGTGGTGAAGCCCAGCCGGTAGCCGGCGCGAGCAACTGCTGCGCGGACCCTGCGGTCAACCCCTCCAAATGGATAGGCAAACGAGTTCACCTCCACGCCGAGGAGGTTTTCAAGGCGGCTTTTCGAGTCACGGAGCTCGCGTTCGAGGTCGACATCCGAGAGGGAGGGTAACCATGGATGGGTGAGTGTGTGCGAACCGAACTCGACGCCGCATTGCTGCATTTCCCGAATCTGGGTCAGGGTGAGCAACTGGCGAGGACGCGATCCGGAGGCCTGATCCCACAGGTTGGTCTCCCCGATGCGGTCGGCGACGAGGAAGATGACGGCAGTGAAACCGTGCTCCTGAAGCCAGGGGAACAGTTCGGTGTAGAGGTCATCGTAGCCATCATCGAAGGTGAGCAACACATGCTTGCGAGGCACCTCGTCGCGCAGCCATTGTGCGGTGGTCACGGTGCGATAACCCGTGCGGCAGAACCGGCGCATCAGCAGGCGAAAGTGATCGGGCGCGAGGTAATAGGTGGATTCCTCGGGTGACTGGGGCATGGACAGCGAATGCAACATCAGTGCGCACTTGGCGGGCGCGGCAAGCCCCTTGAGCTGACTGAGCGTGCAGCCGGTGGAGCGGACGCTGCTCCAGTAGAGCGCTTGCGGGCACAGTCGTCCCCAGGCACTCGCCAGCAGCCGCGACCCGGTTCGATTGGCCATGCCCTCCAGCTGGCCAGCCAGGGAACGCAGCGTCCGCGCGCCGCGCCAGAAGACGCGACGGAGCAGCTGAGTGGGCCGCGCGCCGTGGCTGATGGAAAGGAGGCGCCGGGTTTGCGAGTTATGCTGCCCGAGCTCGAAGACGCGATAGACGTCTGTGGCCCCACTAGCCTGCCAGCAGCGGCGAAAGTAGGCGGTCAAGTCTTTCGCGCTGTGATGGGTGACGACGGCGCGCGGCTCAAAGACCGATTCCACGCCGGCCAGATACAAGCGGAGCCCCAACTCCATGTCCTCGTCGGTGACGCGAAGCGCCTCAAGATACCCTCCGTGGCGCAGGAACAGGTCGCGGCGGATGGAACAGTTCATGCCGAAGGCGATTGCGTTCTCAAACTCGTCGCCAATGGAGTCCGGCCCGGCCAGCAGGAAGAGTCGCTCGTAGTTTTCAAGCGTACTTTCCCATCCCCGCTGCAGCGCGCGGTCGGTGACGCGCGCGGACGGCTCCACGCGCAGCTCGGCAATTCTTCCTACGACGGCGAGCGGAATCCGCGGATCTGCGGTCTGGTGGCGGCGCATGTGCAACGCAATCCAATCCGGCGTGGTGTGCGTGTCGTCGTCGAGGAAGAGGAGAATATCGCCGGAGGCGGCGCGTGCCCCGGCGTTGCGTGCCGCGGCCTGGCCGCGATTTTCAGGGAGGAAATGCCAGTGCAGGGAGGGGAAGGCCGCGAACTCTTCCGAGAGGGCATGAATAGCGTCATCCTCGCCGTCGCTCACAATGTGAATCTCGAACAACTCGTACGACTGAGTGAGAACTGTAGACAAGGTTTCGCGCAGGGTCGCTGCCCGCTTCCACGTAGGGATCACGACGCTGCAGCGCAGTGGAGTTCCGGAGGGGGCTGTTTCGAAGGGCATCAATCGGCGATCTCCGCAGGCAGCGGTCTCCGGTAAATGGGCATCGCCGTGGAAAACGCCCAGACGGCCAGATACACTGCGCCGCCGAGCACGGCAGAGGCCAGGACCCAGGCAGTGGAAAGGAAGAGGGAAATGCCCCAGATGAGCCCGATCTCCGCCACGAGCACCACCGCCGGCCAGATGAGCCCGTTCAGAATTGCTTTGACGAGCGTAAGCGGGGACGTGCGCGAGATGTCGCAAGCGGCGCGCGTGAACCAGACGCAATTGACGAAGAGTTGAGTTACGGCCATCCCGGCTGCAAGCCCGGCGGCGCCATAACGGGGTACCAGAAGCAGTGCAAAGACGACACTGAGGGCACCGCCCCAGAAGGCCATGGTTGCAGCTTTCTTGACTTCTCCACAGGCGTAAAGCAACTGGTCCGATGCGTAGCCCAGAGCGTGCGAGAAGGCCGCCAGCAGCAGCCACTGCATTACCGGAGAGGCGTTCGTATATTGTTCGCCGGCCCACAGTTGAATGAGCGGGCGAGCAAAGAGAATTCCCAGAACAATGAACGGGAGGATGGCGCCGAAGACCAGCACCTGCGTCTGCGTGTAGGTGCGCTGCAGTCGGCGAATGTCTTCGTCATGAGAAGACTCGGAAAGCATGGGCAGTGCGACGCTGGCGCCTTTGTCCACCAGGTTCCAAAGTTGCTTGGGGGCCTTGCTGGCCAAGCCGAACATGGCGGCGTCCTGCATGGTTCCCATGGAGCCGAGGATGACCCATGCCAGGAGGTCAAAGACGTAGCCGCTCAGGTTATTGAGGAAGGCCCATTTGCTGAGGTGAAGGAACGGCCTGATTGCGTGAAAGCGGAAGCGAAAAAGACTAAGCCGGGCACCGGGCACGCTGGAGGGCAGCACGGCGACCAGCAGTACAAACTGCAGGAATGCGACGCCCACCTGAATGGACGCGAGAGCCACAATGCGATATCCGCCGGCCAGCACGGCAACCGAAGCCACGGCCTGCAGGGAGGAGACGATGAGCTGGATCTGGTTGAGGCGGTCAAAGCGGTGCGAGGCTCGAAATGCCTGCTCCACAGCCATGCTGCAGAAGCCGAAAAGGATGACCACCGCGGCCAGTACGAAAATGGTGGATGCCTCATGCAGGTAGAGGCTCGGAATATTGAACGGCCCGGGGAGCCGTTTCGAGATGGCATAGAAAATCAGTACACCCACCGTGCCCAGGGCGGTAAGGGTGAGAAACGACGTGCTGAGCAACTGGTTGAAGGAGTCCTTGTCCGGCTCGTCGGCCACCGCCACGTAGGCCTGCACCAGCAGGTTAGAGAAGCCCATGTCCAGCAGGTAAAGTGTGATGGAAAGCGAAAGGATCAGCAGATACAGACCGTACTCCGGCACGGAAACGTGGCGCACGATGTACGACGTGAGGGCAAGGTTGATGGCGATCTGGTAGAGGTGCCCAGCGTAGTTCCAGGCGATACTTCGCGCGGTATCTCTGCGCATGGGTCTGTCACCATTAGGAGACTTCAACTTCTACAGCATGAAGATGTTCCGGTTGCGGGTCAACCGAAAAGGATGGTGGACCAGGTTAGCAACTGGACGCGCCCTATCGTGCCATCCTGCGAAGCACACGTCGTGCCAGCATGGTTGTCCATGCGGGCAGAGGGAGCTCATAGCTCCAGGCACGCCGGCGAACGGCTCTCCAGATTTGCGGGCTCGTGATTTCCTGCTCTTTGAGGTGCTTCTTCAGCCAGCGAAAGTAGAATCGCCGCGCGGCCTCGTCTGTGGATGTGTTCAGTACACGGATCCAGTTGGACTGCGGACTGCAGCGGTAGCGTTCCCAGCGGGCACTGCTTACAAAGATGGGCACGGCAAGACTCAGCTTGGCAAAGAGGGCCACATCCTCATAGAGCTGAAACGTGCCCGGATGGAAACACTCGTCGAAGCCACCGACCTGCTGGAACGCCTGCTGCCGCACCAGAAAGCTGGAGGGGCTGGGAGCGCCGTACGGCCCCATCGGATAGGAACGGAGAAAGAGCTCCGGCGGCTCGTACACGCGATCGGGAGGAGAGAGTGGTGGAATCGAATTGGGCTCATTACGATTCAGCACCGGATCCCAGTCGCGCCAATATTCGCTGTGCCCGTAGACCAGCCCCACTTCTGGGTGACGATCGAGGATTTGCATCTGTTCCTGCAATTTATTCGGCTGCCAAACATCGTCGGAATCGAGGAAGGCAAGCACGGTGCCACGGGCATGCTGCGCGCCCAGATTGCGCGCGGCATTGACGCCGCGGTTGCCGCCCGGTTGCGCAATGTAGCGGATGGAGTCCGGTCTCTGCTTTTGGTATCCACGCGCAATTTCCACGCATGCGTCCGTGGAGCCGTCGTCCACCAAAAGGAGCTCCCAGGAAGAATATGTCTGAGTCAGCACACTTTCCACGGTCTCAGCAAGAAAGCGCTCGCTGTTATGGAACGGGATGATGATGGAGATCGGAGCGGGAGGGAGAGTCATCGTGCTTTACCTCGCTACCGGTCTTGTCGCTTTGATTCCGATCAGCACTTCGTAATCGGGGTCGAAATACTCCAGCTCCGCGGTGGTGAGTTCCTCCTGCACCAGACCGTGGAGGAAGGCAGTCGCCGTGAGCACGTTGCCAAATGCGTATACGTGGACGTTCGATTTTCCGAAGACTGGACAGAAGGCCAGTTGCGCCGAGCGCGACGTGAACCGCCAGATGTCCTCGCCGGCGCCCGCCACGAGGTGGCCACGAATCTGGGGGGAGATGCCCGGAACCGTTGCCAGTAGAGTGCCTCCCGCCTTCAACATGCGGTGCAGCGTGCGGATGGCAGCCGCGCAGTCCGGGATGAGGTTCAGCGTCTGCGTGCAAAGGATGCAGTCAAAGCGCGCCTCAGGAGCCGCCGACGTCTCTGCCAGGTCCAGCGTAAGTGTGCGTGAACTGTTCTGCTCGTTGATGTCGATGACGTCGCAGCGCTCCACCTTGTCGCCGCCGTACAGAACCGTATAGTGGTTGCTCTCGATTTCGGCCACGTGACCCCGGATGAGGTCCTGGTGCGTGGCAAGAAATTTGTCCACGTAAAACCGGTCGATGTAGCTTCCTCGCCGCCCACCCAGCTCAGGCCTATAGGGCTGTATACGACGCAAAACTGACCAGTCTGTCACCCGGTCAAACCGGAGAAGGCCGCGCTCTACCGCTTTGCGCCTGCGCTGCAACCAGCTTCGCAATTGAGACGGTACGAGGGTCTTGAGCCGGTTCAAGCTTTCTCCCGCCAGGCTGCACGAACGATGCCGCCGCCGCTCTGTTTGCGTGGGCAAGAGAGATGCGCACGCCGTGGTAGATTGATTTTACACTCGCCTAACCGGCATGAATGCAGCCTTTTGGCGTGGAGTTTCCGGGCTCGCCGCCGATGCCCGCGGAAGCTGAGGGAATCGATGCGCATCTCAGTCGTCGTCCCCACTTACAACCGTCGTACCATCGTGCTGCGCACCCTGGAGCGCTTATTCCGTCAGAGCTGCCCTGCGGAAGACTACGAGATTGTAGTGGTGGTGGATGGGTCCGCGGACGGAACCGTAGAGGCGCTGCGTGCGCTGGATCCGCCCTGCGACTTTCGGGTTGTGGTGCAGAAGAATCGTGGGCTGGCGGGTGCGCGCAACACAGGATTTCGCGTGGCTGAGGGTGAAGTGGTGCTGTTCGTGGATGACGACATGCTTTGCGATCCGGAACTGGTGGCCGCGCATCTTCAGGCTCATCGGCAAGACGACGGCATTGTGGGTATTGGCGCGCTATTTCTGAGCGAAGAGAGCCCGCCGAGCCTTGCCGCTGAGTGTTTTCGTCGCGAGATTGGCGCCGCGCACCTGCAGGCCAGAGCCCCGGCCGACACTTCTTGGCGGCGCGAGGACTGCGTCTTCAGCAACTCCTCTCTGCGGCGAGAGATGTTGATCGATCTCGGCGGATTTGATGAAGGCTTCCGCATGCGGGAGGATCTGGAGTTTGGCGCGCGGCTGTTTTCTGTTGGAATCCGACCCGTCTATCTGGCTCGGGCGATTGCGCACCAATTTTATGACAAGTCTTCCGCGGACCTGATTTGCGACTCGGAGGCATTCGCCGTGTCCGACGTTCTGCTGGCGCGGAAGCATCCTGACCTGCGGTTGCAAGGGCATGTGAGTTGGCTGCGGATCGAACGCGGATGGAAGCATCGCCTTCGCTGCCTGGCTGCACGGCAGCCTGCGCTCGCCGATGCGCTGCTTATCCCAGTGTGTGCTTTGTGCGAGCGGTTCCTTGGGGTTCCTGCTCTGCGCCACATGGGCATGCGCGCTCTGCAGATCCGGCGTCGCCTGCACTGGATGCACAAAGTGATGGAGTTAGAGCGCGGGAAATGATGTTCGGCGTGCGGCCGCGGGCCTGGTCCTAAGAAGATCGACTAGGGCTTACTTCGCGAACGGAGAAAGAGCAGCGTGCCGGTCACGCCCGCCTTAAGCTTTACCAGCCAGCTGGCTTGAATAATTTCGCCGGCGTCCTGCGGATCGCGTGGCCAGGTGAGCTTCTTGCGGCGAAGCCGCGCAAAGAGAAAGCGCAGCAAATCCAAGCGGTGAGCGGGAAACTCAGAAAACAGCAAAAGCCAGTAGGTCATCCAGTAGCTGGCTTCCTGCTCAGCGTCGATCCGATGCAGCCGCGGATGGTAAACGATAGCGGACGGTACATGCACGGCCATGTGTCCCAGAGAAAGGAGCATGGCGAAGGCATAGTTCTCTTCGGCAATCTGGAAAGGCGCGCCGCGTCCGAGCCGCTCATCAAACACCTTGAAACCGACGCAGGCCGATTTACGCAGCGCCATATTGCTGCCCAGACCAACGCCTCCAAAGGAGGCGGCCTCAAACCAATGCGGGTCCTGGCTGCAGAGTGAGCGGGTCTCCATCTGATCAGGAGTCAGCGGGGGTGTTTGCGGCGTGATGATTCTGCCGGTGACCGCCGCGGTGGAGGGTGCCTCAAAGGGATGCATCAGGTGGTGCAGCCAACCAGGTTCTGCAGTGGCATCATCATCCAGGAAGGCCACCACAATTGAGTTGCTCTCGGCCACTCCGCGGTTGCGTGCCCGGCTCAATCCTTTCTCGGGCTCCACGGAATAACGAGCGCCAAAGTCGTGGGCTATCTGCTGAGTAACTGGATTGCCAGAGGAGTTATCGACCACGAGAATTTCATTTGCCGGAGGGACCAGCCGCACCAGCGATTCGAGACAGTGTCGCAGAAGCTCGGGACGGTCTCTTGTGCAGACGCACACGGTGACTGAAAGCACGGAGGCCGCACTGCGGGGTATAGCGGATGATGCTTCGGAGCGGCTTGCCGGAGAGTTCAAAAAGAAACCTCACGCACCTACCCACTGCAAGATTAAACTGCCGCTCCCGTGCTGTTTGCGGACGCCACGTTGGCCCCGTTGCGCTCCCAGTCGGTCATGCGCGACGCACCTGCAGTTTATCAGTATGCAGGTATATCTGCCGGTGGAATCCATTATCAGCGGGTGGCGCGCGTAACGAACTTGACATTGGGCTTTGCGCCTGCAAAGCCTCGATCATTCAGCGACTCGCCGTGGGTTTGAGGGCAATTGTGCAGCGATTCGATGCGAACTTGGGAAGCCGCAACTTGCGCGTTCAATTCAATGCGAGTTCCTTCGGCTTTGCCGGGGTGGCAGTGGCAGTTTGACGTTAACGGGGAGGACATCCGGAAAGCTCCGACAAGTGAGCCGCAAACAACACTTCAAGGAGAATCCGGGATGGACGAGCAGGAGTGCTTGAGGCATTCGAAGTGTGAGCGCAAGTACCACGTAGTATTGATCCCGAAATGCGGTTGCAAGGTGATGTACGGGAATTTGCGGCGGCGTCTGGGCGAGGTGTTTAGGCAAGCTGGCCGAGCAGAAAGAGTGTCGGATCGAGGATGGGCATCCTCTGGCCGACCATGTGCATATAATGATCTCGGTCCCGCCGAAGTATTCCGTGTCGTCGGTGGTGGGGTTCATCACGGGCAAGAGTGCGATACACCTGGCGTGGGTGTATGGGGAGCAGAAGCAGCAATACGTGGGACGGAGATTTTGGGCAGGCGGATACTTTGTATCAACAGTACCCACAAACAGGAAGACAAGCGGCTGGTTCAACTGAACATTTGGCGATGAACTGGCACCGACAAGATGGCCCAAGTCAGCCGAGGCTGTGTTCGCGACCCCGCTCAAACCGCTTTGAGCGGCTCACCAAGGGCCCCCCGGCTCAGCCGGGGGTAATCTCACCGGGACACTGCATCGTCGCATAAGATCTGGAGGTCGGGGCCCACGGTGTTGCACCGAGACGGTTTGTTCTCAAGACCGTCCAATGTATTGCCTTCGCTTTTCGCATTTGAGACAAAGGTTCTCAGAAAAACGCCAGTTCACCAGTTTGCATCACACGAGCATAGAAGGATTACGTGATTGAGGTCGATCCTGATGATTGAGACACGCGTAGGGCGGAAATTGAGCTGTAGGATGCTTGCGATAGTCTTTGTCGCCGTTCTTCTTAGCGTTGCACACGGGGCATACTGCCAGGTGGCGCCGTCTGCCCGCGATAGAGGGCTCTCTGTCGCGGTGGGTGACAACGTTTCAGGTTTCTATCTCCAGTATGGCGCGCGCAAGATGGGAGGGCTGTCGGCCTTCGTTGATCTGGACACGACGCGCCACTGGGGGCTTGAAGCAGAAGGCCGCTGGCTCGTGTTCCATCGCACTTTAAATGTGCAGGACGCGACGTATCTTGTAGGGCCCCGCTATTACTTCAATTTGGGCAAGAAGTTCCAGCCTTATGCGAAGGGACTCGTGGGGCCGGGGCTGTTTACCTTTGACTACAATGCCTCTCACGGGACCTATCTTGTGGTAGCGACGGGCGGCGGTGTGGATTACTACATCACTAGTCGTCTTCATTTGAGGATTGTGGACATCGAGTACCAGAACTGGCCTCACTTTCCCACCGGTGCCATGTCAGCGGTGGGTGTGAGCACGGGCTTTCGATACACCCTCTTCTGATCGACTTCTTGCCGTGGATTTATTTCGGCCTGATCCTGCATTCAATGGGCGATAGAGCAGCAGACTCCGCCTTGAGGCTTGCACTCGCCAAGATCACCTAGTGAATTCGAACGATCGTCCAAGAGCGAATGGCCTGGAATTAGGCCGAAGGCCCTGTAACTTGCGCTAGTGGTGTAGAAGTCCCGTTGCCGTGCCGACGGTGTGAGCCACGATGCCTGTCGTGGGCGGAAGCCACCACAAGTGCGATTTGTGTTTCTTGAGCCAATGGCTGAGTACGGTGCCATAGGCGACGTACGCGAAAACGACGGCGATCTGCCCTGCCTGCGAAGACGGCATGAGGGGGTTGCCTTCGCGGCATTTGTGACTTGCAATACATCGCTGCGTCATCTCCACATCAAAGACTGCCATCCCCAGATGCATGCCGTTGAGCATCAGAAACTTTCCATCCACGATGCGCGGAGCAACTGGACGCGCAGGCTCGAAGCTGGCTGAAGATGAGAACGTCGGCACCGCTCTGGATGCGAATGTCGCTGGCAATCCTTCTGAAGGGAGTGCCAAGTGCGTTTGTTGTTGCGGGGCCTGAGGCCACTGCTCAGGCGGAGTCATCACTTTCTGCGCCCTGCAAGAAGATCCTCCCATCGCTATCATTAGTCCCAACGCCGCGCCGCAGATTGCTTTCATGATGCCCTCCAACCGCCCCGCATTCGAGGCTGTTGGAGTCATCGGCTGAACACGAGCGAGGGTGAGGCCCTTTCGAGCCTTCAACATTGGAAATGCCTTATTTGTGGGCCACTTGTTTCCCTCTCACGCAGCGGAGAAGATGAATTCACGTAGAATGCACAAATGTCGAGTTGGTCATTTCTCGAACGGGAAAGAGCCCGCGTGGAAGTGCGCCGATGGCAGCGAACTTTTTAATGGCCGGAGAGCCCTATTTGGCAGACGAGGCAGAACCAGGGGATAAGATGACCGTATTGCCTACTCGCGACATTCGCGCCCATGCCAGGCCCGGCAACTCTGCAGAAGACGACCATCATTGCGCCTCAGTGGTCGTTGGCGTATTGTTGTTTCTGCTTTTGATCTTTACCACTTGCACTGTTTTCGTCAGGGAAGCCTGGGCCCTTCAATCCTTTCAGATTGGGATCTACACCCTTCTCGCGGCATACCTTCTTTTGGGAATTCGCCGAGCCCGGGAACCCGTGGCTGGGGGTCTGGCACCGTGGCTCGTGTACCTGATTCCGGTTTGGGGCTTATTTCAGATCGTTGCGCACACCACCGCTTCCACCTTTGAGACCCGCGAGGAGGTCCTGCGATGGGGCGCCCTCGCTGGCGTGTTCTTTCTCAGCCAGACGGTTGTGCGTTCCAGCACCGCCCGGCGGAACTTTCTGAGCGCCATCCTTTGTTTCGCCACGGCGATGGCCGTACTCTGTCTCACGCAACTTTTCACGTCGGATGGCCGAGTGTTGTGGATATTTTCCACCGGATATCCGGATGTCTACGCGACTTTTCCGAACCACAACAACTACTCGCAATTCGTGGAGGTAGCGCTGCCCATCGCTCTCTGGAGAGGCCTGCGCGAAGGCTGGCGCTCTTGGTGGTACGCGCTTGCGGGCGGAGTTCTCTTCGCATCCGTGATCGGCTCCGCTTCGCGCGCCGGGACAATTCTCTGCACGACCGAACTGGTCGTGATGCTGCTGGTCGGGTTTTTCAGGTTGCGGAACCCGAAGACGGGTCTCCGTTCCAGGTCCACCATTGCCATGCTGGCAATGGTTCCCATCCTTGCTGCGGCCTTCACGCTCGCTGTGGGATGGCAGCACGTGTGGGAACGCTTTCAGACGGCGGATCCCTTCAATGCACGCCGGGAGTTTCTTGTCGCGGCGGAGCGCATGGCGGAGCACCGGCCACTTACCGGCTTCGGACTGGGGACGTTTCCGGAGGTCTACCAGGAATATGCAATCAAGGATTTTCCGTTTTATGCCAACCATGCGCATAACGATTGGGCGGAGTTTGCTGCAGACGGCGGCATTCCCTTTCTCCTCCTGGTCCTGATTCCTTTTTCTGTGGCCGTTCCTACTGCTATCCGGCATCCCTGGGGAATGGGCTTGATCGCGGTCATGCTGCATGCATGCGTGGACTATCCATTTCCTCGTCCCGCGGTTTCGGGCTGGATGTTCGCTCTTTTGGGAGTGCTCTATATGGAGCGCATGGCGGACAGACAACTCGGCCGACCGAGAGGCTGACCCGGCATCCGTGATTCATCCGCAGCATAGAGTTGCGTCCAAGAGCATACGAATCGGACAAATCATTTTTGGCGGCGGGTTTGAATGCTGGTGGATGCAACCTCGAGAGTACCCGAGATGTGGGTCGTTCCGAGGGCGCGTTGGTACAGGAGGCGCAGGCGCAGAAGAGACGCCTCTGGGCCTACGGAGAAGTCAACCGCCATCTGCTGCGGCGAGTTGCTGGAGAGATCCGGAGACTGCGCCAGGACCGCGCCTGATTTCGCATCGACAATCTGCCATCGGATCCCCGTTTCAGGTGGGATTCCTGTTGCGTGATAAGAGTAGGTCAGGGTGTAGTTGCCAGGCGATAGCGCAATGGTCTGTTCGGCAATCGTGCAACTCTCCGGTTCTTTTCCCGTAAATTCGGTCTCCAGGCCTCTCGGGCCAGGCCAGGAATGCAGGCCGGGGTACGATGGAAGCGTCCAGTCGAAGCTGACCGGCTGCGGGTCCCTCGCAAAAGCTGCATTATTGGGCACCGTCTGGTCGGCGACGACCCACTGGTGCTGGATCAGCTGATGCCACAGAGAAATGGCTGGGCCCGCATCATTCGCAGCGACGAGTTTGTTCACAAGAGACAGAAGCGGGGGGCGATCGGCTTCCGCGGAACCGTCGCGGAGAAGACGTATAGCAGCGCCGGCAGCGGCGGGCAATTGGCCTCTTCCCACCAGAAAGCTGAGGTACTGGCGGACTACATCCGGATTGTCATTGAGAATCCTCGACGTGATTTCATCGGGATCCGGAGACACCCGCCAGCACAAGTCAAACAGCGCTCCGATATCGTTGGCCGGCATTTCCGCAGCCTTGCGCGCCCACATCCAGAATGCATGCAGGTTGTCACGCCTCAGGTAGAAATTGGCAAGGCTCCAACGGGGCAGATACGTATGGTCGATGAAAGCGGCCTGAAGCAAAAGCTTTTCCGCCTGGCTCGGGTCGCCGTCGGCCTCGTACCGCAATCCCAGTTCGATGTCCGCCTGAGCATTGTAGTGATTCAGACGCAGCGAAGTTTCCAGAAGCGCGCGTGCATGGTCTTCATCAAACTGGGCGAGGCGCATGTAGTACACCGAATCGTCGGGCGCCAGGCGGATTGCCGCGCGTATCGCATCGGCATTGTCCTTCCGGAACAAGTAGTCGGCACGCGCCACCTCCCACGAACTCCAGATTCCCCACAGGCATCCGCCTGCGAGGACGATGCGCAGTCCAATCACAAGAAATCGGCGGAAACGTGACATAAGGGCGACCCCTGGCGAAAAGGGTAACACCTGCAATCAGGATGCCCTAAATGCCTTCCGCAATTGAACCTGCTGCGGTGTCTGGCGTGAAAGCAATGTGTGCGAGACCCCGAGGTCAGCGGGCTTGCGGACAGGCCTGAAACCGGACCGACCACTCCCCGCGCAAGGATCACAAGCGTAAAACAAGTGCAATACATTACCACAATTTAAAAAATCATCGCAAAATTGGATAACGGTTAGCCGTGTATAAGGTGTACTCTTAAAAGTCTAAAGAGAGTAGAAGCGGGTAACAAAGAAGCTGTCGACATTGGAGGAATCCTTGAATACGAAATTGCTTGCACTTGCAGTCGTCTTCTGCGCTGTTTCCTATGCGTCAGCCGGGACGACAGCGATTGGCACAGCCAGCGTTCGTGGGGATATGCGCGTTGACGGCTACCGGGTCAGTGGTGACGCCACTTTATTTGACGGGTCCGTGTTGCAGACTGGGCAGGCATCCGCGGATCTGCGCTTGAACAAGGGCGTGGAGATTAAGCTTGCCACGGATTCCCGCGGCACCTTATATCGCGATCGGCTTGTTCTTCAGCAAGGTTCGAGCCGATGGACACCATCCAGTTCATTCTCGCTCGAAGCCAATGGGCTGCACGTAACGCCGAACGAACCTAATTCCACGGGACTGGTTTCCCTTGGCGGCGCTAACACCGTCGAAGTCGCGGCTCTCACCGGTGGATTCCAGGTGAGAAATGAGAACGGCCTTCTGCTGGCCAGAGTCAGTCCTGGGCACGTGATGTCGTTTGGAGCCATTCAGTCCGGCACCCCGGATTCGAATTCGATTACGGTCACGGGGGCGGTCAGCTTTGAGGGGGGGCTTTACTTCCTCACAGTGGCTAAGACCGGTGTCATCTATGAACTCGAAGGCAAGGATTTCAGCAAGCTGTTCGGTGCAACAATCACTGTCACTGGAACAATTGATCGGAACGCTAAACCTGTGTACGGAGCCTCGGCCGTGATTGATGTCTCGAAAAAGAAGAAGGAAGGCGGCTCGGCATTCGACAACAAGGCCGTGATCGGCGCCGTGATTATTGGCGGTGCTGTCGGCATCGGTGTCGGCACATATGAGGCGAACCAATCCTCCACGCCCGCAAGCCGTTAGCCTTCTGCTTGACTGATAATCTGCCTTTGGATGAGACAGTTTTACGGCAGCTTGAGTGTGTTCCGGCGCATCGAGATCATTTGCGGCCTGCTGCACCTGGACCTTTCGTATCATTGAGGCTCAAGCCGTTCGTTTCGATCATAAGCAAGCGACGAGTGGAAATGCTTGGAAGCGAGTTTTAAGCGGGCCTTAGCGGGCTCGACTGCGGCTCAATCCGCGAATTGCCAATGCTCTCGGGCGCATCCTGGCAGGCACGACCCAAGATTTTTGAGAAGAATATTCGCTTCATGTCCACTTTTGCTCACCTTCCTCGATCAATCTCTTGCAAGATAAATGTTGTGCAAACGTCTCACATCCGTCTTGCAGTAGAGGCATAACCATGCTACCGTGGTGCTATCTGAGGTTCTTCGCATTCTATAGTTTCGCTTGACTTGCAGAATGCTTTGTTCTTCCAGCTCCGTTGCCTCCCAAATCAAGTTCTTTCCTGAATCCAATCCCAAGCCTGTGGGACTGAGAGGGGCGAAGCCCGCCTCAAAATCGCGTGGTACTAAAGCCACCGTCGCCGCCTGCCCAAAGCATCCCTCTCGCAAGATTCAGTCTCTCAATTTCTGACATTCGCAAGTCCTGCCGCGGCAGTCCACAGACGTTCCAGTCGCATATGACGGTCCTCAAACCTCGGTCACGAATGATCAGTGTCCGGCTCTCGGAAGAGGAGTATTCCGCGCTGCGCCTCCTGTGCTCCGCGACAGGCGCAAGAAGTGTGTCGGACCTCACGCGAGATGCGATGCGTGCTCTAATTACCGGGTCGGCTCGAGAAGGCTCGATGGGCAGTTATGTGGACGAGTTTCGTGCTCAGATTCACAACCTCGATCAAAAGATCGAAGCGCTGGCGGCACGAATAGCGCAGTCAAGAACTGAGTCGGGCAGTTGATTGGCGACAAGAACTTCATCGAACGACCAGACATCAGGTTTCTCCCCGCTCGATTCACATGTTGCAAATCATCCTTAAGGATTCAACTATGAAGAATTTGACCGTTGCGCTTCTGACCATTTTCGCTGCGGGCATGCTTCATGCGCAGAGTCAGCCGAGCACAACAGGCGAGACGGGAGTGGGCTCTGGGGCGACCACCTTAAATGCGTCCGCCGATCTTCCCGTCGAACGGATTGGCCCAAATGACCTGATCGGGATCTCGGTGTACGACTCTCCGGAGTTGACGCGCACGGTGCGCGTAGATCCCGATGGCACGATCCGTTTGCCGATGCTGCAAAACCACATCCAGGCCTCCGGACTTTTCCCGGAGCAGCTCGAGAAAGCCATCACCGCAGCTCTGGTCCATGAGCAGGTCCTGGTAGACCCGATTGTTTCAGTGTCCGTCGTCGAGTATCGCAGCCGGCCAATCAGCGTTGTCGGGGCAGTCAGAACGCCGGTCACGTTTCAAGCTGTCGGCGTGGTAACGCTGCTGGAGGCCATCTCTCAGGCTGGAGGACTCGCAGACAATGCCGGACCGGATATCCTGGTCAGCCGGCAAGAGCCAACATCGGACGGGAAGGTTACAACCCAAATCCAGCGAATCCCCGCAAGTGACCTGCTAAACTCAGTCGATCCCTCGTTCAATTTGAGGTTGCACGGCGGGGAGGTGGTCCGGGTACCTGAAGCTGGGCTGGTTTATGTAGTTGGAAATGTCAAGGCTCCTGGAGCGTATCCCATCAGGGGCGAATCCGGGACCAGTGTCCTGAAGTTGATGGCTCTCACGCATGGCCTCAATTCGTATACCGCGCACAAGGCCTTTATCTATCGTAAGGAGGCCGGCAGCGGCGGGAGCGGCCAGATACCAATTGAATTGAAAAAGATCATGGAGCATAAAGCGCCGGATGTTCCACTGATGGCGAATGACATCCTGTATGTCCCAGAGGCGAATGGCCGCAAGGCAGCCTTCCGCACTCTAGCCGTGGTGGGCGGGATCGGAGCCGCTATGGCCACAACTCTTGTCTATCTTTACCGCTAGGCGGTCTTGCACAAATCCATGTCTGAAAAAGCGTATTTGCCGGTTGAAGACCATGCGGAAGCACATCACACTCGTGCGATTCCATCGCAATACATGCCCATGCCTTTGGCGCAGGACTTCGAACCGGAAACGCCAGGGGTGCCCTTGTCGCACTATCTCTGGATTCTGCGGCGGCATCTCTGGAAGATGCTCGCCTTCGTGGCCGTATGTGTGCTGGTAACATTTATAGTCTCTGCTCGAATTAAACCGATTTATGAGTCGACGGCGACGATAGATATTGACCTGCACGCCCCAACTGGCATCGTCGGCCAGGACTCAACGACGCCGATGACCTCCGAAAACCCAGACATATTTCTAGCCACACAGATCAGACTCATTCAATCAGACGCAGTCCTTCGCCCAGTGGCCGAGCAATTCCACTTGGCGGGCCGCGGGGGGCGAAGCAAGGGACAGAGCCCCAGTGACGCGCAGGCAGCTTCGCAAGGGCCAGTGTCATTGGCCGGCCTCAGCGTAACCCGTCCCGCGGACACCTATCTGCTGCTTATCAGCGATCGTTCTCAGGATCCGAACCAGGCCGCCGAAGTGGCCAATGCTGTCGCAACGTCGTATCTTGCTCGAACCTATGATCTCCGCATTCGGTCGTCGACTGGTCTTTCATCTTTCATGAGCAGCCAACTCGATGATCTGAAAGCAAAAATGGAGAAGTCAAGCCTGGCCCTTACACAGTTTGAGAAGAATATGGACGTCATCAATCCGGAACAGAAGACGGACATTCTCTCGGCTCGCCTGCTGCAACTGAATACGGAGTACACGACCGCCCAGGTGGATCGGGTCAGCAAAGAGGCCGCCTGGAATGCCGTCAAATCGGGCTCAGTGGAGGCGGCAGCGGTTTCCTCTCAGGGGGCCTCGCTGGCGAAGCTGAATGATGCCTTGATTCAGGCTCAAGAGCACTTGGCTGCGGTGAAGGCAGTGTATGGAGTGCATCATCCGGAATACCGCAAAGCCGCCTCCGCGTTAGCCGAAGTGCAAAGGCAGTTTGACGACATGCGCCGAAGTATAACGAACGAGATTGAAATAGAGTACCGGCAGAGTCTAAACCGCGAGCAGATGCTCCAGCAGGCCGTTGCGGAGACAAAGGCGGAGTGGGATCACGTGAATGCCAATTCCTTCCAATATCAACAATTAAAGCAGGAAGCCGCCGCGGACAAGGCGCTGTACGATGAACTGACTACAAAGATCCACGAAGCAGGCATCAACGCAGGGTTCAAAGACAACAACATTAGGATTGCCGACCTTGCGCGTCCGTCTTTGACGCCAGTCTATCCGAACATTCGCCGGAATCTTTTGTTCGCGCTCCTCTTTTCGACCCTCCTTGCGATCGGGGTCGTGATGCTTCTGGACTCGCTCGATTCCACGCTCCGTGATCCTGAGGAGGCCAGCCGCTTTCTCGGAGTGGATGTCATTGGGATGTTGCCCAAGGATCCGAATGTATCTCAACTACCGAAGATTCCCGAACCCGAAACCGCTGACACCGCAATGCCGGGAGCGGACCTGGGCAGCAATGGCAATGGGAAACGGAGCAGGGACTACTATCGTTCAATTTCCAGCTTTGAAGAGGCCGTGCGCACTGTTCGCAATACCATCCTTCTCTCTGACTTTGAACGGCGGTTGCGCTCCATCGTGCTCACAAGTGCAACCCCGGAGGAAGGCAAAACGACCCTGGCCATTTATCTGGCGATTGCAAGCGCTGCCGGCGGCAAGACGACGCTGTTGATAGACGGTGACCTGAGAAGCCCAAGCATCCATGCAAAATTCGGACTGAACCCGCGAGAAGGGCTTTCCAATGTGCTGAACGATGAACTGGCTTGGCAGGATGCGGTTCTCCCAATAGACGGCAGGCCAAACCTGAGCCTGCTCCCGTCGGGACCCGGCTTGCATCGTGCGGCCGATCTGATTGGCCCGCGACTCACAGAATTTCTGGACGAATTTGCGAAGACCTACGACCTTGTAATCCTTGACGCCCCGCCGTTGCTGGGCTTTGCGGAATGTCTGCAAATGGCCACTGCCGCGGATGGAGTGCTCATCATCAGCAAGGCCGGAGTGACGAGACGCAAAGACGTCGCTGCCGTAGTTTCCGCGCTCAGTCGGATCCGAGCCAACCTGATCGGGCTGGTTCTCAATCAGGTAACTCACATTACGTCCCCGGACAGTTACGCATACCACGGATATCGCAAATACAAGGACTACGAGAAGCCAGAGTGATCCACCAAATCGTCCTTTGAAACTATCATTGTTTGCTCGCTCAGATGTCCCCTATTTCCCGACGCTCGCGAGTTTGGCCATGACAATACTTATAGGTTGGCCAAACACAACGCAGCATGGGTGCATTGGAGCGGCATTTAGCAAAGATTATTGATGCAACCATTCGACACCGCGAGTTTCATCCTGCGCCATCCGATTAGCAGAAGACAGCCGATATCTTCAATGCTGCGGTACGTTCGTTGGCAGATCGAAAGCCGTTTGAGGGATGAGACCATCATCGACTGGATTGACGGAGCCGTTCTCGGTGTCAAGCAAGGCATGACTGGGGCAACCGGCAACATCTATTGCGGCCTGCATGAATTTGTCGAGATGGCATTTCTGCTCCACCTGCTGCAGCCCGGCGATCTCTTCCTTGATATTGGCGCGAATGTTGGCAGTTACACAATCTTGGCCTCGAAGGTCTGCGGCGCGCAGTCTATCGCATTCGAGCCAGACCCGGCGGCCGCTCGCTCGCTTCGCCACAACATATCCCTCAACGCGGTCGAAGATCGTGTGCGGGTGGAACAAGTGGCTCTCGGGGCATGTAGCGGTGAAATAGCTTTCACCGTTGGTCTCGACACCATGAATCATGTGGCGACGGCAAAAGATGAGAAATCGCAGACAGTCGTAGTCAAACGGCTCGACGACATCTCCGGAACTGGTAGCGCTGTTCTCGCGAAGCTCGACGTCGAAGGGTTCGAAGATGAGGTGATAAAGGGGGCGGTGAACGTGCTTTCGTCATCCAGTTTGCTTGCCATCCAATGCGAGTCTCACAGTCCGTCTATGACGAATGTTCTGATGGCACATGGTTTCGAAGAATATTTCTATGATCCACTGTCCCGAATGCTTTCACCAAGGCCATTTGATTACAAAGTTTCGAATGCCCTTTTCCTACGAGACGTGGCACAAATAGAGCTCCGTGTCACGGGCGCTCCGCAGCGCAAAGTGTACGGAAGCACGATCTGACTATATGTGTGGCATTAACGGCATTTACGCGTTTCACTTGGCGGCTAATCTCCCAACGGAGGTTGAGTTGATCGCCACTCGCGATCATATGCGTGCGCGTGGGCCTGATGGCGCCGGCCTCTGGTTGAGCGGAGACCGCCGCTGTGGCTTCGGTCATCGCCGCCTGTCGATCATCGATCTCTCTGAACGGGCCAACCAGCCGATGGTGAGCGACGATGGAAGTTTGATCATCGTCTTCAACGGCGAGATTTACAATTACCCGGCTCTGCGAACAGAACTGCAGATCGAAGGCCTGCATTTTCGCACCACCTCCGATACCGAAGTGCTTCTTCATCTCTATGCACGCGACGGTGAGGCGATGGTGCATAAGCTTCGTGGCATGTATGCATTCGCGATCTGGGACAACAACAAACGAGCGCTATTTCTTGCGCGCGATCCCTATGGCATTAAGCCACTCTATACGGCGAATGACGGCTGGACATTCCGCTTTGCCTCGCAAGTGAAGGCGCTCCTTGCGGGTGGGCAGGTATCGCACGATCCAGAACCTGCGGGTCTGGTTGGCTATCATCTCTTCGGAAGCGTACCCGAGCCCTTTACGCTCTATCGGGAAATCCGCGCGTTGCCGGCTGGTCACTTTCAATGGATAGACGAGGCCGGCCCGCGTGAGCCGCGACGTTTCGCCAATCTTGC
>DATKTQ010000297.1:0-10883 GCA_035531055.1 Occallatibacter sp. | reverse complement strand
TTGCAATCTTAATTGGCCCACAACTGATGGGTGGCCCATCCTTCGCTTTTTTCTGGCGAAGGGTGGGTTTCCACGAATCTCGACCATCGGAACGGTGTAAGATTCTGTCGTCATGGCCGGGTGCCCTCATGCGCGTCTTTTGCGCATGAGTGGGAATCACGACTCGTCCGCCGCATTCCTCGCCGGGTGCCCCTCACCTGATGGCCCAGACGCTCCAGCAGTTCCAAAAACCACTGGCTGTTCCCGCACGCCTCCACGCCCACCAGCGCCGGCGCCTCCAGCTCGCGATAAAACCGCTCCGCCTCCCCGTCGCCGTTGCTCAGCTTCCACTCACTTATCTCTCCGGTCTCCAAATCGAAAACCGCAACCTGCTGCCACCGCGGATGGAAATCACATCCTACAATCTTCATAGAAGGCTTCTCCTTGGCTCGTAGTCTCTGGTCCTCAATCCAAATACCACTGCACCATCGTAGAAGCCTTCGTCCTTATCCCATCACATTCATGCGCGTCTTTTGCGCATGAGTGGGTTGGGGCGGCTGGCCGGGTCCCGCGGGCGCAAAGTGAGTTCTCCCACAATCGCTGGTTGCCCCAGAGCCTGCCCTGAGCGAAGCCGAAGGGTGCCTCGCGTTTGTGTACCTGGGATACCTCGAGCCTCGACCTTTCCCAGAACGCGCCTCGCCCAAGCCGCGAAAACATACTGAAGTATCCACTTGACAATTCTCTCGACTCGCTCAATACTGAAGCTTCCACTTAAGTCTTACCCGAGAGGAGACCCCCCATGTCAGAAGCAAAATCCACCTCCGCAACCGTACCCACCCTCGTCCACAGCACCTTCGTCGTCGAGCGCGCTTACCCCCAGCCGCCCGACCGCGTCTTCGCCGCCTTCGCCCAGCCCGCGCGCAAACGCCGCTGGTACGCCGAGGGCGACCACGAAATTCAGGAATTTGAAATGGAGTTCCGCGCCGGCGGCGCCGAGCGCTTCCGCTACACTTTCAAGCCCGGCCACCCTATCGCCGGCTCGCAAATCGCCAACGAAAGCACCTATCAGGACATCGCGCCCGACCAGCGCATCGTCATGACCACCCGCATGTCCCTCAACGGCAAGCCCATCGCCGTCATGCTCGCCACCATCGAATTCGTCCCCGCCGGCGCCGGAACCGCGCTCATCCTCACTCACCAGAGTGCATATATCGAGTGGCCCGAAGGCGCGCAGATGATCGAAGCCGGCTGGAAGTCGCTCCTCGGCCGCCTCGCAACCGCACTCGCAGAATAAGGGACCTCAGATGAAGAAATCCCCCGTCGATTACGACCGCCTCTTTCACGCACTCGGCGACCCCACGCGCCGCGCTATCCTCCGCCGGCTCGTCCAGCGCCCCGTGTCCGTCTCCGGCCTGGCCGAGCCCCTCGGCATCACTCTCACCGCCGTCGTCCAGCACCTGCAGATTCTCGAAGAAGTCCACCTCGTGCACACCGAAAAACTCGGACGCGTCCGCACCTGCAGCCTGCAGCCGGATGGGTTCCGCGCTCTCGAACAATGGGTCCGCAACCACCGCACCCCGTGGGAGCGCCGTCTCGACCGCCTCGGGCGGTTCCTCGCCGCCCCCAACGACCCCACCTGATCCGCTCGCGCACCCGCATCGCCGGCACGCCTCTGCTCCCTCAAATAGAAAGGGTGGACTCACCATCCCTCGGAGTCCACCCTTTTCTGCACAAAGCAACCTGAATCTCGCGTCTTTCAGCTTCAACGCACTTCGCGTCAATCGTTCGCGAGTCCCAGATCCTTTCCCATCTCCTGGAACGTCTTCTGATACCTCTTCATCTCGCGTTCCGTCTCGCGTGCGTGCGCCGCAATCACTTTCCCGTTCGGCTCCGCACTGGCCAGCTCGTTATTCATCGCCTCCAGGCGGTTCTGGATGCGTCCATGGATCTGCTCCATATTCTCGTGCCGCTGCTGCACGGCTTTCTGCTGCTCTTCGCTCAACCCCTCATACAGTCTCTGGCGATCCTGCTGCATCGTCCGCATTTGATCCCTCAACTGCTCATCCTGCCTGCGTGCCTCTTCGGAATTGAAGGAATCGCTCTTCGCCGTGCGCGTCATCTCGCGCGCACTGGTCCGTGTCTGCGCCATTGTCTTGTCGCAATCGCGATACTGGTCGCGCTGCTGCGTGGTTGCCTGCGTGCGAAGTTGGCTCCGCTGCATCTGGCGCGTCTGATCCATCATCCGATCGCGCGTCCGATCCATCGTGCCCTGGCCCGCCTTCTGCCCCGCTCCCGCTGCCGGGCGCTGGCTCTGTCTCTGCTGGCCGCCACCGCCGCCGCCACCGCCGCCACCCTGCTGCGCCAGCAGCATTCCAGGAGTAAGTGCAAGCAACGCCGTCAAGGATACTGAAAGAAAACGTCTCATGGTCGTTCCTCCCGCGTGGAGGCTGTCAACTCAGGCCAACGCCCCACACCGCATTCAGTATGGTTGGACGGCATTTCCATGAGAAAGTTCCGTGACCACCGTCACGGCAGGATCATTCTCTTTTTAGGTCGATTCGCTACAGAATTTCGCTACAGCTTCAGGCCGTCGCGGCCACCAGCTCGGCCCGATGCTCCACCGCCGGCTGCTCCACGCGAGCCTCTACCTTGCTCAGCAGCATCCGCACCACGTCCACCGCACTGTAGCTGTCCCGCCCCGGCGTCACAAACTGAGCAATCGAGTTCAGGTCGTCGCCCACCGTCACCAGTGCCGGCTCCACCGTATCGTCCTTGCGCGTCTGCGCGTGGCCAATATTGGCCAGCAGCGCATTGCACAGGCACTTGCGCCCCACCGTGTCTTCCACCTTGCCGCCCTTGGACACGTAGTTGGCCACCGGCTCGGCCGCGCAGCGGTACCCAATCTTTCCATCGTCCGTAGCGTAAGCCTCGCGCAGATAGCCCAGGTCGCACACCCGCTTCCGTTCCTGATAAATCGGCAGATCCGACGATGTCCCGCTCAGCTGCGCCACTTTAAACGGAAATCCCGTCGGCGACGCCAGCGGATCCGTATAAACCTCGCCCGATCCCGTCTTCGCCTGCGCCAAAAGCCGCTTCTTCAGGTCCGCGCGCATGCCAGACTCTTCGCTGAACGCAAATGCCGTGCCCACCTGGATGCCAGCCGCGCCCTCCTGCAGCGCCTCCAGCAGCTTATCCGCATTGCCGTAGCCCCCTGCCAGCCAGAACGGAACCCCAAGCGCGCGCAGCTCTTCCAGGTTCACCCGGTCCCGCTCGCCATACACCGGCTCGCCCGTAGCAGATAGCTGCAGCTTGCCCCGAGGTGGCGCATTGTGTCCGCCTGCCGTCGGGCTTTCAATCACCAGTCCGTCCACCCGGCCCGTGGCCCTGCGCAGCATCGTGGTCGCCAGCGTGTTCGACGACACAATCGCCAGAAACTTCGGCCGCGTCAGCACCGGCAATGACATCTCCACATAGTCCGCCGGGTTGAAGCGCATCATCGTGTCCTGGTCGGCCGCCGCTCCCGTCACCGCCAGCTTGTACTCCGCCGCCTTCCCCGCCGCAAAGGCATCCAGCACTCCCGGAATATGCAGCGGTATGCCCGCGCCCATCAGCACGTAGCCCACACCCGCCAGCATCGCGCCATACAGCGACGCAAGATGCGGCAACTGAACCTTCTCCAGAAAGTTCACGCCCACCGGGTTCCAGTGTCCTTCCCGCGCCAGGAACACTTCCACAAAGTTGCTCACCAGGCACAATTCCACCAGCTTGCGCGGCTCCGTCTTCTGGTGCATCGGCGCCGTCGGATACGCGTCCGTTGCGGCCTTGCCGCCCGGCACAAAGTACTCCTGCCACACCCGCCGCGCCATCTCAGGAAACGGAAACGCTTCCAGCCCGCGCCACATGTGACCGCCCGTGTCCCCATCCGCCAGCCGACGAACAAACAGCGAGTCAATGGCCGTGCCGGACACCACCCCGAGCTGGCCAAGGCGAGAAACTGCATTCGCCAGACGCCAATTGGACACGCCAACGCCCATCCCGCCCTGAATGATTTTTGGAAACTGGACCATCCTTGAATTGTTTCACAGATTCAGTTCCGGGCAACCAAATAGTTTCCGTTTGGTGAACATTCCCAAACCGGGGGTAACCTGTCCCAACCCGCCATCCCGTTTCAGCACTGCGCTTTACAACTTCTCGCGTAGGAAACTGATCACGTGGTCAGCCTGCACCACTCCAGCCATCCGACCCTGCGCGTTCACCACCGGCAGCGAGTGCAGATTGTACTTGTCGAACATCTCCGCCAGGTCGTTCTGGTGCAGATCCGCCGGACAGCTCAGCACCCGCGTCTCGGCCAGAACCCGCAACCGCGACTCCGCCTGAGCCACCACCATCCGCGCCAGAGGCACCGCTCCCACCAGCACCCGCTTCTCGTCCAGAAGATAAATCTCCGTCACGCTCTCCGGGTCCCCGTCGAACACCCGCAGCGCCTGCACGGCCTCCGCCACCGTTGCCTCCGCGTCCACATACACAAAATCCGTCGTCATGCACCCCGCCGCGGAGTCCTCGTCAAATTCCAGCAGCTCTTCCACTTCCTGCCGCTCTTCCGGCTCCATCTCCTCCAGAATCGCGTCCGAACGCTCCTCGGAAAGCTCGGCCAGAAGGTCCGCCGCCGCACCCGGATCCATCTCCTCCACAATGTCGGCAATCTTCTCTTCGTCCAGCATCTCCAGCAGGCTCTTCTGCAGCTTCGGATCCACCTCTTCCAGCGCCTCGGCTGCCACCTCTTCATCCAGAGACGTGAACACCGCCTCGCGCTCCGCCGGAGCCAGGTCCTCCAGAATCTCCGCCAGGTCCGACGGATGCATCTTCGCCAGCCGCTCGTACTCAATCCGCAGCTTCACCCGCCGCGCCGGATCCACCTCGATCACGTCCACAAAGGCCCACGGAATTCCCTTGTCCTTGAACTTCCGCGAAATCATCTCCAGCCGCGCCTTCGGAATCAACCCCTTGAACACCCGCCGAAACGCCCCGCGCAGCCCCACTTCCACCTCGGCCACGCGCAGCAGATGTGCCCCTCCATGCCCCATCCACTCCAGGTCCACGTCGTTCACGCGGACCACCTTCCGCCCGTGAATGTCGATAATCTGCCGGTCCACCAGGTCCTGCTGCAGATACAGGTAACTCCCCTCATCCTTCAGCGGCACCAGCGCGCCCGGCGAGCGCAGCTCCAGCGTCCCCGACGGCGTCTCCATCACCTCTTCCGATGGCACAATCGCCAGCCCCGTGCGCGTCTTCAGCACCAGCCCCGCCACCTTGCCCGCCTCCGGACCCGTCGCCACCGCCACGTCCTTCAGCCGCCCGCGAATGTGGCCCTGCGCATCCGTCACCGGCGTGCCCAGCAGCGCCGTCAGGCTGATCCGTGTGGTCGTCCGCGCTGTGGTACGTGGCTGCATGCGTTGAGTGTAGCCCGTTTCGGTCTGCTTTGTGCGCCGCCCCGCATTCCCTTCGGCAACAAGCTGGCAACTCCCGCCTCTTGCTGGGCTTTGATGAAAAACCCGTGCTTGACACAAGCCGCCGCAGCCATGAAACTGCCTCCAAGGTTCCTCAACCCGCGGGACGCTTCCTCCACCTCGGCAAGCACGGAGACATCAGTCTTGGACAAACCAAAAGCAGGAAAGTTGCAGTTCTCGCTCAATTCCTCCATGGAAAGCGTCAGCGAGGTCGAAGCCGCTGCCGACAAGCTGGCCGCCGAGGCTGGCTTCGACGAAGATGAGCGTTTCCGCCTCGCCATGGCCGTCCGCGAAGCTGCCGTCAACGCCGTCCTCCACGGCAACGACTACGACCCCGCAAAGAAAGTCACCGCCAGCTTTGAGAACAACGGCAAATCCCTCGTCATCACCGTCGCCGACGAAGGCAAGGGCCTCAACCCCGAAACCATCCCCGACCCTCTCGCTCCAGAGAACCTCATGCGCGGAACCGGCCGCGGCATCTTCCTCATCCGCTCCTTTATGGATGAGGTCCACTTCCGCCAGCTCCACCCCGGTACCGAGCTCACCCTCGTCAAACACCTCAACCCGGCCGCCAATCCCGATTAGCCTGCCGGACTCCCATCTGCGGCGATCTGCCGAAGCCTCAAGCCCTTCCCGCCGGAGCGGCTCAAACTTCTTCTCCTCGCCCCTGACCAAAAAGTGCTATAACCGTAATACTCGATGAAGGAGGAATTTCCGTGGCTCTTACGATTGCTTCCCGTGAACTGGACGGTGTCACCGTTCTGGACCTCAGCGGGCGGATTACCTTGGGCGAGGGCAGTGTGCAATTGCGCGAAGCCATTCGCGACCTGGTCAGCAAGGGGCAGAAGAACATGCTGCTCAACCTTGGCGACGTCAATTACATCGACAGCTCGGGTCTCGGCGAACTGGTCAGTGCCTTCACCACCTCAAAGAACCAGGGAGCCGCGCTCAAGCTTCTCAACCTCACCAAAAAAGTGAAGGACGTGCTCCAGCTCACCAAGCTCTACACCGTCTTTGACATCTACGACGACGAAGCCAGCGCCATCGCCTCGTTCAAGTAGCCGGGGGCCGGACCTCCACGCAACTCATTCCCAAAACAAAAAGGCCATCCCCCGCTCGCGGCGAAATGGGATGGCCTTTTTGCTGTGCTCGTTTCCGCTTCAGAACTTTACGTCCGGAACCGCCTGCTTCTCCGGGCTAGCCTTGAAGTACGCATCATCCTGCTTGAACCCAGCAATCCCCGCCCAGATGTTGTTCGGGAACTGCAGCACAAACGTGTTGTACTCCTGCAGCGAGTCGTTGTACCGCTTCCGCGCCACGCTGATCCGGTTTTCCGTCCCAGCTAACTCATCCTGCAGCCGCATGAACTGGTCGCTCGACCGCAGTTGCGGATAGTTTTCCGTCAACATCAGCAGCCGTCCCAGCGCCCCATCCAGCTGGTTGTTGGCCTGGATCTTCGCCGCCGGCCCCTGCGCGTTCAGCATCCCCGCCCGCGCGTTGGCAATGTCGCCAAACACCGTGCTCTCTTCCTTCGTGAATCCCTTCACCGTCTGCACCAGGTTCGGAATCAGGTCCGCGCGCCGCTCCATCTGCACGTCCACCTCGCTCCACTTGCTCTTCACGTCCTGCTGCTTCTGCACCATCTGGTTCCGCGCGCTCACATAGCTCAGGAACACCATCAACAGCACCAGAACCAGCGCACCCACCACGCCCAGGCCAATCCAAAGTCCCTTGCGCATAATGTCTCTCTTCTCCTCCGGCTCCGCCTCGGCAAAGCCTCGTCAAAAAACCTTCCTGAAATCTCTTCTCAAAATCCCTTAGCCAACTACAAGTCGACTACCAGCTTCCGCCCGCGCCGCCGCCACCAAAACCGCCGCCGCCAAACCCGCCAAAGCCGCCTCCTCCACCGCCGCCTCCGCCGAAACCACCCCCGCCAATGCCGCCGCCTCCGCCGCCCATCCCGCCGCCAAACCACGGCCCGCCGCGGAATCCGCTCCCGAACAAACCCAGAAACAGCAGCAGGCGCACCAGGCTAAACCCGCCAAAAAACAGAAAAATCAGCAGAAACAACAGAAACGGGCCCACCGAACCCTGCGACTGCTGCACCGGCGCCGGCGCCATCGCCGGCTGGTCGCTCAGCATCACCTGCGCATCCGCCGCAATCACCTGAGCCACCTGCCCCACCGCCAGCAACACCGCGCTGTCGTAGTCCTTCTGCCGCAGATACGGCACCATCTCCCGCCCAATGTCGCCCACTTTGGCGTCGTTCAGAATCCCCTCAAGCCCGTACCCCACTTCAATCCGGTACTTGTGGTCGTCCACCGCCAGCAGCACCAGCGCGCCACGGTCCGCGCCCGCACCCGAGCCCTTCTTGCCCATCCCCCACTTGGTTTCCAGCTGGTCCGCAAAGTCCGCCGCGTCGTCCCCGCCCAGGTTGTGCACCGTCACCACGGCAATCTGCGAGTTCGCCTTCGAGTGGTCCAGTTGCGCGCACAGGTTGTCCAGTTGCAACACCGTGCTCGGAGAAAGCACGTGAGCAAAGTCGCTCACATAGTCGGCAGGCTTCGCCGGCAAGCTCTTCACCGTCTCGGCCACAGCCGCCCCCGGCAGGCACAGCCCCATCACGCCCGCCAGCAGCAGGCCAAACACAATACGATGCGTACGCTGAAAAACCTTCATCGCTCTCTATTGTACGAGTTTGCCCACCCCTGCGGTTCCACCACGCCCTCCCGCTGCACTCGCTTTGCAAACACACCACGCCCCGTCTCGCTCCTGTAAGAGGCGGGTGCCTCAAGTCTCAAGAGCGTAAATCTAGTACGACCATGGGCGCCCCATGTCTCGCCTTTGAGACATGGGAAAGCACGAACCCATCCCCGCCTGCTCCCCAAAATTTCTCCGCCCCGTTTTGCAGATCATTTCCCCGCTTTGTTGCACAATCAATCTAGTGAAGGGCAGACCCCAGCCAAGGAGCAAGCCGACAGGGAGCCCCCCCCTCCCCCCCCTATTGAAAATTTGCAGTTTTCCACAGCCATTTTGCCGAAAATATCGACGCTCAGCGCCGACCGGTCTGGTCCGAATTCCCCCGCAGCCCGCCCCGATAAACTGAAGTAGCCATGACCGACACCCAAACACCCATCGCGCGCAAGCTGCACACCGAAACCACCCTCCACGGCGTCACCCTCGTCGACGACTATGCCTGGCTCCGCGACAAGGACGATCCCCAGGTCCGCGCCTACCTCGAGGCCGAAAACCAGTACGCCGAGGCAAACACCGCCGCCCTCGCGCCGCTCCGCGACCAGCTCTACCAGGAGATGCTCTCCCACATCCAGCAAACCGACGTCTCCGTCCCCTTCCGCGACGGCGACTGGTGGTACTACACCCGCACCGAGGAGGGCCTCCAGTACCCCATCCACTGCCGCAAGCCCGCCTCCGCCCCGCTCACCAGTCCCGCCAATGCACCCGATCCCGACGCGCCCGAGTCCGTCCTCCTCGACGGCAACCAGCTCGCCCACGGCCACGCCTTCTTTGCCATCGGCGACATCACCATCACCGACGACGACCGCTGGCTCGCCTACACCACCGACACCACCGGCTTCCGCCAGTACACCCTCCACATCAAGGACCTCGAAACCGGCGAAACCCTTCCAGGCACCGTCGAGCGCGTCGGCTCCATCGTCTGGGCCGCAGACAACCGCTCGCTCTTCTACACCGTCGAGGACGAAGAGCAGAAGCGCCAGTTCCAGCTCTGGCGTCACACCCTCGGCACCAGTCACTCCAGCGACGTGCTCGTCTTTCAGGACGACGACGAGCGCTTCAACCTCGGAGCCGGCCGCACTCGCGACGGCGAATTCCTCGTCCTCGAGGCCTCCAGCCACACCACCACCGAGTGCTGGGCCCTCGCCGCCAATCAGCCCACCGGCAGCTTCTCCCTCATCTGCCCGCGCCTCGACGACCACGAATACTCCATCGACCACCGCAACGGCCTCTGGTTCATCCGCACCAACGACCTCGGCCGCAACTTCCGCCTCGTCACCGCGCCCGTCGATCAGCCCAACCGCGAAAACTGGACCGAGCTCATCCCTCACCGCGACTCCGTCATGCTTGAGGACACCGACCTCTTCGCCGATTTCTTCGTCGCCTGCGAGCGCGAAGACGGTCTCCCGCGCCTCCGACTCTGGCGCTTCTCCGGCCAGGGTCCCGCCGCCGAACCCGCCGGCGAAATCTCCTTCCCGGAGCCCGCCTACACCGCACACCCCCACATCAACCGCATCTTCCACGCCACCACCTGGCGCTACTCCTACCAGTCCCTCGTCACCCCCGGCTCCGTCTTCCAGTACGACCTCGCCACCGCCGCCTCCACGCTCCTCAAGCAGCAGGAGGTGCCCGGCGGCTTCGATCGCAGCCTCTACGTCTCCGAGCGCATCCACGCCACCGCCCCCGACGGCGTCCGAGTCCCCATCTCGCTCGTCTATCGCCGCGACCGCCGCACCCCCGGCGGAAATCCGCTCTACGTCTACGGCTACGGCTCTTACGGCTACGCCCTGCCCGTCTCCTTCGGCTCCAATCGCCTCTGCCTCCTCGATCGCGGTGTCGTCATGGCCTACGCCCACATTCGCGGCGGCGGCGATCTCGGCAAGCCCTGGCACGACGCCGGAAAAATGCTCGTCAAGCGCAACACCTTCACCGACTTCATCGCCGCCGTCGAGCACCTCACCGCCTCCGGCTACGGCTCGCCCGCGCGCGTCGCCATCGAGGGCGGCTCCGCCGGCGGCCTGCTCATGGGCGCCGTCACCAACCTCCGCCCCGATTTCTTCCGCGCCGTCCTCTCCCACGTCCCCTTCGTCGACGTCATGAACACCATGCTCGACGCCTCGCTCCCCCTCACCGTTCCCGAGTACGAGGAGTGGGGCAATCCCAACCAGGACACTTACTTTCATTACATGCTGAGTTACTCGCCGTATGACAACCTGAAAGCCGCAAGTTACCCATCCATGTTAGTCAAGACCTCGCTCTATGACAGCCAGGTCATGTATTGGGAACCGGCCAAGTATGTCGCCAGACTCCGCACCCTCAAGACCGATAACCACCCGCTCCTCCTCGTCACCAACATGGAGGCCGGCCACGGCGGCGCCAGCGGCCGCTACGACTACCTCAAGGAAATTGCCTTCGACTACGCTTTCCTCCTCCGCGAGCTTGGCCTCCTCGCCCCGTAGCGAAATATCGTAGCGATCGTAGCGAAACATCGCCGCGATCCGCCCTCCGCCTTGCCCCGCCGCGCAACCGCGCCTTACACTTGCCTGTCCGTTCCAGCCGCTCGTCCGCTGCACGCAACGGAATTCCTTCGCCCGGCGTCATGTTCGCATTGTTGGTCGCTCGCGTCTCTGGAGAAGATATGAA
>DATKTQ010000296.1:0-3690 GCA_035531055.1 Occallatibacter sp. | reverse complement strand
TGCTCTGGCCGGCCTGACGATTGTGATTGTGCCGTTCTGGTTTATCTGCAAGAAGGCGGGGCTTTCGCCGTGGCTTTCTCTGCTGAACCTGATGCCGCTGGGCACGCTGATCCTGCTGTATGTGCTGGCGTTTGCCGAGTGGCGCGTGGTTCCGGTACCGGTGGCGCCGTGGCCGCCGATGCCGCCCGCGCCGCCGCGCGTTTAGCGGCGGAACTGATAGCATCGTAGAGGGAAACCCAGCCTTTACGATGACCGATCAGACACCCTCCCAGACCAGAACTCCCCGAGTTCGCTTTGCGCCTTCGCCCACCGGATACCTGCACGTGGGCGGCGCGCGCACGGCACTGTTCAACTGGCTGTTTGCGCGCCACACGGGCGGCACTTTTATTCTGCGCATTGAAGACACGGACTTCGAGCGCTCGTCCGAAGCGATGGTGGAGGGCATTCTGGAAGGGATGCGCTGGCTGGGCCTGGACTGGGACGAAGGACCGTTCTTTCAGTCGCAGCGGATGGAGTTGTACAAGGAGACGGCGGCGAAGATTGTGGCCGGCGGGCATGCGTATCCGTGCTTCTGCACGCGGGAAGCGCTGGAGCAGCGACGCAAGGAAGCGGCGGAGGCAGGCAGGCCGCCGATGTATGACCGGCGGTGCCGCAGGATTCCGAAGGAAGAGGCCGAGGCGCGGCTGGCTGCGGGCGAGGCGGCGGCGATTCGCTTTGCGGTGCCAGAGAGCGGCGCAACGAGCTTTGACGATGCGGTGTTTGGCACGGTGGAGTTTGCCAATGCGGAGATTGAAGACTTTGTGCTGTTGCGGTCCGACGGTGTGCCCACGTACCACCTGAGCGTGGTGGCCGATGACCTGGAGATGCGGCTGACGCACGTGATTCGCGGGGCCGACCATATTTCGAATACGCCAAAGCAGGTGTTGCAGTATCGCGCGCTGGGCGCGGAGCTGCCGGTGTTTGCGCATGTGCCGCTGATTCTGGGACCGGACAAGACGCGGCTGAGCAAGCGGCACGGCGCGACGAGTGTGATGGCGTACCAGGAGATGGGAATTGTGCCGGAGGCGTTCCGGAATTTTTTGGCGCTGCTGGGCTGGACGCCGGGCGGGTTGAAGGACGCCAACGGAAAGGACCGCGAGCTGTTTGGCTCCGATGAGCTGACGAAGCTGTTCACGCTGGACGGGATTTCGAAGTCGAATGCCGTGTTCGACAACGATAAGCTGGCGTGGTTCAACGCTGAGTATATTCGCGCACTGCCGGTGGATGAGCTGAGCCGCTGCATTGCGCCCTACTTTGCGGAGGCGGGCTTGCAGGCCTCGCCGGAAAAGCTGCTTGCCGTGACGCCGCTGATTCGCGAGCGCATACAGTATTTGCGCGATGCGGTGAGCGTTGCGGATTTCTTTTTTGTGGACGAGCTTGCGCCGTATGACGCGGCCGACCTGATTCCGCAGAAGGGCGATGCGGCGCTGGCGCGGCGCATTCTTGCGCATGCGCGGGAACTGCTTGCGACGACGGCGTTTGATCGCGCATCCCTGGAGCAGGCGCTGCGCGAGGCCGCCGTGGCGCTGGGCGTGAAGACGGGACCGATGTTCCAGCCCATCCGCGTGGCGGTGTGCGGACGGAAGAACGCGCCGCCGCTGTTTGAATCGATGGAAGTGCTGGGCCGGGAAACCTGCCTGAAGCGGATGGAACAGGCTGAAGCAAAACTTGCCGAATTGGGTTGAGCGCAGTTTTTTTCGTGGAGTTGAGAGAGACGCAACGATGACAGACGAAAACACAGAAAGCCCGGAAACACGAACGAATTCCAATTTTCTGCGCGACCAGATGGCCGAGGACGTGCGCACGAAAAAGTACGGTACCGCGCATGTGCAGACGCGTTTTCCTCCCGAGCCGAATGGCTATCTGCACATTGGCCATGCGAAGGCGATCTGTCTGGATTTCGGGTTGGCGGACGAGTTCGGCGGCAAGACGAACCTGCGCTTTGACGACACGAATCCAGAAAAGGAAGAGCAGGAGTACGTGGATTCGATCCAGGAGGATGTGCGCTGGCTGGGCTTTGAGTGGGACCGGCTGTGCTATGCGTCGGACTACTTCGGGCAGTTGTACGAGTGGGCGATCCAGTTGATCCAGGCGGGCAAAGCGTATGTGGACGATTTGTCGGCTGAGGAGATTCGCGCGCATCGCGGCACGCTGACGGAACCGGGCAAGGACAGCCCGTATCGCAACCGCACGGTGGAAGAGAATCTGGACCTGTTCACGCGGATGAAGACGGGCGAGTTTCCTGACGGCAGCCGCGTGTTGCGCGCGAAGATCGACATGGGCTCGCCCAACGTGAACATGCGCGATCCGGTGATGTATCGCATTCTGCACGCCACGCACCACCGCACGGGCGATGAGTGGTGCATCTATCCGATGTACGACTATGCGCACGGGCAGTCGGACTCGATTGAGCACGTGACGCACTCGATGTGCACGCTGGAGTTTACCGACCACCAGCCGCTCTATCGCTGGTTTATTGAGCAGCTTGGCATCTTCCCCTCGCAGCAGATTGAGTTTGACCGGCTGAACCTGACCTACACGATGCTGAGCAAGCGCAAGCTGCTGCAGCTGGTGCAGGAACGCCACGTGAGCGGATGGGACGATCCGCGGATGCCGACGCTCGGCGGCCTGCGGCGGCGCGGTTTTTCGCCGGAGGCTCTGCGAACTTTCTGCGCGGCGATTGGCGCAACGCGGACCAACGGAACCACGGACATCGAGATGCTGGAGCACTTCCAGCGCGACGACCTGAACCGTCGCGCGCGGCGAGCGATGGCCGTGCTGCGGCCGCTGAAGCTGGTGATCGACAACTATCCCGACGGGCAGGTGGAGCAGTTCGAAGTGGCAAACAACCCGGAGGATGAGACGGCCGGCATGAGGCAGGTTCCGTTCACGCGCGAGATCTACATCGAGCAGGATGATTTTCGCGAGGTGCCACCACCGAAGTATTACCGGCTATCGCCGGGCAAGGAAGTGCGGCTGCGCGGGGCCTACTTTGTGACTGCGCAGAGCGTGGTGAAGGACGCGGAGGGCAACGTCGTTGAAGTCCACTGCAAGTATGATCCGGAGAGCCGCGGCGGGGGCACGCCGGACGGACGCAAGGTGAAGTCGACGATGCACTGGGTGTCGGCAGCGCACGCGGTTCCAGCGGAGATTCGGCTCTACGACAGGCTCTTCACCAAGGCGGACCCCGGCGACACCGCGGAAGGCGAAAGCTTCCTGAGTAATCTGAATCCGAATTCGCTGGAAGTTTTGACCGGCGCGAAGCTGGAGCCGTCTCTGGCCAGCGCGAAGCTCGAGGATCGCTTCCAGTTTGAACGCGTCGGCTACTTCTGCCTGGATGGCGAATCGACCGCAGACAAATTGGTGTTCAACCGCACGGTTCCGCTGAGGGACAGCTGGGCCAAGATTGAGAAGAAGGCTGCGGGGTAGTGGAGCAGCGAGTCAGCAAGTCAGCGCCGGGGCAATTGCTCCGGCGTTATTTTCCGATGACGTCGATGGCGACGGTGATGGTTTTGGGCGGCATGCACTCGTTGTTGTCGCAGGCCTGATAGCGAAGGCGCGCCTGCACGAGGTGGTTGCCGCGCTCCGCCTGGATGCGCGCGAAGATGGTGAACTCGCCGGTGTAGACGCTGAGGCGGGTTTTGGGGTCGG
>DATKTQ010000295.1:0-5005 GCA_035531055.1 Occallatibacter sp. | reverse complement strand
AATCCGCGGATCCGCGTCATCGGCGTCGAGCCGGAAAAGCTTCCCTCCATGCTGCGCGCGCGCGAGGCCGGCCAGCCCGTCACCATCGCGCCGGAGGCCACCATCGCCGATGGCATCGCCGTGCGCCGCGCCGGAGACCTGACTCTTCCGCTCGTCTCCCGTTACGTGGATGAGATCGTCACCGTCGACGACGAAGAGATCGCCAGCGCCATTCTCATGCTCCTCGAGCAGGAGAAGACGCTGGCCGAAGGCGCGGGTGCAGCCGCGCTGGCCGCCGTCATTCAGGCCAAAACCAATCTGCGCCATCGCCGCACCGTCGTGCTCGTCTGCGGCGGCAACATCGACGTCTCGCTCCTGGCCAAAATCATTGAGCGCGGCCTTGTAAAAGACGGCCGACTGCTGCGCGTCCGCGTTTACCTGCAGGACCGCCCCGGCGCGCTGCTCAGCCTCACACAAATCCTCGCCCGCGAGCGCGCAAACATCGTCGAAACCCTCCACAATCGCGCCTACTACGGTGTCAGCCTGGGCGAAACCGTCATCGACGTCACGCTGGAAACCCGCGGCGCAACCCACATCACCGCCATCAGCCATGCTCTGCGGGAAGAAGGCTTCCGCTTCGAGCGCATTCAATAACCGTTCACGTCGGAGGAGTCGAAGCGCCGCACTCGCTTCGCGGCCAGACCAATCAACCCCAAGGCCGCGGCCAGAAAAATCACGTTCCCCACGCGCACGCTTGCGTTCAGTCCACCCACCGCCGGATGCTGCAGAAACGCGTGCCAGCCGTAAGCCAGCGCCGCACCAGCACCCATCGCGACCTGATGACGGAGTTGCAGCGGCCCCTTGTATTCCCATGCAAGCGCTACGGCCAGCATGCCGACATCCAGCGCCAGCAGCGCGCCCACGGCTCCCCATCCCCACGTCATCGGGACCAGTAATGCCGCGGACGCGAAGACCAGTGCAACCGCGCCCAGCAGCCAGGCGGAAGGCGCGCTTCCGGGCCTTTCACTCGCTCTTCCCCACCGGATAGCAAAAGCAGCGCAGACCAGCAGAACGATCGCAACTGCCGCGTCAATGAACTGGCCCGTGAACGCAATGTAGTGGTCCTGGTCATACCCGATTAGCGTGGTAGAGACGATGCCGAAGAGAAACACCAGCACGACCACCGCCATTCCCACTCGCCCCAGCCAAGGCGTCCGCGCCCGTTCCGGCACGCAGGCTTCAATCAGCGCAATTGGCGTCGAGATGCTCCACACCGCATGCACATTCAGCATCCACAGCGTCCACCACGCGCCGATGCCCAGCGCGGGAATATAGCCCGGCGCCAGCAATCCAATATTCAAATGCAGATAGTTCGGATTGAAGAGCGACTGCGTCGTGTAGGCCTCTTCGAAGAGAGCATAAGCCATTCCCAGCAAAAGGATGCTTGGCCATCCGCGCCCTGTGCGCCGCACGCACTCGCGAATCAGCAACGCGCCGCCGCCATACATCGGTGCCAGCACAATCAGCGCAGGCAGCATCTTGATGGGGAGATTGCCCAGCAGGAACTCCGCCACCAGCGGCGCCGTAAAAACGAGCGCAAGCGCCGGCCAAACGCCGCGGGATATTCGGGCCGCCCCCTTACCGCTTTGAATTGCTGTTATCTCGGACAATTCCGCCACCCTCCTCTTGCTCAACCTCCTAAGGTGCATCAGCTTATCATCACCAATACGCGTCTGCCATGCGCCTGAGCCTCCGCATCCTTTGCGCGGAAGGTGAACCCACACGATAGGCGATACCCGAGGAGTCCGATGTACACACCCCGCTTCAACCAGGTCACTGACCACGCCACACTTCTTCAGGCCATGCGCGACTATTCGTTCGCCATCCTCTTCGGTCCCGGCGCGGACGGCCAGCCCACCGCCACCCACCTGCCTCTCGTCGTCCGGGAAGAAGGCGAGCATGGCCTGCTTGAAGGCCACTTCGCACGCGCCAACTCCCATTGGCAGGCGCTCGCCAGTCGCGAAATGCTCGTCGTCTTTGCCGGTCCGCACGCCTACGTCTCGCCAACGCTCTACGCCGGGCAACTCTCCGTGCCCACTTGGAATTACGTCGCCATCCATGCGTACGGCACGCTCGAACTCGTCGAAGACGAGCCCGGCAAACTCGCACTGCTCCACGGCCTCATCCAAACCCACGAGCCCGCCTACGCCGACCAGTGGGCCAGCCTGCCCGAGGGCTATCGCCGCACCATGCTCGCCGGCATCGTCGGCTTCCGCATTCCCATCGCGCGCATCGAAGGCAAATTCAAGCTCAGCCAGAACCGTTCAGAGTCCGACCGCCGCAACATCCGCGAGGCGCACGCTGCCGGAACTCCCGACGAACACGCGCTGGCCAATTGGATGTCGCGCCTCGACCTCTGAGACGAAGCCTTTCCCTTGCGCCCCTAGCGGATGACGATTGCCGCCATCCGGTCCCAGGTCCCCGTCGCACTCAGATAGGTCGAGCCGATAAACGCGGCCACCCACAGCGCATAGCTCCCCGCGAACCACACATCGAACTTCCGCGTCATCGCCTAGCGAATCCCGAACAGCAGCGCACCAATGCAGAACACTGGACCAAACAGGCCGATCCAGCCATTCCTTCCGAAGATCGGACCCAGCGCAGCCATGCGCGCCGTCGCTCCGGAAAGCAGCGCCAGGCTTGCCATCAACATCATCGTCCTGTGAATCCTCGGCGTCTTCCGCGTCAGCACGTCCGCCGTCAGGAAGACTGCAAACATCGCCATCTCGGCAAACATCGCCAGCAGGAATCACGTATACAGCATGCCGAAAAAGACGAAATCCGGAGTCAGCTGAACTGACCGGATGGCCACAAGCGTTCCCAGAATTGCAATCGCCGGACCCAGCACAACGGCAGCCCAACCCAGCTTCATGTGCAGTTTGCGGTTGCGTACGGTAATCAACAGCGACTGCGCCAGGAACAGAACAAACCACAGCGCAATCGCAGTCCCATGCACGGCATCCAGCGCATATATCTGCGGATCGATCGTCCTTCCCTCAAATGCTTGTCCATGCAAATAGAACGACTGAAAACCGATCAGCATCATCACCAGAAAGAGAGTGGCAGACGCGCCATAGAAATATCTGTCAGACTTCAAGCAAACCTCGCAGGTCAAAAGATGTAGGGAAAGAGGCCCAGGGCGCAACGGAATAAAGCTGGCTAGTCGCACGCCGGCCGGCCGTGCCAAAGAAGAATCCACACATCAGGGAAAGTGCCTCATCCTAGCATCACTACAAGCCCCGCTGGAAGCAGATTTGCCCATTTCGTCAGTTCTGCGGCCTGCAAAAATCCTCTGCCCTGCGCGCGCAGGCCTTTCTTCTCCATGGACTTCCCCCACACGTGCCGCCATCCCCTTTCCTTTGATATACTCAAAGGGTTCCACCCTGTGCGGAGGTGGCGAAATTGGCAGACGCACCAGCTTGAGGTGCTGGCGCCCTAATCCGGCATAGGGGTTCAAGTCCCCTCCTCCGCACCACATAAGATTCTTGCCGCCTGGCGCGCCGGGCGGGCTCAGAAAGCAGCCGAAGCAATGCAGATTCTCTTTTACGTTGTGATCGTTGTGCACGTTATCGTCAGCCTCTTCCTCATCGGAGTCATTCTGGTGCAGCAGGGCCGCTCCGCCGACCTCGCCGGCGCCTTTGGCGGACAGGGCTCACAGACCGCCTTCGGTCCCCGTGCCGCCGCCAACATGCTCACCCGGCTCACCACCTGGTGCGCGATCATCTTCATGTGCACCTCGCTCTCGCTCACCATCATGTATGAGCGCTCCGTGCAGAGCCACTCCGTTCTGGAGAATTCGGCTCCCGTTTCCGCTCCGGCCAAGCCCGGCAAATAGATTCAGACCGCTTCTTCTTTGCAGCAGGCAGGCCCAGTGGCCTGCCTTTTCCTTAGCTCCCAAACCGATCTACCCGCTTTACAATCAAGCGATGATCCTGGACACCTTTCCCGTAGGCCCGCTGCAGTGCAACTGCACCCTGCTCGGCGACGAGGCCACCGGAGAGGCCATCGTCATCGATCCCGGCGACGAAATCACCCGCATCCACCGCAAACTCACCGAGCACGGCCTCACCCTCAAGCAGATCCTCATCACCCACGCCCACATTGACCACGTGGGCGGCGCACTCCGCCTCAAGCGCCTCACCGGCGCGCCCATTCTGCTCAATGAGAATGACCTGCCCTTGCTCGCCATGATGGAACAGCAGGCAGCCTGGCTCGGCATCCCCACCCCGGAAACCGCCCCGCCCGACGAAGGGCTAGCCGAAGGCCGCCTCGTGGGCCTCGAAGCCTACCCCGCCCAGGTGCTCCACACCCCCGGCCACACCCAGGGTTCCATCTGTCTCCATTTTGTGCCGCTCAAGATGGTGCTGGCCGGGGACACGCTCTTTGCTGGAAGCATTGGCCGCACAGACCTTCCCGGCGGCAACTCGGAGCAGATTCTTCAGTCCATCCAGGACCGCCTGCTGCCTCTGCCAGATGAGACCCGAGTCATCCCCGGTCACGGACCGGTGACCACCATCGGCCGAGAGCGCCGCTCCAACCCTTTTCTTCAGGCGTAATGAACTCTCAGCATTACGTTCTTATCTGTATGTTTTTGTTTTAAATAGTGACACGTATATAAAGTGTCACTTTAAGCTAAACCGGCATTTTGTTACCACCTTGATGCGTGCCCAAATATGCAAGAGTCCGCGTTACTCCCGTGCGAAATTCAGAAACCTCCGTCAGCAAACTCAGCACCAACCAGCCCGACTCCTCCATTCCGAAAAAGTATCCCGGATGCAGCCAGACACCCTCCGCCAGCAGATCCAAAACCGTCTGCTCATCCGGCTGCAGAGCCGGAATTCGCAGTACGGCGTACCAGCCGCCCTCCACCTTCAGCCGTTCCACCGCCTGCTGCCCGCGGAGCTGCCGGTCCAGTTCCGCCAGGTTCGCCCGCACTCGTGCACGAATCTGCCTCTGGATGCCTTCC
>DATKTQ010000294.1:0-7052 GCA_035531055.1 Occallatibacter sp. | reverse complement strand
GGCGGCTGGGGCGAGGGCGGCGCGGGCGATGGCGACGACGGTGATGTCGTCGGACTGACCGAAGAGGCGTGCGGTCTCGACGATCTGCGTAGCGGGCTGGGTGGAGATGGCCTTGCCGCGGTCGAAGCCGAAGAGCTCGCCGCTGAGGTTCTGGGCTTCGACGACGCCGTCAGAGTAAAAGGTGAGGCGGCTGCCGGGCTCGATGCGCAAGGCGACGGACTGGTATTGGGTGCCGCTCTTGACGCCGAGGGGCAGTGCGCCGGGCAGGTCGAGCTCGCGGCCGTCGAGGTAAGGCGAGAGGTGTCCTGCGTTGGCCAGGGTGAGGGCGCCGTCGGGGGCGATGTGTGCGGCGAGCGCGGTGGAGAAGCTGCCCTGGGTGCGGCCGACGAGGCGGTCGTTGAGCTGTGCGAGGACGACGGAAGGCGCGTGGGTGTACGCGGCGACGGTGCGGATGGAGCCGACGAGGACGGAGACGAGCATGGCAGCGGGGAGTCCCTTGCCGGCCACGTCGCCGACGACGATGAGCATGCCGCCCTTGCCATCGGGCAGGATCTGGAAGAAGTCGCCGCCGACCTGCTGGGCGGGCTGGTAGACGGATTCGATGGAGAAGCCGGGGATGGACTCGACGCTTTCCGGGAGGATTACCTGCTGGACCTGGCGGGCGGCCTCCATCTCCGACTCCATGAGGGCCTGCTGGCGGCTGGTGCGGGTGGAGCGCAGAACCATGATGATGGCGAGGGAGAGGATAAAGAGCGATCGAGCAAAGTCGTTGAGGTTCACAGAGATTGGGCCGACGCGAATGAACGCCAGGATCAATTCCAGGTGGTAGAGAGGCAAACGTAGAGCGGGGATCAGGCCGAGGAAGTAAAAGATCACGTTCAGGTCAATGTTGAGACTGAAGAGCAGGGCGGGGATAAGGAGGATGCCGGCCTCTCTGCTGCCGCGGCGCCACTGGAGGGCGAGCCGGAAGGGGATGAATCCGCAGACGAGGAAGAGCAGGGGAAACATACCCAGTACCAAGGCAACCGGCGGAAACGTTCGATAAGCGGCGACGCCTTGTGCGACAGCGAACATGATGAGGCCGAAGACGAGGATGAGCTTTATCCACCGGCCGATGGGCTGGCGAAGGAAGGCAAAGTACATCAAGACAAGAAAGACCTCCGCTGCCGCTCGAAGGGGCACCTGAGCAACGACCCAGGCAGGATTGAGTGTGTGGAAAAGTTGGAGGAAGCCAATGGGCCAGATGAGAGCGGCGGCAAGAAATTGCAGGAAGATCCAGAGGTATTCCAACTGGCTGCGCTGGGAGAGGAAGAGAGCGAGGGCGACGATGCCGAGGCCGAAGCCTCCCCAGATGTTGATCCAGGAGAGGGCGTTCTGGCCAAGTGCCGCGAGCCAGGCATGGTCCTGCAAGGCCGCGAATTGGCCGATGGAGAGGTTCTGGGTGGGGTCATTGGCCGAGTTGGAGATATAGAGAGCGGGATCGAGGCTATTCCAGTCGCCGGGAGAGATGTGGATGCGGAGGGCGATGAGGAGCGAGCCGGAGGCGATGTCCGCTGCGGGGATGCGGCGGATGATGCGCGCGTCGAAGGTGCTTGGCGCAAAGGGGGCGACGCTGCCGGTGCGCTGCAAGAGGCGGCCGTTGACGTAGATCTCGAAGGCGGGCCCGAGGTTCCATTCCTGGAGGGCGAGGCCGGTCTGGTTGGGAGAAACCTTAACGTGGAGCCGGTACCAAAGGATAGTAGGGTGGCCGTGGATGAAGTTGGCGAGCGGGGCGCTGGGGTCCACGCGCATCCATTGGGAGTCGTCGAAGGTGGGGCTGGCGAAGGCGGGGTCGTCCCCGGCGCGGACGAGCCAAAGGGCGTAAAGGGGCGCGGGCGCCTGGAGGTGGGAGGCGTCAAAGGTGCCGGCTGGGGTGCCGGCTGGGGTGCCGGCGGGGGCGGTGGAAGCTGACTCGGTGGGAAGTGGCGATTGGGCGCGAAGCGGCAGGCCCGCGGCGGCGAAGGCGAGGCACAGAACAGCGAACCTGAAGCGGCGCCCGGCGGCGGGGATGGCCGGACGGAAGAAGTGAGTCAGCACGCGACCTCCGTGGGTACGGGTTGCGGGTACTGAATCAAGCTAACACCAGGGCGAGGCGGAGTTACAGCAGAATGTTATGGGCTTGCGCGTCGGATTGCCCTTGCGGCGCGCGATACACTGGTCCCCTATGATTCATGACGGCAAGAAGCGGAAGCTACCGTTTGACGCGGCAGAGGCGATGGCGCACCTGCGGGAGCGGGACGCGAAGCTGGGCGCGCTGATGGAGCGGGCGGGCGAGTTTACGCTGCGTCTGGACCCGTCGCCGTCTCCGTTTGAGTCGCTTCTGGAGTCGATTCTGTACCAGCAACTGCACGGCAAGGCGGCGGCCACGATTCACCGGCGGGTGCGGGAGTATTTTGGCGGCGATCCGACGCCGGAGATGCTGCTGGCGACTCCGGATGATCCGCTGCGGGCGGCGGGAGTTTCCGGCAACAAGGTAAAGGCGCTGCGGGACCTGGCGACAAAGACTCTGGATGGGACGGTGCCGACGCACGCGGCGATTCGGCGAATGACGGATGCGGAGATTGTGGAGCGGCTGACGGCGGTGCGCGGCATTGGCCCCTGGACGGTGGAGATGCTGCTGATTTTTCGCATGGGGAGGCCGGATGTGCTGCCGGTGAGCGATTACGGGGTGCGGAAGGGATTTCTGCTGACCTTTCAGCGGGCGCCGAAGGGGCGTGCGGTTGAGGCGGCGGATCTGCCGACGGCGGAGGTGATGTTGCGGCGCGGCAAGCGCTGGGCGCCGTTCCGGACGGTGGCCAGCTGGTACCTGTGGCGTGCGTGCGATTTGGCCAAGGGGGCAGCACCGGCGGGGCGGGCCAGCCTACAATAGGGAAAAACAGCCGCGAGATGGAAGGCCGGAAGACCGCGCAGGTAAGCGTGGACGGTCGTTGACGCAGCGGCGGACGATTGGGAGCTGGATGGCACCGAGCAAGCGATATATCTGCATACACGGGCATTTTTATCAGCCGCCGCGGGAGAACCCGTGGCTGGAGGCGGTGGAGACGCAGGACTCGGCGGCGCCGTATCACGACTGGAACGAGCGCATCTGCGCGGAGTGCTACGCGACCAACGGCGCGGCGCGCATCCAGAATCGCGAGAACAAGATTACGCGGATCATGAACAACTATTCGCGGATGAGCTTCGACTTTGGGCCGACGCTGCTGAGCTGGCTGAGGGATTATGCGCCGCGGACCTATCGGATGGTTCAGGACGGAGAGCGGCGGAGCCGGAGGAACTTCAAGGGTCACAGCTCGGCGATGGCACAGGTGTACAACCACGTGATTATGCCGCTGGCCAATCGCCGGGACCGGCTGACGCAGATTCGCTGGGGGATTGTGGACTATGAGCAGAACTACGGCAAGTCGCCGGAGGGGATGTGGCTCTCAGAGACGGCGGCGGACACGGAGACGCTGGAGCTGATGGCGGAGCACGGAATCCGGTTCACCGTTCTGGCGCCGCACCAGTGCAAGCGCACGCGCGCACTGAAGGACGGAGCGGAGTGGGCGGATACGCCGGGCGCGACGGTAGACACCACGCGGCCCTACCTGGTGCGATTTGCCTCAGGCGCGTCGATGGCAGTGTTTTTCTATGACGGTCCGACGTCGCAGGCGATTGCGTTCGAGGGGCTGCTGAACTCCGGCGACGGGTTTGCGGCGCGGCTGAAGGCGGGCTTCAAGGAGGGCGGCCAGGCGCAGCTGGTGCATGTGGCGACGGATGGCGAGACTTACGGTCACCACCACAGGCACGGCGAGATGGCGCTGGCTTATGCGATGCGGCTTCTGGAGCAGGACCGCACGGTGAAGCTGACCAACTACGGGAGTTTTCTGGCGCAGTTTCCGCCAGAGCAGGAGTGCGAGATTGAGGAAAACACGTCCTGGAGCTGCGTGCACGGCGTGGAACGGTGGCGGAACAACTGCGGCTGCAACGGCGGAGCGCCGGGCTGGAACCAGGAGTGGCGCGCGCCACTGCGGCAGGCGTTGGACGAGCTGCGCGACGGGCTGATTCCGCTGACGGTGAAGGAAGGCGCAAAGCTGTTCCGCGATGTTTGGGCGGCGCGCGACGCCTACATCCAGGTGATTCTGAACCGGGGCCGGGAGACCGAAGAAAAGTTTTTCGTCGAGCACCAGGAACACCCGCTGAGCGAAGTCGAACAGGTGCGCGCGCTGCGCCTGATGGAGATGCAGCGGCACGCGCAGCTGATGTATACCAGCTGCGGATGGTTCTTTGACGACATTTCCGGGATCGAGACGGTGCAGGTGATCACGTACTCGGCGCGCGTGGTGCAGTTGGCGCGGGAACTGTTCGGCAAGCCGGCCGAGGAGCTGGAGAAGGCGTACCTGGCGCGGCTCCGGGAGGCGCGGTCGAATGTGCCCTCTGCCGGAGACGGGGCGCGAATTTACAAGGAGAAGATCCGTCCGATGGGCCTGGGGCTGGACCAGGTGGCAGCGCACTACGCGATCAGCAGCGTGTTCTCTTCCTATTCGGATGAGACGGAGCTGTTCTGCTACCGGGTGCGGCGCATTTCGTATGACATTTACACCTCTGGCCGGGGCAGGCTGGCGATGGGACGCGCCCACGTTCGAAGCATGATTACGCGTTCGAAGCAGACCTTCTCGTTTGCGGTTTTGCACTTTGGCGACCAGAACATTACGGCTGCGGTGAAGCCCTACAAGGAGAGCGAGGCGGCGGCCTTTGAAGCCTTTGAGGCGCAGACGGCCGAGCATGTGCAGGCGGGGAATTTTCCGGAGGGGATCCGGCAGCTGGACCACTATTACGGACGGGCGGATTATTCGCTGACCTCGCTGTTTACTGACGAGCAGCGACGCATTGTGCAGCTGATTTTGAACTCGACGTTGTCGGATATCGAGGACTCGCTGACTTCCATCTATCGGGATCACGCGAGCCTGCTGCACTATCTTGCCAAGTCCGGGCTTCCGAAGCCACCGGCACTGACGCTGGCAGCGGGGTTTGCCATCAACGCGGGGCTGCGGCGCGCGCTGGAAGTGGATCCGGTGGATTCAGCGGAATTGCGCTCCTATCTGCAACTGGCCAAGGCGGACGACGTGGCGCTGGAGACGGCGACGCTGAGCTACCTGTCGGATGCGCGCATGAAGCAGGTGATGGTGGAGCTGCAGCTGGCGGCGGGTTCGCTGGAGGCGCTGGACCGTGCGCTGGCGCTGGCGCGGATGCTGGGCGAGCTTCCGTTTGACCTGAACCTGTGGCAGGCGCAGAACATCTGGTACGAGATTCTGCGGACCAAGGAGAGGACGCTTTCAGAGCTGGTGGAAGAGGACCAGCCGCACTGGGAAGAGAGCTTTAACGAGCTGGGCAACTGCCTCTCAATCGACTGTTCGGCGGTGACGTGCGTGGACATGCTGCTGGAGACGGCGGGGGATTAACTCTTCAGTGCGACGCGGATGTGAAGTTCTTTGAGCTGCTCTTCGGTGACGTTGGTGGGTGCGTCCGCCATCAGGTCAATGGCCTTGGCGGTTTTGGGGAAGGCGATGACCTCGCGCAGGCTGGTTGCGCCGGTGAGCAGCATGACAATTCGGTCGAGGCCGAGGGCGATGCCGCCGTGGGGCGGGGTGCCATACTCCAGCGCGTCAAGGAAGAAGCCGAAGCGCTGGCGAGCCTCCTCGTCGCTGATGCCGAGGGCCTGGAAGATGACCTGCTGTACGTCCTTGCGGTGGATGCGGATGGAGCCGGAGCCGAGCTCGAGGCCATTCATTGCGAGGTCATAGCAGTTGGCGCGGACGCTGGCGGGGTCGCTGACGAGGTTGGCCATGTCGGCCTCGTGCGGGGCGGTGAAGGGATGGTGCGCCGGGACCCAGGTCTGCGTGGCGAGGTCATACTCAAACATGGGGAAGTCGACAAGCCAGATGGGATGGAAGGCGGCTGCGCCGTCGAGCCCGCTCTGCGGATTCGCGTTTTGGACAAGCTCCTCGGTTACGCGGAAGGCGCCGTGGCGGTCGGCGTATTTCTTGGCCAGCTCCGTGCGGAAGTTGCCTGCGGCGGCGTAGACATTGATTTCGCGCTCGGAGAGGCGGCCCTCGAATTTGGTGTCGCTGGCCTTGATGTGGTGTGCGGGGTCGCCGGCGACGATGAGGACAAAATCCGCATCGGATGCGCCGGCCAGCTCGCGGACTTTCGCGGCGACCTCGGGGAATCCTTTGGCGAGGCGCTTGAAATCGTCAATGAACTTGGCGCCCTTCTTCTTGTCGAAGAGGGGGTGGTTGTCTTCGCGCTCCTTGCGGCTGAGCTCGCTCACGGCGGGAATGCGGAAGGCGACGACGGGCAGCGCTGGATCAATCTGGAGAGTCGCGAGGGCCTCGTCAGGGAATGCGGAGCGCACATCGACGAGGCCGGGCAGGCGCAGGTCGGGCTTGTCGGTGCCGTACTGCTGCATGGACTGGTCGTAGGTGATCCGCGGAAAGGGCGTGGGCAGGGTGATGCCGGCGGCGGCGAAGGCGGCGGCGAGGAACTGCTCGACGACGGCGAAGACCGACTCCTGGCGCGGGAAGCTCATTTCCAGATCGACCTGGGTGAACTCAAGTTGGCGGTCGGCGCGGAGATCCTCGTCGCGGAAGCAGCGGGCGATCTGGAAGTAGCGGTCGAAGCCGGAGATCATGAGGATCTGCTTGAAGATCTGCGGCGACTGCGGCAGCGCGTAGAACTCGCCGGGATGGACGCGGCTGGGGACGAGGAAGTCGCGCGCGCCCTCGGGCGTGGACTTGGTGAGGATGGGCGTTTCGATTTCGAGAAAGCCCTGCGTGGAGAGGCTCTCGCGGATGGCGAGGGTGATGTCGTGGCGGAGTCGGAAGTTGCGCTGCATCTCAGTGCGGCGCAGATCCACGTAGCGGTATTTGAGGCGAACTTCCTCGTTCTGAATGGCTTCTTCTGCGGGCGAGAAGGGCGCGAGGCGGGCGTCATTGAGGACGCGGATCTCGGTGGCCTCGATCTCGATTTCGCCGGTG
>DATKTQ010000293.1:0-22146 GCA_035531055.1 Occallatibacter sp. | reverse complement strand
GGCAGCAACGCTGCAACCGTTTGCGACGAGCGCACCAGCTTCAGGTCAAATTGCGGCGTCTCCAGTGTTTCGGTGCCCGCGCTGAGCATCGGACCAGGCACGGGGTTCATGTTGGGCTTGTTCCGCTGCCCGAATGCCGCATTCGGAGTGCCCACAAGGGCGAGAGCCAGCGCAACCGCAAAGAAATCACGATGCGCGCAGCCGGCCGTGTGTCCCTCCGCAATTTCCCGCAACCTGGTCGTTAGATGAAATTGCTCCCGCATGCACTTCAATAGTCGCAATCACGCCTCGCCGCATACAACGTAAAGCGGGCCGCGAATGGATGAATCCGCGGCCGCAAAGACAAGCACCGGACGGCTTGAGGCCGTCCGGCAAGGGTGAGCTAGAACTCGAAGTTTCCTCGCAGTTCAATCGTACGGCCAAAGCCAGGCGTTTCACCGGAGTTTTCGTTTGTGGGACTGCCGAGGCCGAATCCGTAGGCCTGCACTCCAGCGTTGAACGAGTTTCCTCCGCTGGAGTAACCGAAGACCGGATGGTTCCAGACGTTCATGAAGGCCGCCTGCAGCTTGAAGTTCAGCGCATCGTGGATCGGAACGGACTTGGTGATAGATAGGTCCTGATAGAACTGCTTCGGACCGTGGAGATAGGGCACCTGCCCAATCGTGCCGGGCGTCGTGTTCGGCGTGATGTATTGCGAGTTGGCGCCGCCGCCCGATGCGCTGGATAGATACTTTGGATTGATGAGGTCAACGAACGCCTGGCCGGGGACGTGGTAGACGCCAACTGAGTGCTGCAACTGAGAAACCGTGACGCCGTTCAGCCGGACTCCGCCATCGCCGTAGTCGTTGAAGGTGTTGTAGCCGCCGACCAACTGCGTGGGAGCGCCACTTTGCCAGGTGACGATGCTGCCAAGCGTGAACCCGCCGACCACCTTGTCCAGCACCCTGTTCTGGCTTAGGAACGCGCGGCCGCGGCCAAAGGGAAGGTCATAGGTTCCGTTCGCGTGGAAGACATTGCGAATGTCAAACACGGTGGGCCCGTAGCTCTGACGAAGGTTGCGCAGCGTGAAAGCATTGAAGGCGCCGGTCCACTGGTTGTTGGAGGCAACGCCCAAGCTCTTGCTCCACGTGTAGTTGGCATCGTACTGCAGACCGTGCCAGGAATTCTGGCGAAGCTCCAACTGCAACGCGTTGTAGTTGGAATATCCCGCAGAAACCAACTCGCCCGTTGCATTGGCTGGATAGCCGGTGCCTGACGCGTATGGGTTGGCCACGAAGAAGTTGATGGGATAGCCTGCGCCCGCACCGGTGTAACCGGCGTTGGTGGCGCATGGCGAGAAGCTGGAACCGACCAGATTGCAGAAGTAAGGCACGGTACCGGCCACGTTGGCGAGGACGCTGGCCATGGCTCCGGCCTGTCCTGTGTTCAGGTAGTTGATGAACTGCGCATTGGTGTAGTCGGAAGCATTCGATCCGCCGAACGCATCGTCAAAGATTGGCGTAGCGTTCCCGTACGAGCTCGAGAACGACGTTCCGCCGGAGGCCGCAAGATTGGCCTGGGCATTCTTGAACTGCTGCAGGAATCCATTCTCGAAGATGTTCACTTCGTTGGGATCGATGCCCACCCACTGGTGGATGGTGCGGTTCCCGTTGTAGCGCACCTCGAGAGCAAGCGAGCGCCCAAAGGCCCGTTGAATGCCAATGTTCCACGACTCGGAGTAGGGCTGGTGCAGATTCGGCTGAATGCCATTCACCGGTGTGGAGTTGAGGAATGTGAACTCAGATTCAGGCGCACTCGCCTGATAGGAACTGGGAGAGAGCCCGAAGGAAGGCAGCGTGTCGCCCAGCGAAAGGCTGCCCGGTGCGAACGTGCCCGTCTGCCCCGTGTTGTTTGCATTCAGGTAGAAGTACTGATAGTAGAACGAACCGTAATCCGTCGCGTAATCCCAGAAGTACTGATAGGGTTCCGTGAAGCGGCGGAGCGCAAATCCCCCGCGGATGACGGTATTGCTGCCACCGAGCAGCCTCTTCCATGCGCCATCGGTCGGCCTCGGATTCCATGCGAAGCCAAAGGCGGGCTGAGGGGTCATCCTCCAGGGATTATACGGTTGCGAATGTTCCGTGATCGCCGGATTCATGTCGCCGCCCAGGGTTCCGGGGTTGAACAGATTGCCCACGCCGGATGGGCCATAGATAGCCGCCTCCGATGCGGAGTGATAGAAGCCCGTAAGATCCTTGGACGCTCCGACAAAGTCCCAGCGCAGGCCGTAATTCAGCGTGAGCGTCGGCGTAATCTTCCACGAATCCTCGGCGAACAGCCCCCAGGAGGTCACGCGTTCATTCAGCGGATACTCGCCCGTCTGGCCCGGCGTGTTATACGCCTGCTTGGAGATATTGTAAGGCGATTCGCCGTTTACGCTGCTGATCCGCCCGACAAGAATCGCATAGAGCTGATCGGCCTGCTGCAGGCTGGCGTTGCTGGCGGCGGGCAGCGTGGCGTTGCTGCCGGAGTTGGTGAATGCGTTCAACGCGGGATCGCCGGTGGCCAGCCCCAAGCTGTAGTTGTTGAATCCCGCAGGCGGATTCCAGTAGTGATCCTGCTCGCGATAGGCAGACATTCCGTACTGGATGGTATGCTTGCCGCGCTGCAGGGTCATGGAATCCGAAATCGTGTAGATGGGGTAGTAGGTGCTGACCGGCAGGTTGTACTGCTGGCCCGACATGAGCCCATTCGCGCCCGGAAAGTTCCATGCGACGCTTGGCTCGGTCACCCAGATCGGTGCGGCGTTGTATGCATAGCCGGTTGCGTCGTAAAGGAAGCCCATCTTGAACTGGTTGATGAGCTGCGGCGAGATGATGTAGTCGAAGCCGTAGGACGAAGTGAAGTTCTTCGTCTGATTGCCAGCAATCTGATTATTGAAGGCGCTTCCCGGAAAGGGCGACTGGGAGACCGCAGGCTGACTCAGCTTGGTCATCATCCAAGAGAGATACATCCGTGCCTTCTCGGACGCGTTGTAATCGATTCTTGCCACCGGATAGTAGTAGGTGGTGGGCGAAGACTGGGTCCAGCCAACCTCGTTGAAGTTCGGGTTGGAGGTGGGCGTGGTCGTGCCAGTGCCGACGCTCGAATTGATCGCGGAGAACTGCGCCGCCGTGTCTGAATTGACGGTAGACGGAATACCCAGGCCGCTGTTCTGGGCAATTGTCAACAGGTTGTAGGTGTGCGACTGTCCGTCTGTCCCCGTGTAAGTGAAATTGCCTTGCTGCGCGTCAGAGGTGAAGACGTTGTTTGTCGCGGTAAAGCTTCCCGGAACCTTGCGCATGGCAAAGGTGCCAAAGAAGAAGAGCTTGTCGCGCAGGATGGGACCACCGACGCTGCCCCCAAAATCGTTCATGATGAGTTTGTTCTTCTGCAGGCCCAGGGCGTCGTTGTACCAGCTGTTCGCGTTGAGGCCGCTGTTGCGGAAGTCCTCATACGCCCGGCCGTGAAAGTTGTTGCTGCCGCGTCTGGATACAAAGTTCACCTGCGTGGTCGCCTGGCCAAAGCCGGAGTTCAAATCCAGCTGATCGGTCTGCACGCTCATCTGTTCAATGTCTTCCAGGCGCGGAGAAACCGCCGGCTGCAGATTGCCTGTAAACTTCATGCGGCTTGCGCTGCCAATCACGCCGTCAATGTTGTTCCCTTGGTCAGTGGAGGGAAGACCGTTGAAGGTTCCCCTGCCATTCGCGCCGCTGAAGCCGGGAACGATGCCAATCAGCGAGGTCAGGTCGCGCCCGTCAATCGGAAGATCTTCAATCTGCTTCATGTCCACGACCGTACCGATCGCGTTCGAGCTGACCTCGAGCACGGGCGAGGTCTCCGCATCCACGCGAACCGTCTGGCTGGTTTCACCCACCGACAGGTCCGCAGTGAGAGTGGTCGTCCGCGATGCTTCCACCAATACGGACGAATAGACCTTGGTGGCGAATCCCTTGGCGGAGATCGTCAACTGGTAGAGGCCAATCGGCAGGTTGACAAAGGTATAGGTGCCTGCGCGGCTTCCTGTGGCCGTCCGGGTATCATTCGTGCGCAAGGCAACAAGTTTGAGAGCCGCCTGGGGCACAATCGCGCCTGAGGCGTCTTCAACCATCACCTGCACCTTTCCCTGCGAACCCGACTGGGCCGCAGCACGGGAACTGGCCAACGCCAAAACGGAGCCAATCGTAATCACGACGAGGAGCATCCGCTGCAAGCCACGCCTCTTCATGTTTCTGTCCTCCTGAAAGTTTTGAAAGGTTTTCCGCAGGGAACGCCCTTCAAGTCTTTTTCTCTAAATGGGGATTCTCTGCTGTACTGCACCGACCCCGAATTGCCGAACAAGACCGGTCAAAATGAGGGAAGCCGGACCAGCCTTATTTGTATTAAAGGTTGTATGTCAAATTGTATCCATTGTCAAGAACAGGACATTAATGAGCCCACAATATGGTGAGAATGCGCTCCCCGCAGAAGCCCTTTCAGTGCTTCGCTGAAGCCCCGCTGGCGGCCTTCTGAGCCAGCAGCCTGCCGATCTGCTTGCGCATGGCAACGGCCTTTTCGCGGTCGCCGAGTTTCTCCCACGCGCTGGCCAGGGCCGCGTACACTGCGGGGTTGTCCGGCTCAAGCCTTCGTCCAATCTCGAGATGCTCGATCGCTTGGCGCGGCTGGTTTTCTATCAGATAAACCTTGCCCAATGCGATCTGCGTAGCGGAATAATTCGGGCGCTCCTGTGCGGATTTTTCAAGAGCGGCCTGCGCCTCAGCAAATCTAGGCTCGCCCGGCCTAACTCCCTCATTCAAAAGCACTGTTCCAAGAAGAGAGAGCATACGAAAATCGCTGTGGCCGGTACGAATTGCCCGGTGCAAAATGGTGTCGGCCTTCGCGAAATCATCGTCATAGAGCGCCTTCTGCACTTTCGCCAGATAGCCGATATAGCTGTCAGGCGCAAGCTCGGCGGCGCAATCAAACTCCGGCCGCGCTTCCTCGAGACTTCCCAGTCGCGCCAGGAAAACCGCCCGCTCATAGTGCAGTCGCGCCGACTCCGGCAGCTCCCTCAGCCCACGGTTTACAATCGCCAATCCCAGCGCATAATCCCCATTATCCGTGCAGGCGTCCGCCAAAAAGTCGTAAAGCTTTTCGTCCTTTGGCGTTGCCGCGGCGGCAAGCAAAAAGCTCTGCCAGGCCTCCCGCTGCTGGCGATTGCCGAGATATGCCTGGGCAAGCAGATTGTAGACAGTCACCGTTGCCCTGCCTGACGCTGCCACCTCACGCAGGATTTCGACAGCGCTCTGATATTGACCGGTGCCCTGATAGCAAATGGCGAGATTGATGCCTGTGGCGTAAGGCGCGATCCCCTGTCGCCTGGCGACCAGCAGATGAGGAATGGCGTCCTGGAGAAAGCCCTCGCGCGTCAGCCTGCTTCCGGTTTGCAATTCGGCCTGTGCATCGTCGGCCGCGGCTGGCGGCGCGGCGCTCGCCCCGGTTGCAGCCTGCGCGGGGGTTCTTGCACCAGCCTGGCGTGCAAGCTGAGCTCCTGCCGCCGGGCAAAGAAGCGCTGCCACGCTGGCAAGAGCGACTATAGGCACGCGGAGCATGAAGCATTCTAGCAAAATCCCCTATCAAAACAGATGGCAATTGCGCATACGATGTTGTATACATCAACGGAATGTTGGATAATTCAGCGCATACGGAAATTCCCTGAAAGCCGCACGACGAAAGCATCCTGCACCGCTCCGGTGGAGCGATCCAAGAACTTGCCGCGAAGGCATTGAGTTGCGAAATGGACAGAAGACGTTTTCTCAAAACCGTGGTTGCCGGTTCCGCAGCCATGCGCACCTTAGCTGCGTCGGCCGAGGCGCCAACCCATGCTCCCATTCCGCACGCCCAACTGCGCGGCGCCAGCGCTTCCGCCTCAGTGGAAGGGCACGTTCGCCTCTGCACGTTCCTGAAAGACGGTGAAAAGTGGACCGTCTATGAGGACCTGCGCATCCGGAATGGCGCCATCACTTTCGTCTCTGCCTCCGGCGCTGCACGCGTAATGCCGCGGAATGGCGAAGCCACCTTTGCCGAGGCCGGCCCGCCCTATCTTGGCCTTGAGTTGAGCCAGATTGGGATGTCTGCGCCGGACCTGCTGGCGGACAAACTGCTTGCGCATGGCGACCCGGATGAAGATGAAGTGCGCCGCGCCGCGCCGCCCATGGACTCGACAGCTCCACATGGGCGCGGATACCGGCCGCGCTGGAATACGATCGTTGGCACGCGCGAGTGCGACGACACGATGCCCGTCTACCCCGCAGGCAACACGCGCACTTATCATCCCATCCAATACTTTCCTGAGCTCACCAATGAAAGGGCGCAGCGGCGACACGAAGGACTGGTGGGCGGATGGATGCCGGCGGTGCGCAAGGTAATGCCGGGCGACGACGGCTCCTACTTTGAGACCATCACCTTCGGCGATGTGCTGGCACGCGATCGCTTTATCGTGCAGACCTGGCACCGCACCGTGCAGGTTCGCAACGGAGCGATTGCAAAGGCCGTGTACGGCTACAGCTACCCGGCGTATACTCGCCGGCGCCACGACCCTGAAGCCGCCGAGTTCTATCGTGCTCTGCTGGAGTTTGCCGAGTACTGGGATCGCCAACTGCACGATGCGGTTGTCCTGAACCTGCCGGACGCGAGTTGGAGCAACATGGCGCAGCACGCCCTTGCGCGGGAGCTGATTGTGCGGCCCGGAGGCGTTTACCCAAAATATGGCGCGGTGGATCGTGACTACTATGGGCCGGAATATGACGGCTTCCAGGACACATTCACCATGTCGCTCTACGCCAACCTGGAGTGTGGACGTTTTGCACAGGCTCGAGACGTTTTCAACCAGTACTTCACCCATTTCGTGGACGATGAGGGGCTGGTGAACATGCGTGGGCCTGAGACCGGCCAGTATGGTCTCATGCTTTCTCTCGTCGCGCGTTACTTTCGCTATACGGGCGATGCCTCGCCGCTACACAACTTCAGAGGAAAGATCGAAGCAATCGCGTCCCTTCTGGAGCGGCTCCACGATGCGGCCCTTCAGCTTTCCCACAACGACCCCGCATACGGCCTCATTCAGGGTTGGTGCGAATCGGACTCCTGCCTCGCACGCGACCCCGAAGTGTGGTGGAAGCCCTACTTTTCCAACAGCGCCTTTGCCGTCCGCGGATGGCGCGATCTCTCCGCAGTGTGGCGCGAACAGGGGCTCGACGGATCCAAAGCATCTTCCTGGTCACAACGCTCGAAGCAGCTCAACACACGCCTGCTCGAAAGCATCGATGCGAGCATCCGGCACGAGATGCATCCTCCTTATATAGGCCCCATGCCCGGCGCTTCCCTCACCTTTCGTGAATCCCTGGAGAAGGAGCACCCCAGCCCGCAGCAGTGGGTACATCGCTGCTACGCGGAGCTGCTGCAGCCCGCCGTGCTCACGCCTGAGCAGACCGGCACCGTGATCGACTGCATGCGCGCCTATGGCGCAACCACCCTTGGTGTGGTTGCCAATGTCGAGCGTCCGCACCCGAACGGCCGGGACATCCTCGGCTTCATCTCGTATGGATACGCGTCCGCCCTACTGCAACTGGATCGCATCGAGGAATATCTGCTGTTCCTCTATTCCCATCGCTACCACGACCACTCGCGCGGCAGTTGGACGGCGGGAGAAGTCTCCGGAATCACGGGCGACGGAGCGCTGTTTTGCATCCCCGCGCAGCAAACCATTCCGCTGCTCCTGCGCTGGATGCTGGTCTTTGAAGATCCTGACGCAGACAGGCTGCACTTCGGCCGTGCCATTCCGCGCCGCTGGCTGGCGTCAGGCAAGCCCGTCGAAATTCGGCAGGCGCCCACGCGCTGGGGTCGAGTCGACTATCGCATGGAACCACACGGCAGCAACCAGATCGTCGCCACCGTAAGTCTCTCGTCGGCTCGGCTGCAGCCGGATGAGCTACAGGTAACCTTTCGTATGCCGGAAGATCAAACCCTTGTGAGCTTCACCGTGAATGGCGAACCAGTAAAACCAAGCGGAAAGAATATGGACGCAGCGCTCTTCGCCACGAAAGGACAGCGGCATTTTCGTGTCGTTGCAACCTTGAGTTGAATTGAACCGCCGCAGCCACCCGCGCATGAAGCGATGGATGCGCATGCCGGCGTTGAATCCCGTGGCAGATAATAATTTTGTTCGCATGAAGGAGTGAGGGATGAAGCGAAATGTGAGTCGTAGAAAGTTCCTTGGCGCAGCTGCCATCACGGGAGCAGCAGCACTATTGCCGAAACATGCGGCCGCCATTGGACGCAAGGGCCTCAGAGCCTCCACTGCCGCCGGTGAGGACATTGCAAACCATGCCCTCGTGGACGCAGCCGTGGCCAAGGTGCAGTGGAAGGCCAAGCCTTTTCCCATGCCTGATGTGCGGTTGCTGCCCAGCTTCTGGAAGGACACGATGGAGCTGAATCGCAGCTTTCTTTACTCGCTGCCCAATGAGCGTCTCGCGCATAACTTCCGTGTCACCGCGGGCATCCCCACGGATGCCGATCCGCTGGGCGGATGGGAAGCACCGGACTGCGAGCTGCGTGGCCATTATGTGGGACATTACATGTCCTCGTGCGCGCTGATGCACGCCAGCACAGGCGACAACTTCATTGCCACAAAGGCCAATGAGTTAGTAAGCATGCTGGCCGAATGCCAGGCGAAAGACGGATATCTGGGCGCCTATCCTACAACTTTTTATGACCGGCTGCGCAAGCATGAGCGCGTCTGGGCGCCGTTTTACACCTATCACAAAATCATGGCCGGGCTCATTGATATGCATCAGCATGTTGGCAACAGGCAAGCCCTGCAAACGGCCACGCGCATGGCCGACTGGGCCTATACCTATGCGATGAGTTTCACTGCCGACGACTGGCAGCGCGTTCTGCTGGTGGAGCAGGGAGGCATGAATGAGGCGTCGTTCAACCTTTTTGCGCTGACAGAAAATCCCAAGTACCGCGAGCTTGGATTCCGTTTCGAGCATCACAAAATCTTTGATCCGCTGGCGGAAGACAAGGATATGCTCGACGGCAACCACGCGAATACCAATATTCCCAAGGTGATTGGAGCGGCGCGCGGATATGAGCTCACGGGCGACGAGCGCTACCGTCACATCAGCGAAAATTTCTATCAGATCGTGACTGGCCATCACATCTATTGCACAGGCGGTACCAGCAATGGCGAATTCTGGCACGCTCCGGATGCCATTGCCTCGCAGCTTGGCCCCGCGGCGGAAGAGTGTTGCTGTTCCTACAACATGCTGAAGCTGGCACGCCATCTTTACGGGCAGAATCCCGACCCAAAGTTTTTTGATTACTACGAGCGCACCCTCTACAACGTGCGCTACGGCACCCAGGACCGCAACGGCATGCTGATGTATTACGTCTCGTTGAAGCCCGGCTTGTACAAAACCTTTGGCACCGTGTTCGACTCGTTCTGGTGCTGCACGGGAACCGGCTCGGAGGAGTATTCCAAGCTCAACAACTCAATCTATTTTCACGACGACCAGTCCGTTTTCGTGAACCTGTTCGTCCCTTCCACGCTCGACTGGAAAGAGCGCGGATTCAAGCTGCGCCAGACGACCAAGTTCCCACAAGACGACCGCGTCACCCTCGCGATTGAAAGCTCACCGTCCGTGCAGACAGCGCTGAAGATTCGCGTGCCCTACTGGGCTACACAGGGCGCTATGTACACAGTGAACGGACAACAACAGGACGTGACAGCAACGCCGTCGACTTACATCACTCTCGAACGCGCATGGAAGGCCGGCGATGTGGTCACTATCGAAATGCCGTTCACTCTCCATGTCTCCACCACACCCGACGACAAGCAGGTGCAGGCTGCGATGTACGGACCCCTGGTGCTTGCGGCGTTGCAGGGGACGGAAGGGCTCACCACTGACATGATTTATGCCGATTCCGGCCCTTGGGGTGAGGGCTATCCGATGCCCACCGTCGACCTGCGCCCGCATATGCGTCGCGGTCCGGACGGAAAGCCCATGGAAACGCCCCCGCCGGACCCCCATGAAATCTGGTTCGAGCGCGCGGAAGGCACGCAAAAGTATCCGCTGCTGTTTCGCACCAAAGGACACGGACCGATTCACACGCTTGTGCCCCTCAATCAGATTATGGATGAGCGATATTCGGTCTACCTGAAGAACCTGATCGCGTAGCCGGCGAATAAGTCACGAGGTGGTCGTAGCGAAAAGTCGTGTAGCTGAGGCAGAATTCAAAGCGGAATAGGGGCTGGCAGAAGCACAGCGCACGAGCACCCAATCCCGCGTGCGTGCAGAACACCACGCCTGTTGACAATAGGTCTTGGCATAGTTATTAAAATGGGTCATTTCATAGTTATTTCAACAGGGAAAAAGGGGACGCGTGTTTGCATGTGGATATTACTCCTTCTGAGGTGATAGCACATGTCCGTCATGATTTATGAGAGCGCTTTAGAGCAGGCTCAGAACGATCTCGCCTGGATCACCCGCGAGTTTGAGAAGTTGCGCATCAGGAAAGAGCTGCTCGAGTCCTCCGTGGGCGTTCTAATGCCATTGATCTTGAACCTGAAAGCTATAGACGAACCCAACCAATCGCCCGAGCATTATGGGCATGAAAATCATATGCACCACGGGGGCTGAGTCCAGGTCTGACTCTCCCAAAGAATAGTCAACACCAGGGCAGGAGTCGACTCGCGCTCCCGTCCAGTGAGGCTTTTGGGCGCTCAAGAAACCACGCCTGGGGATTCCCTTTATCCCCCGCTGCACATCTACGTCTTCGCGGGCCTTCCGGTGCGCCTCCTGCGGCGCTTTCGGCCCTTGTCCAACTGGAATACGTGCGTCATTCTCAGGTGGATCCGCTCCCGGCAGCGATGGCAGCGGACAGGAAGGCGAAATCTAATTAGGTGCGGAAGGTCTCTAACTTTCATGCGCGAGGTGTGCAAATGATCGGACTCGCAAAACGGGCAATGCATATGGGCGGAGCCTCCTTGGATTTGGGAGAGTGCGGCTCGCCGGCAACCTCGATTTGCTCCTATCAGATGGCCCTGGACCGCAAGCAGTTCGATCGATGTAACCAACCTAACATACGCCTTAGTACTCGCGGCATCGAGTGCCGCAGAACAGAATATCTCGCCCGTCACCGTGGTCCAATGGCGTTTGGGTCGTTTGAATTTCAGGCGTTGACGCGCGTGCTCAGGTAGGGAAAAGCATTTCGCCTGCCTCATGCAGCCGCGTTAGGCGTGGCCTGCGCTTCGGCAGTTGGGGCTCAGGAGAAGCCAGCAGGCCGGCAATCTCGCGCAACTCCGCACGGGCCGCACCGATTGTGGCAGCCACCGTGTCCAGGCTGCGACCGCGCTCGCCGGAGGTCAGCGGTAGTCGGCTCTGCGGTTCTTTTCGGCGCACCTGTCCCAGTGCCTGCCGCGCGCCAACCAGCGTATAGCCTTCTCCGTGAACCAGGCGCTTAATCTCCAGCGCCATCTCCACATCCCGCCGCCGATAGAGCCGCTGCCCACTGCCGCTCTTGTTCGGCTTCAGTTGCGGAAACTGCGTCTCCCAGAAGCGCAGCACATAGGTCTCCACCTGGCAAATACGGGCCACGTCTCCAATCTTGAAGTACAGGCGATTGGGGATGGTTGGCGTCTCGGGTTCACGCTTTCGCGAGAGTTGCGCGGCCATGGCGGTTCCAGTCTTCGCTCGGCTTTCCGGGCAGTTGACCTGTTAGACGAAGTATAGGCCAGCTTTTATGCCTGCAACGCAGCAAATCCCCCGTAACCGCGCTGGTTCCGCCGTCTCAGGCCTCCGGCCGGCTCACTGCGGCCCGGGCAGCAGACCCGTGCGGGGCTGCGCGCAGATACTGCTTTGGCCAGCTGGCAGCTTCCTCCAGCGCGGCCGCCGCATGAACAGGCCAGTAGGGATCGCGCAGCATCTCCCTGGCCAGCAGCACCAGGTCCGCTGCCCCCTCGGCCACCAGAGCATTGGCCTGCTCGGGCTCGGTAATCATGCCCACAGCAGCCGTAGCAATCCCCGCCTCCGCGCGGATACGCGCCGCAAACGGCGCCTGAAAGCTCGGGGCCACCGGAATCTTCGCGTTCGGCACCATACCGCCGGAGGAAACATCCACCAGGTCCACGCCACGCTCCTTCAAGTGCCGCGCCAGCTCCACGGAATCATCCGCCGTCCAGCCGCCGTCCACCCAGTCCGTAGCGGAAATCCGTACCAGCAGCGGCAAATGCTCCGGCCACTCCGCCCGCACTGCCTCGGTCACCTGCAGCAGCAGCCGCGCCCGGTTGGCAAAGTTGCCGCCGTACTCATCCGTGCGCCGGTTCGCCAGCGGAGAAAGAAACTGGTGCAGCAGGTAGCCGTGCGCCGCGTGAATCTCCACCAGGTCAAAGCCCGCCGCCAGCGCCCGCCTGGCCGCCGCCGCAAAGGCGCGCACCACATCGGCAATTCCCGCCTGGTCCAGGGCGCGCGGCTCCGCGTAGCCCGGCCCGAAAGCAATCGCACTGGGCGCCACCGTCTGCCAGCCGCCTTCCTCCGGCGTCAACAGCCGCTCGCCGCCAAACGGTGCTGCAAAGCTTCCCTTGCGCCCGGCATGCGCCAACTGGATGCCCACGCGCACGCCCTGCCCATGCACAAATTGGGCAATCCGCGCGAGCTCCGGCACATGCTCATCTTTCCAGATGCCCAGGTCCGCGGAGGAGATTCGCCCCTCGGGCACAACAGCCGAGGCCTCCAGCATCACCAGGCCCGCACCGCCCTGGGCCCGGCTGCCCAGGTGCACCAGGTGCCAGTCGTTGGCAAAGCCGTCCTCGGAAGAGTACTGGCACATCGGCGAAACGCCAATGCGGTTAGAAAAAGGCAAAGATCGAAGCTGAAAAGGCGAAAAGAGCGGATGGCTCATGCGTTGTTGATCCTGTCTGTCGCTGCGAAAGTCGAAGAGTATCTATCTATATAAGATGACGGAAACGGTCGAGCGATGCATCCCGCGTCCAATTGCCGGAACCGGCCGCCTGAACCGGTCGCCAAAACCGGTCATGGACTCGTGCACCCTGCGCAAACGTGGCAAAGGCGCGCCGGATTGCTTCCCGCGCGCCTCCGTTCCGCTCACTTCGTCCTCGCCGGCCTATTGCGGAATCACGGCGGTCACCGGATCTTCCAGCCGGAAGCGCACCCTGGCCTCCGCCGGAATCACCACGTCCCGCCGACCCGTGAACGCAGCACCCGCGGTGCCCGCGCCACCGCCCGCCAGCGCGCCAATCAGTGCTCCCGTTCCGCCACCGGCCAGCGCGCCAATCAGCGCACCGCCGCCCGCGCCGCCGCCGATGAATCCCAGCGTGCGCTTGCCCTTGCCTTTGGCGCGCACCCCATACTCGCTGGTCCTCACCTGTTCTGCGCCGATCTGGTCCAGCCGGATCGCCAGGATTCCCGCGCCCTTGAACCGGCCTTTGCTCTTCGACGCCACCACTTCACCCGTCACCGACGTTCCCCTGGGAAACGCCACCGCTCCGTTGGAGGCCACCACCGGCGCGTATAACTCGCCCGTGAACGGATCCCCATCGCGTGCCGTCCGGGTGTCCAGCGTGTGCTCAATCCGCACCGGAATCTCCGTGCCCCTGGCCACGGTCACCGTCTCCGCCGAGGGCTTGCCCGGCGCGTAGGAGCCCTGTCCCGCCGATGGCTGCCCGCCTGCTGCATCAGGGCTGGAGGCGTAACTTCCGCCCCCTGCCGACTGGTCGCCGCTCTGCTGCGCGCCCACCGGCGGCAGGTTCGCGGGGTTGTTCGTGTCGCTGCCAGAGCCTTGCTGTCCCCCGGCCTGTGCCCCTGCCTGTCCTGACCCGCTCGCCTGGTTCTGGCTGGCCGCCGTGGACGCCGCATGATGGCAGCCGGTCCAGGCCACCACCGCCGCAAGCATTGAAATCAGTCCGAAGAGCCGAAGCTCATGTTTGAGGGAAAAGTGCTTCATCGCGGAGCTCCTCATCAGTTGTTCCGTGCATCATTTGCCAGCTTGTCCATCCGGCACGGGCACCAAAGCCCGACGCGGCTCTGCGGCGCAGCTCGCGCCAAAAGCCGTCTTCTTCACTTGAACCTTTAGATGCTCGCCCGCCCCCGGAAGTTAGCCGAGGTCAGGGCTGCTTCAGCACCACCGTGCCCCGCTCATCGGTCAGAATCGTGCTCTCAAGCTTCCGGAAATCGGCAGCTTTCGTCGCCGGAATCTGCACCTGCCGAACATCCAGTACCCGCTCATAATGCAGCACGTTGCCCTTGACCGTGGTCTTCGCGTGATAGCTGGCAAACCCCACATCCAGATCCACCGGATCCGGAGTCTCATCCACAACGTAGCCCGGTGGCAGCGCGATGTCGAAGCTGTCGCGCCACCGGCCGGTCGCCTGCAGGTTGATGGGCACCGTGCGCACCCGGTCATCAAACGCAAGCGCGTCTGAGCCCACCACCCGCGGACGCACCAGCAGCAGATTCCCCGCCTGGTGCGCATACTGGTCCGCCGTGAAGGAGTAGTCCAGCGTCACCGGTTTATCCAGCGCCTGCGGCTGCGCATAGTCAAACTGCTTCAGAACCACTCCGGGCAGATCCGTCGCCAGACTGCGCTCCAGGTTCTCGCGCCGCTCCTTCTGGTCGCTGTCCTTCAGCGTCTCGCGCAGGTCCGCGCCCTCCGGTCCCGTCCGCGTCACGTCCACTTTGCCCGTCAGCGTGCCGTCGGCCATCAGCACAAACGTCCCCGTGCGCTCTGCGCCGTTGGCTGCCGGGCTCAGCACCGGCAGCGCCAGAATCTGGCTGTCGTCGCCCGCTGCCAGAATCCCGTAGCCGCCCTGCAGGTACGCGGGCAGGTTGCCCACCGGCGTTTCCTCGTTGGTCGGGTCAAAGATGAGATACCGCTTGCCGTTCTTCGCCGTCACCACAGCCTGAAGGTGCGCATCCGTCACCCCGGCTGGAACCGCAATCGCCGTAATCATGTGGTCGCCATAGAAGGACGGCGCCTGCGGATCCACCACGCCGCGCCTGTCATCCACCAGCACATACGTCGACTCAATTCCCGCCACCCGCAGCATGGAAATCAGCAGCGTCGTCTTGTCCTTGCAGTCCCCGTAGCGATTGCGAAAAATCTCCCCAGCCGGATGCGCCTGCCAGCCGCCGATGCCGCGCATCACCACAAAGTAGCGCACATTCTCCTGCAGGTACTCGGTAATCCGCTGCACCTTGGTGTAGAAATCCGTCGCGCCGGCAAGCAGCGTCTGCGTTTTCGCGGTAATCTCCGGCGTAGGGTCCGGCCGGCCTGCTTCCAGCGCGGTATAGCGCTTGCCCAGCGCCTTCCATCGCGCATCCGTGCCGTCCACCGCCGCGTCTCCCCACTCCACGTTCATGCGCGCGGCCAGCGCCTGCCAGCTTGGTCGCGAGGGCACATCGCGCAAATCCAGCCGCTGCTCGTCTTTCACCTCCCAGCGCCAGTGATTCGGCGCCACCTCCACACCCTTCACCGGCTCCATCCGGTGCCAGGAAACCGCATGCGCGCGTCCCGCCGGCAGATCCACCTCCATCGCTTGAAACACCACCGGCACGTCGCGCTGCACATCCCAGTCGGCCTCCTGCTGATACGGCGCCAGCAGCACTTCGCTCTCGCAGATCACGGTTGCGCCCACATCCACCGCCGGCGGCCGCACAATGCGCGTCTTATAGGTGGAGAGCATCACCGGCACGCTCGTGTCGCCCACTTCCATCACGTCTGTGGCCTTGGCCTCAAACTGCTTGCTGTCGGCCGTGATGGTCCAGCCACGCAGAGCCTTTATCTTTTCGTCTGAGCTGTAACCCGCCGCGCACACTGCGTCGTCCCGGCCCTGCGGCGCCAGCACGCGGACCGCCTCATGTTCTGTTTCCACGGAACGTCCGTCCGCGTCCACCGTCTCCACCGTCTCGTCGTAGAGCACCACCGTCGCCGCATTCTGCGCATACGCCGGCGTCGGTGTCTTGGCCGCGTCCAAGCCCCACTGCGGCACGGGGGTCTCGCGCGCAAAGCTCACACTGCCCGCCCCGGTCAGGGTCATCGCCGCGCACAGCCACACGGCACACCGCCGTAGCCTCCGCCCCGGCACCGCGCTCAATTTCCCGCCGCGGAGTTCGAACGATCCAGCACCAGTTGCTGACTGTCGGCCTTGGCCACCTTCTGATAAAAGTCGTGCAGGTTGCCGTAGTCCTGCGAATTCAGCAGAGCATAGTTGTACATCAGCAGGCGGGTCACGCTCACCTGCGCGCCGCTGCTCTTGGAAACCACGCGCATCACCGCATGGTCCGGCCAGGAGAGGCTCACCGGCGGCAGCGCGCCTTCCTCCTGGAATCCGGCGGGGAGCGTATACGTCACGCTGTCTTCCACCATGCGCGCATAGTGCACGTCCACCGGAACCGTACGCTTGGCCTCAGCCACAAATGGAAGCTTGCCCCGCGACTCAAAAAACTCCGACGGAAGAAACACGCGCTTGCCTGTCGCGCTGCCGATGCTCCCCGTCACCTTTACCGTTGCCACCAGGTTCTCGTCGTAATCCGCCGTTGCCAGGAAGTGGTCAAAATCCCCCTGCACGCCGTCCGGCAGGTCTCCGTGAATCCACTCGTTGAACTGCTTCTTCACTTCGTCCGGATTATTCAGCAGCAGTGCCTGGCGCCAGCGCAGCGCCTCCTGGCCCGACATCACGTATCGCACGATGCCGCTCAGCTGCCCGTTGGGCTGCCGATAAAGGTTCGCCACGCGCTCCAGCATATCCTGCTTGTAGGTGTCGGCCGCGCTCAGCGCCAGCTCCGTGCCCTTGGCCGTCACCCGCAGGCCGCCGGCGAGGGCGTGCTTCCAGTGCAGCAGCCCGTAGGGACACATCTTCTGCCCCGGGTCCAGAAACACTTCCTTCCCGTCCACCACCACAATCGCAATGTAGTCGTCCAGCTGATCGATGGAGAGATACGACGCATCAAACAGCGCACGATTCCGGTCCACCACCTCCATCGGATACGCCGTCAACCCCGCCGCCCGCGCCAATGCCACATACAGCAGCGCCAGCTGGTCCGACGTGCCACTCTTCCTGGTCCACACGTCCTCGGCGTTCTTCGCTTCCTTCAGCTTGGCTTGCTTCAACTCCTCTTCTGACTTGGCTCGCGTAAAATCCGTATTCTCCAGCGCCTCCACAGCGGCATAAATCTTGCGCGCCTTCTGATCCTCGCTGTCTCCCGGAGCCACCATCCCGCTTACCGCCTTGCGCAATTCCTTGCTCGGGTTGGCAAATTCCTCTGTCTTCTTGGCCCAGTACTTGCCCTCGTCTTTCCAGAACTCCTGGCCGGACGTATACGCCGTGTAGTAAAAATCCACCTTCCACCTCAGGCTGTTCAAAGGCGGCATCCAGTCATCGTCCGGCAAGGCCGGCACATTCGTCACGTCATAGGAGTACCGGCCCCGGATGTCCTCCTGCACCTTCGCGCCATTGCCCCCGCGCTGGCCATACATCAGCCGGGTCAGCGCTTGCCCCCGACTGTTGCTGATCGTCCCCGGGGTCCGCGACGGCACAAACAGATAGTGCGCCTCGTGCACAAAATACGGTTGCTGCACATCCCACGTCGGCGACGAAACCATGTTGTCGTCATACTGGATGTCCAGCTGGTATTCCAGAATGCTGCCCACTTCCACGCTCGGCAGCGTAAACACCATCGTATTTACCTGGGTCGTGCCGGACTTGAAGGCCATCAGATCCGACGGCTTCGTCGTCATCTTGATCACCGTGCCATCCGGGTGAATCGTCCGTCCCTCAATGTCCCGCACCTGGAACGACCGCCGCTCATAGGGAATCCGCACCGTCGCCAGTTGCTTGCCCTTTTCCGTCAGCACCTTGATGCGCGCATAAATGCTATGGAAATGCAGCATGTCATCGGTCTTCTCTTCGCGGTACAGATACACTGCGTCCGCGCCCGGAGCCATCGGGTCCGACGTCATCTGTAACTCAGCCTTCTTCGGCTCCCGAAACTGAGCCAGCGCTGCACACGGCCCCAGAAAAACGAAAGCAGCCAACACATACCCCACCATTCGATTCATCTCTTTTAGCTCCCCTTTTGCGGCACCGCCGCCTTCAACACAATCTGCACCTGGTCAGCTGCGGCCACCTCCTGGTAGAAGGCGCGAAGGTCCTTATACTCTTCCGGCTTTGCCATCGTAAATCCCCTCGCAAACGTCCGCATCCGCGTCACTTCACCCGGCCCAATCGCCGTGTGGGCAAGCACCACCGCATGTCCCTGCCACTCAACCTTCGTATCCTGCGGCGAGGCTTCCACCTGCATCCCGGCAGGCAGGAGATACACAACGCGATCGCTGATCTCCTGCCCGTAGTGCATATCCACCGGCTCCACACGTCTCTCCCGCCCCACAAATGGCCGGTGCCCGCGTGTGTCAAAAAAAATGCCCGGCAGCAGGAGCCGCTTCGACAACGACGTACCCAGAATGCCGTGCACTTCGAGCCTGGCTGTCAGCGGAACATCATCGTTATCCAGCGCGGAAAATTGTTGCAGGTTCACTTGCATGCCATTCGGAACCATGGCCTCAGCCCAATTGTTGAACTGCTTCTTCACCTCCGTCAGGTCGTTCAGCAGCGCAGCCTGACGCCAGCGCAACGCATCCTGCCCCGTCATCGTGAAGGTCAGCTCGCCATTCGCTTTGCCATGAGCATCCACATTGACGGCACCAGTACGCACCAACTTATTGTTCCCGTATTGCTGCATGGGCGTAACGGCCATGCTTCCGCCTTGGTCATCCTCGCGGATCCCGCCGGCCATCGAGTGGGTCCAGCTGACTTCTCGGAACGGGCACATCTTTTCGCCCGGGTCAGTCACCACTTCCTTGCCGTTCAGCACCACCAGCACCAGCGTGTCATCCAACTGCCCGTAACTGAAGTAGCCCTGGGAAAACAGCCCTTTATCGCGATCCACCACGCGCATCGCATACGCTTTCAAGCCTGCGGCCCGCAACATCGCCAGGTAAAGCAGAGCAATCTCCTGCCGATTGCCGCTCTTCCGTGTCCAAACGCCCTGCGCGACCTTAATCTCCTTTTCCTTCAGCTTCTTCCGTTCTGCCTTGTCCTTCTCCCGGGTAAAGTTTGTGTTCTCCAGCGCCTGCACCGCAACATAGAGCTTGCGTGCCTTCACCTCGTCACTGTCTCCCGGCGTCACCAGTCCGTCCACCGCATTGTGAATCTCTCTGGTCGGCTCGGCAAACTTGTCCGCGCTCGCCCGCCATTCAGCTATCGTCGGCTTCCAATAGACGTCCGTTGACCCTCCGGTTCCAAAATAGAAAATCACCTTGTAAAGAAAGCTCTCGATGGGCGGCATCCACTCTTCATCCGGCACGGCCGGAACATCCGTGAGATTCAGCTCAAAGCGTCCCTTCTTGTTCTCCTGCACGCTCATTCCGGTGGGCAGCTTCTGCCACCACATCAGGTTGTGAGCGAACGAAGACGGGATGTAAAGGAAATGCGCCTGATGAATCAGATAAGGCCTCTGAATCTCCCACGTCGGCGCACTGTAATCGTCCGTGATGTAGCGCAGTTCGTAGGAATACTCCAGAATGCAGCCCACCTCTGCGCTCGGCAGGGTGATCACCATCGCATTCACCTGCAAGCCCTTGGTTTTTAAATACTCAATGTCAGACGGTTTCGCCGTCAGCGGAATCACGGTTCCATCAGAGTGGATGGTTCGTGCTTCAATCTTCGTCACCGTCACTGAACCGCGCGTGTAAGGAATCCGCACCGTCGCCAGATTCTCGCCCTTCTGTCTCAATACCTTGATGCGTGCGTGGTAAGTCTCCGAGTGATCCGGGTTATTGTCCACCTCGGAAACGTCCAGATACACTGCGTCCGCCCCCGGCGCCATTGGATCGGAGGTCATCTTCAGCTCAGCCTGTGTCGGTTCCTGAAACTGGGCCACAAGACGCGGGCAGGCACTGAACACTGCCGCAAGCCACGCGAAATAGAAAATCCAACGGGTTCGCACCGGTTTGGCCCTTGTATGTCGGAGTAGCTAGGAGTCTACCCCAAATCCCCGTAGCTCCGTCTCCACTTTTTGTGGGATCAGGAATCTCAAGGTAACTTACCCTGCTCTAAACCTGGCTCCAGTCATTTGTCCCAGTTACTCCTTTGTCAATAAAACTACGCGCCGCCTCCTGCATCCCCTCCATTTGCCTCAACCGCCGCCGCATCACCCGCATCCGGCTTCGTCGGCGTAGACTGGTTGGGATTGCACTCAACCGATTCACTCAGGGGTATTCTTCACCATGAAGCTCCTTCACCGTGTCGCTTCCGCCCTCACCCTCGCATTGCCTCTCGCCGCCCTGCCCGCCGCCCGCGCCCAGTGGAATCCCGCTAACCCCGTCGTCAGCTTTCAGCAGACCGCCCGCGGCGTCACCATCACGCAAAAGTTCGGCGTCCTCAATCTCACCGTCGACTCACCCACCGTCCTTCACGTCACTTACGCGCCTCCCCTTCAAGCCGAGTCCGGCCCTGCCGCGCCCGCCCTCCCATCTGACCATGTCCTCGTCAAGCAGGACTGGCCCGCCACCGAGTTCCACGTCACCTCAGACGACAAGACCATCTCGCTCACCACCGGCAACCTAAAGGTCGTCATCGAGCGCGACTCCGGCGCCATCCATTACATCGCCGATGAAGGCTCCACCGCCGCCGGAGCCACCGGACCCGGCTCCTCCGGCCGCGGCATGCGGGGCACGCTCCTCACCACCGACAGCTACCGCTCCCTCCACCCCGCCGTCGTCAACGGCGAACACACCTATCACGCCGAGGTTAACTTCGGCGTTTATGGCTCGCATGAGGGCCTCTACGGCCTCGGCCAGCATCAGGCAGGCGTCTGGAATTTCCGCGGCGAAACCGTCGACCTCTCGCAGGAAAACACCAACATCGCCATCCCCCTCATGATCTCCACCAACGGCTACGGCATCTTCTGGAACAACCCCTCCCGCAGCCGCATGAACAACCGCTTCGTCCAAACCCTCTACTGGAGCTCCGAGGTCGCCGACCGCATCGATTATTACTTCCTCTATGGACCCTCGCCCGACCAGATCATCGGCGACTACCGCCAGCTCACCGGCGAAGTCCCGCTCTTCGGCCGCTGGGCCTACGGCTTCTGGCAATGCAAAAACAAATACCAGTCGCAGAAGGAAATCCTCGGCGTCGCCGCCAAATATCGCCAGCTCCACATCCCCGTCGACAACATCGTGCAGGACTGGTTCTGGTGGAACACGATGGGCCAGATGACCTGGAACAAGAACTACCCCGATCCCCAGGCCATGGTCGACACCCTCCACAACCAGCACTTCCACCTCATGGTCAGCGTCTGGCCGTACTTCCGTCCCGGCAGCCCCGTCTACGATCAGTTCCAGAAGAACGGCTGGTTCATCGCCAAAACCATCGCGCCCAGCTTCCACCCCGTCGGCCAGGCCCTCTACGACCCCACCAACCCCGCCGCCCGCCATCAATATTGGAAAAACATCGACGACGCGCTCTTCAAAATCGGCGTCGACGCATGGTGGCTTGACACCGACGAGCCGGAAACCGAGGGCCACGAAACCAACATCCTCATCGATCACCAGCTAGCCATCGGCTCCGGCGCGCGCTATGCCAACATCTATCCGCTCTTCCACATTGAAGGCGTCTCGCTCGGCCAGCAGGCCGCCTCGCAACAGAAGCGCGTCTTCATCCTCTCGCGTTCCGCGTATGCCGGCGCGCAGCGCTACGGCGTCACCGCCTGGTCCGGAGACATCCTCTCCGACTGGCTCAGCTTCCACCGCCAAATCTCCGCCGGCCTCAATTACTCCATCAGCGGCATGCCCTACTGGACCACCGACATCGGCGGCTTCATCTCCGGCGGCAATCTCAACGACCCCAAATTCCGCGAGCTCTTCGTCCGATGGTTCCAGTTCGGCGTCTTCTCGCCCATCTTCCGCGTCCACGGCACCCGTAACCCTGACGAGAACGAGCTATGGTCCTACGGCCCCGACGCCCAGAAAATCCTCGTCCGCTATGACAACCTCCGCTACCGCCTCTTGCCG
>DATKTQ010000292.1:0-2147 GCA_035531055.1 Occallatibacter sp. | reverse complement strand
CGCTCGCCGTGAGGGAAGCCGCTGAGTTCCCTACCCCATCGACGCCGGTCTGCGTCTGCGCTACGGTGACGTTCGAGGCTACCCATGCGGCGTTGGTCCACGTGCGGCTGTAGAGCGCGTAATTCGTCCTCGCGCCCTCGGCTAGATAGCCTCCGTAAGCGCCGACCGCCGTATTCATTCCAAGGTAGTCAGAACGCGCTGTACCACTGGCTACAGATGCCCACAAGCCCGTCGAGAGTTTTGTCCACGCGGTCGTGGTACGGGTAAACGTCGGCGTGCCGGAACCAAGAGAGAATTGCGGTGTCGTATTAACCGCGCCAGCCCCAAGATCATCTAAATTTAGGACGAACGAAGGATTGTTCTGCGCGAAAACCCAGCGCGGACTGGTGTGCTGTGTAGCTGAAATCGCGAGCGTCGGCGGCCCAGTTTTCTGCTCGAATGGCGAAAACTCATCCTTATGCGTTACATCGTAGACCACGCTTCCAAGGCGTTCACCGAGCACTACCGCAGCAGGTGGAGAGGCCTGGGCAACGAAACTCAGGACCGCCAGGACAAGGCCCAGCAGAAGAGACAAAAGCCGGCGCATGATGCTACAACCCGGCGCCTGGCGTCACATAGATCACGCTGGTACCGCTCGATGTGATGCCGCAGAAATAATAGCTTGTGCCGGCGGTGATGACGACGGCGGATCCAGGAAGGACCGGTACGGTGAGCGTCGATGTTCCGGTAGGCACCACGCAGTTCGCGGTCGCCAATGCGGCACTGTTTGCGTAGCTGATGAAAGCCAGATTGACGCCGGTATTGCTGATGAGATATTGCGTCGCCGTGCCGGAAACGGGAACGGCTTGAACAGGAGTGGGTATGTTGCCGCTGGTGTTGGCGGTGAAGGTGATGGTGTTCCCGAGTGGCGCGAATGCCTGCAGGGCCGCATTGACTTGGAGCCGGCCAGCTACATCAACAAGCACCGGGACCGACGCCCCCCCAGGCGCTGTACTGCCATAGATCTCTACCGCGGACTGCGGCCAGGCGGATGCGGCAAACAGGGAGAGCAGGGCTGCGATTAAGAGTTTCGTGAATTTCATGGCATTACTCCTCAAGTGGTACCTCGCCAGGCGGATCCCTCGCCTCGATGCTGGCCATAATACGCTCGACCGCGGCCAGGCGTCTATCCCGATAGCCTTTCCCCATTTCGATCACGATCCAGTGCTCTTGGTGGTGGTCGTCGAACCCGCTCACCCTAGAGACCTGGCAGTCCAGGTCCATGCTGTAGTAGGTCCGCTCGGACCATGTGATCATGGTGGGCATAGGCTGAGCTCGTCCACTCCGTTGCCACAGTTGATGTCAAACACGCTGGCGATTTCAACGGCCTCGCGCGCGGTCTTTCCGAGGTGCATCGCGGCCAGGGCATAATCTCGGCCGCAGCCCCAAGCCATGATCTTGTCCTCGACCAAACAGGGGTGGGGCGTGCGCTCGTAATAAAAGACACCACACTCCCTGATCACGATGAGCGAGGCCCAGTCGTCGCGCTCGCGCTGCTTCGGTGGGAAGTCAGCCGGCTTGGCACCAGCCTTGTACCACTCGATCATTTCATTGCCCTGTGCCCCATTGCCTGAGATCCCGAGCAGCTCGTTGTTGAAGCGGAAGATCTTCGTGACGGTGCGCGCCAGCCCAACGTATTCAACCCGCTTGTCCGCAGCCAGCGTCTTTCCGTCCCATGCAATACAGGTCATGGTTAGAGACCCATTGTCTTGGCGGCGAACATAAAGCACGTGGCCGACAGGGCCATCAGCAAGCACTGGGTGAACCAAAACCATGCGGCAGCGATCGCGCCGCGGATCCAGTCCCATGGCTTTACCGGCATTTCGACCAGGCGCGCGCACATTGCAGGCCTGAACACCATTACCCCGTACACCACGTTAGATTGCATTTCGTCTCCTCAGTCAGCCATGAAGGTGGTTTGCCCGCGGCCGGTTGCCGCTGCGCTCGACTTGGGCGGTAAGCGCTTTTGCTCGACAATGCCGGCGAAGAGCTCGGCGAGCACCCAGATCCATGCGTCCGCACGGTTCGGGCTTCCCTCGCCCAGGTAGCCGCGCGTGCTGAAGTTGCAGAGCTCTTCCTCGAGCTTCTGGAAAATGCCGGCATGACGT
>DATKTQ010000291.1:0-23341 GCA_035531055.1 Occallatibacter sp. | reverse complement strand
CTCCTTTGACTGAAAGTCCCCCTGAAGGGGGCTCGGATGCGTGATAACTCACTTGAGTTTGTAGGTCCAGGAAGACCAATAACTCCTGTGTCTTTTGCTGTTTTGAGAATTCTCTTGTTTTGTTTTCAACGATGGTGCTAGAGTCCGTCCCCGTGAGTTTGAGGGGGATGGAAGGCGGCGATAGTGAGTTTTCGGAACGTCCTGAAGCAAAGCATCCAAGTTCTCAAATCTCCCAGAACAATCCTCAAAGACTCAATCGTGAAGTGGAGGATCTTCATGATGCTTCAAATGGGCCGTGCGATCGTTGTTATCCTTGTCTGCCTTGGCGCTCAACTTGCCTTGGCGCAGTGCGCGGGGTATTTCGTATCAACCTCGGTTACATGCACCTCTGACGTATGTAACAGCAGTGGGAACCAAATAACTCCTGGGAATCCAGGTGAATATGGGACTGAGTTTGTTTGTTCAACCTTCTATTGCTGTGGTGTTGGATACCCGAGTTGTGGATCCATCGGAATTGGTTGCTTCGGGGGCTACAGTCTGAACCTCGGGGACTCGGCGATTCGCCAGCGTCTGCTTGATTTGGCAAGGACGCAGGATATATCCGTTGCGTCGTGCGGCGGAGAATATCGGCCACTTTCAGTGGCGCTTGCGGATCTTCCAAATCCAATCCGCGAGAAACGTACCTTCCGCAGCCTTGTCGGCGGTGGCGAATGAGCAGAGCGAGTGCCCTGTTGCTGACGAGCCTGGGGTTGCTTGGATTGGGGGCAAGTGCCTTCGCGCAGACAAGCGCGGCGGCTGCGAAGCCTTCTCACGCTGTCAAGTCCACTGCATTGGCGGCAAAGAGCCATGGCGCCAAAGAGGTAGACCGAGCAGACTCCACGTCTTCCATCTCGGTCGTGCAATTGGATTTTGAAGTGAAGCCGGCGATTCCCTGGGTCCCGGCTTCCCCAATTTTCGCCGGCCCCATATTTTGTTCACCAAGCGGCATTCCGTATGTCGATTTTCCGCAGCCGCCCGACTATATGTCGCATGTCATCTATTCCCTTAATCCGAAGGGTGGGCACGAGTTTTCTGCGAAAGACGTCCCGGGCTTGTACGATCCCAGTTCCCACGCCTATTTCGTGTCGGAGTCGATGGTCGGGCTGCTGGTGAACGCGACGAAGGATGGCAAGAAGTCATCCCGGACCCTCACGCTTATGCCGGGAATGCCGCCGAGAGCTATTTCCCCGGGAGCGCACCACGATTATCTGGTGGAGTTTGACCGGCAGGGGAACTTCAAGAAGACACTGGACCTGCCGGCCACCTATCACTTCTGGAGGATTGCGGAACTTCCCGACGAAACGTTTCTGGCACTTGCCTATGATCGCGTAAATGCAGTGCCGCTGCTCTTTCTACTCAACTCGGATGGGCAAATCCTTCGCACTCTCGAACTGCCGAATGGCATGACGCAGAACGGGGAGATGACTCAGGGCGAAACCGGGGGGATCACGACCCAGGTCGCGGCGGAATCGGGTATGAGCTGGTGGCTTTTTGCGCCGGCGCGGAAGGACATTCTTCTCTATCAGGCGCGCTCCAAGGCGCCTGTGTTGGAGGTGGGCGCCGGAGGTGTGGTGCGCGAGGTGCCTCTGCAAGCTCCCAAGGGCTATGTGCTGGACGACGTGATCTCCGCCAGCGATCGATGGATTATGCGCTATCGCAAGGACAGCATTTCCGACAAGGGGCCGATAGACGCCGGTCCGAGGACGAAGAACTTTGTTTTGTTTGAGGTGAATCCAAGCGACGGAAGCCTGCGCGCGCAGTTTGATCCAGGAAAGGTTTCCATCTCCGACATCGCCTGTGAGCACGACGATGTGGTTACCGCTTTTTCGATGAAGGATGGCAAAGTGATCCTCAAGACGGCGGATTTACCACGATAATTGCGGAAAACGGTTCAGACGAAACATCCAAATTGAATCCACGACATTTTACGGTCAGACGGCGCCTGCCGATAAGCATACCTGCGTGAGCGATGACACATTTTCCCGTTGCGTGCGTCTGCTACCATAAGGATGATTGAAGTTCCTGCCGCCCGATGAGCGGAATGTCGACTCATGTGGGCCCGAGCGGACCAAATGGACCAGGCGGCCGGACCGAAACCAGAAGGAGAATTCTCATGCCTCTAGTCTCCATGCGGCAGCTTCTCGACGAGGCCGCCAAGGGCGGATACGGCGTCGGTGCGTTCAACGTCAACGATATGGAACAGATCCAGGCCATCATGGAAGCGGCGAGGGAAACCCGGTCGCCGGTGATCATCCAGGCCAGCCGCGGCGCGCGCCAGTTCGCGCAGGACCGCTACCTCTATCACCTCATCCTGGCGGCCAGCGAGCTCTATCCTGAAATTCCCATCGCCATGCACCAGGACCACGGCAACAGCTTTGAAACCTGCAAGAGCGCCATTGAGTTGGGCTTCACCTCGGTTATGATGGACGGTTCCCTCAAGGCCGACGGCAAGACCCCGTCCAGCTTTGAAGAGAACGTGGAAGTCACCCGCAAGGTGGTTGATTTCGCGCACGAGCGCGGCATCACCGTCGAGGGCGAAATCGGCGTGCTCGGCGGCGTGGAAGACGGACACGGCGCTGGCGGCAGCGGCCTCGATCACATCACCGATCCGGACCAGGCTGTCGAGTTTGCCGAGCGCACCGGCGTGGACGCGCTGGCCATCGCCATCGGCACCAGCCACGGCGCATACAAGTTCAATAAGAAGCCGGACGGCAGCGTGCTCAAGATGGACGTGCTCATTGCCATCCACAAGCGCCTGCCCAACACCCACCTGGTGATGCACGGCAGCTCTTCGGTACCCAAGGATCTGCAGGACATCATCAACCAGTACGGCGGCAAGCTGAAGGAAACCTGGGGCGTGCCGGTGGAAGAAATTCAGCTCGGCATCCGCAACGGCGTGCGCAAAGTCAACGTGGACACCGACAACCGGCTCGCCATTACGGGCGCGATCCGCAAGGTTCTGTGGGAGAGCCCGGAGAAATTCGATCCGCGCGACTACATGAAGCCGGCGCGCGAGGCCATGCAGAAAGTGGTGGCGCTGCGCATGACGCAGTTTGGCCAGGCCGGGCACGCAGGCGACTACACGCCGGTTTCCATTGCCGACATTGCCAAGGGCTACAAGGACGGCTCGCTCAGCACCCGTCCTCTGGTGGCTGCCAAGTAACTTCGGAACTTCCCATCGAGCAAGCAAAGGGGCCGGTCGCATGCGCGATCGGCCCTTATGCTTGTTGCACGTCTCAATCGTTGAAAGTTATCTTGCGCACTTAAACGGCGTGTGCCGCGTCGCGCGCCGGCATCCCGGCAGCGGCTTGCTCTCGCTGCAGCAGCCAGTAGTCAAATCCGTCCACAATGGCCATCAGAGCCGCCTGATTCAGATCGCTGCTCACTCCGGCCGTCACCCACGGCTCGTGGCCGTCGGCGTGGAAGCTCACAGTGACCCGCACATGCGCGGCCGAGTCGTGCGCGGAAACGTCCAGCGCGGCCACGGTGAAGGTTCCCAGGCGCATCTCGGCCAGCGAGGGATGCCACTTTTCCAGTTCGCGGCGCATGGCCTTGGTCAGCGCGTCCACCGGGCCTGCCCCCTCGGCACGCGTGGTGGTCACGGTGGCCTCGCCCACGGTCAGCGTCATAAATGCCTGCACAAAACGCTGGCCCGCCTCGTCGGACTCGTCAAAGACGCGCCAGCTTTTGATGGTGAAGTGGTCGCGGAGCGTCTTCAGCACGCGCATGCAGGCCAGCCTGAAACTGACCTCGCTCACGGTGAAGCCACCGCCTTCAATCATGGCCGCGTTGTCGTCCATCAGCTGCTGAGCCTGCGCGTTGTTCAGCGGAATGCCCAGTGACTCCGAGAGAAGCAGGATGTTGGCGCGGCCGGACTGCCGATTGACGCCGATCACCGAATTCGAGCCGGCCTTTGCCGGGTCGCACCAGAGATACGCGCCCGGGTGTTTGCGCTCGCTGCTGCCGTGCATGCCGGCCCACGTGCCAAAGGCTCCGGGACCCACGATGGGCGCGCCGTGCGGCACCTCCAGCCCAAAGGCCGCATAGGCCGAGTGCGCCAGACTGGTGAGGCCGGTCAGCGCCTCCGGCGAGACGAATTCCGCTTCACCGCGCAGCTGCATGCTGCCGATGACGGTGGTCAGGTTCACGTTGCCGCAGCGCTCGCCTGTGCCCAGCAGCGTGCCCTGCACCTGCACGGCCCCGGCCAGAATGGCCGCGCGCGAATCCGCGATTCCGAGGCCGCGGTCCGTGTGGCCGTGGAAGCCGAACCTGGCGCCGGGATAGGCGCGGACCAGATTGCCGATGATCTCGGAAACCTCTTCCGGGCTGGCGCCGCCGGTGGTGTCGCAGACGATGATGCGGCTGACGCCCTGGCCCACGCATTGTTCGGTGAGCTGGTGAAAGTAGTCCAGGGTGTGTTGCTTGAAGTCCTCGTTGCACTCGATGCCGTTCTCGCGGCGGCCGCAGTTGGCATCCATCGCGTGCTCCAGGTCCACCAGCACCTCGAGCCCGTGGTCTTGCAGATAGGCGATGGTCTCCCGCGCCATCAGCAGGTTTTCTTCCGGCGTCGTTTCCAGTGAGCGGGTCACGTCCAGCAGGCGCGACTTGACCACCACAACAGCCGCCGGCACGCGCTCGCGCTGGCGAACCATGATCTGCGCGTCCTGCCAGTCGGCCACGCGGGTGCCGCGGCCGCGCGTACGGCCAAACAGCGCCAGCCGCATCGGGCCGGTATCTGTCCGTTCCAGAACCTGCGTCAGATCGCTCACAAACTGGTTGGCCCCGGCAAAGCCGATCTCCGCATAGTGAACTCCGAACGCGCTCATGCGCTCCAGCAGCATCACCGCGCCGGGCACTGAGATTTCCAGATTCGGCTGTTGCATTCCATCCCGCAGGCTGGTGTCGAACAGCTCAACGCGTCTTGCCGGAGTTTGCTTCATATCCTGTTTGCCTGCCGATCGCCAAAATATCCGTGAGCCAGACATCCCTTGCTAATACGGGCCTGTAAGGGGTGCTCCCGCATCATGGGTTCCATCCCTCATGATATCCCGACCGGGCCTCGCATCGCTCGAGAAGCCGCCGTCTTACATGGCCGGCGCGGGAAACGGATCACGGTTCGCGGAGGGAAGGCCGGAAGTCTCCTGGTCCTTGTACTGCAGCTGGTAAAGCTTCCAGTAGAGCCCACGCTGGGTCAGCAACTCTTGGTGCGAGCCGAACTCCCGCAGTTGTCCCTTATGCATCACCAGGATCACGTCTGCCCGCTGCACCGTGGAGAGCCGATGCGCGATGAGCACGCTGGTGCGGCCTTCCACCATGCGCTCCAGTGCAGAGCGGATGCGCAGCTCCGTGTCCGTATCCACGCTGGAAGTGGCCTCGTCCAGAATGAGAATGCGGGGATTGTAAGCCAGCGCGCGGGCAAAGTTGATCAGCTGCTTCTGTCCGGTGGAGAGGGAGTTTCCGCGCTCGCGCACGGGTTCGTCAAAGCCCCCAGGCAGCGTCTCAATAAAGTCCAGCACGTTCACATCGTGCGCAGCGCGGCGCAAATCTTCTTCGGTAATCTCGTCGTTGCCCAGCCGAATGTTTTCCGCCAGCGTCCCCGTAAACAGGAACGGGTCCTGCAGCACCACGGCAAAGTGGCGGCGCAGCGTGGCCAGGTCCTGCTCGCGCAGGTCCACACCGTCCAGCAGAATCTGCCCCGCGGTCACGTCATAGAACCGCATCATCAGGCTGGTGAGCGTGGTTTTGCCGGCGCCGGTGTGGCCCACGATTGCCACCGTCTGCCCGGGCTCGATGGTGAACGAGACATCCTTGAGGATCCACTCGATGCCCTCCAGCGCGGTGAACTGCGCCTGCTCCTCGGGGTGGGCCGCAATGCGTTCCACGGCCGCCTTCTGCTCCGGCGTCAGCTTCTGATAGGTGAACCAGACATGCCGAAACTCGATGCGGTTGCTGCCGTCGCCTTCGCGCGGATGCTCCGGGCTCACAATCTCCGGCGCGGTGTCCATCAATTTGAAGATGCGCTCGCAGGCGGCCATGGCGGCCTGCAGGATGTTGAACTTGTCGCTCAGGTCCTGGATGGGCCGCCAGAAGCGCTGTGAGTACATGTTGAACATGGCCAGCACGCCGATGGTGACCGAGCCGGAAAGCACGCCAAAGCCCCCGCGCCAGATGACCAGCGCAATGGCGACGGCCGACAGAAGTTCCACCGCGGGGTAGTAGAGCGCGTAGGCAAAGATGGTGTCCTTGAAGGCCACCATGTGTAAGTGGTTCACGGCCTCAAAATCTTTGTAGGCGCGTTGTTCGCGGTTGAACAGCTGCACCACACTCATGCCGCTGATATGCTCCTGCGTAAAGCTGTTAATCCGCGCAATGGCGGCGCGCACGCGCCGGTAGCTCTCGCGCACATGATCGCGGAAGATGCGCGTAACGATAAGGATGAGCGGCAGCACGGCAAACGCCAGCAGGGCCAGCCACCAGTTGATGCTGAGCATTACCACGGCCATGATGCTCAACGTGAAAAAGTCATCCACCACGGCCAGAATTCCGCCGGTGAACATCTCGTTGATGGCGTCCACGTCCGAAGTGATCCGCGTGACCAGCCGGCCCACGGCGTGGGTGTCAAAAAAGCCGATGTGCATCCGCTGCATGTGGCGAAAGATGTCCCGGCGCAGGTCGAACATAATTTTCTGTCCGGTCCACTGCATCAGGTAGGTCTGGATAAACTCGAACAGATAAGACGAGCAAAGCGTCGCAATGTAAATGAACGCCAAATCTGTGATGCCCTGCATGGGGGCTTCCGGCAGCCGACGCGTCAGCCAGTTGGTCTCTGGGCTCGGCTTGCCCAGCAGGTAGCGGTCCAGCGCCACCTTCACCAGATAGGGCCCCGCCACGTCGCTCAGTGACTTGAGCGAAACCGCCACCGACGAGACAACGGCCTGCCACCAGTAGGGGCGCAGGTAGCCGGCCAGGCGCCGTATCAGCCGGGAGTCATAGACCTTGCCGACTGAATCCTCTTCCCGCTTGCGCGGCCCTGCCGTGCCGGATTCGGCCTTCTCCGTGCCGCCCAGCTTCGCATTTGCCTGTCGGGGCTGTTTTTCGGTCTGTTCCGCCATGGGTCGCGCTGGCTTCCTCGTCATATTGTACGAGGTAAGAGATGCGGCAGCTCCGGCGCCCGCGCCAGAAGGTTTTTCAGGCCCTCGAAACCGGCCCGTTGCCTCGCTCGACACGCCTCTGCCCATGCTCTAGGCTCGAAGATGTGGAAACTCTGGAACTTCCCGGCGGTGCGCCGGCCTTGCCTGAGCCTGCTCCGCTGGTGCGCCGCGGGCGCTACGTGTACCCGGCCGGGACATGCACTAAACTCGGACTGTGAGCTTCCGCGAATTTCTGGGCAACTCGGCCACCGTGACGCGGCTTCGCGAAAGCGTGCGCGCGGAGCGGTTTCCCCCCGCCATGATTCTGGCCGGACCAAAGGGAGCAGGGAAGTACACTCTCGCGCTGATGCTGGCCCGCGCGGTCAACTGCCTGGAGCCGACGGAAACGGATGGCCTGCCGGACTACTGCGGCCACTGCCGGAACTGCCTCCGCATCGGCCAGGCGGCGGACCTGGAAGCCTGCGTGGCCGAGGCCGTGGCCGCACGCGAGGAGATGCGCGACGCCGATAAGCGCGAGACCCGCATCCTCATCCAGACCCATCCGGACGTCATTATCGTGCCGCCGGACCCGCCGCAATTGCTCATCAAGATGGGCCAGGTGCGCCAGGTGATCCATGCAGCCTATTACCGCCCACCGAACGAAGCGCGCCGCTCCTTCACCGTTTTCACCACATCCGCATTCATGAAGGAAGCCGCCAACAGTCTCCTCAAGGTGCTGGAAGAGCCGCCCGAATATACGTCCCTGATTTTGCTTACGGAAAATCCGCAGGAGTTGCTTCCCACCATTCGTTCGCGGGCCATTGTCCATCGCCTGGGAGCCCTGCCCGCGACGGAACTCGAGACGCTGCTGGCAGCGCGACGGCCGGAGCTCAAGCCTCAGGAGCGGGCGCTGGTGTCGCGGCTGGCGGAGGGTGCCGTGGGCCGCGCGCTCACCCTGGAACTGGGCACCTATTTGACCAGCCGGCAGGATGCGCTCCTGCTGCTGCGGACAGCGTTGCAGGAGCCCGACTACTCCCAGCTTTTCCGTGCCACGGAGACCTATCGCGGCGGTGCCGACGGGCAGCAGAAGACACTCAATTTGCTGCGCGCCATGGGCGCGCTGGTGGAAGACCTGCTGCTAGTGCTGGCGGGCACGCCCCACCTGGTGCGCAACGTGGACATGGCCGCCGAACTGGAGCGGCTGGCGCAGGGACTTACCGTGGACTGGATTGACGGCGCCGCCCGCGCGCTGACGCAGGTGGAGCAGGGCATGCGGCGAAACCTGCTCCGATCGCTCTCGCTGGACGCCATGGCCGTGGGACTGGGCGGGCGATGACACTGGCCTGCATCTGGAAAAATCGAGCAACCAAGGGTGGGTGCGAAGCATCTTGTCTGAGTAGAACCTAGCTACTCAATTGCTCCCCCAGGCTGCGCACCGATGAGGTTTTTATAGCACGCCTATTTCTGTCTTCGGTGCACGGAAAAGATAGATTCTCTGGGAAGGCCGGCGTTGAGCCGGAACTGCCATTTGCATCACGTTCGAGCCTCACTTCCTCCAAAGGAGGACCGTAATCATGATTCCTGAAGCCGCCCTGACCGTTACAGATCACGAGCACGCGACCGCCAATACCACTCCTCGCAGACTCCGAGCCGCAGTGTTGCCCGTTCCGTTCACTTTGTCCTCGCATTATGCGGAAATAGAACCCGGCCATCCCCAGGCGGAGCTGTTCTACCTGCAGAAACAGATTCAATCGCAGACGCCCATGGTCGTCGTGCTCACCGACGGCGAGCACGTGGAGGGCTGCATCGAGTGGTACGACCGCAAGGCCATCAAGGTGCGCGGCCGCGCGCGGACTCTCGTCTACAAATCCTCAATCAAATACATGTACAAGCTGAGTGAGAGCGGCCAGTAGAAGCTACTCCGCTTCCGGAAGATGAGCCGCCTTGCGCAGACGGTCACGCAGCGCGGCTCCTACGCCTGCGGCCGGCGGCAGGGGACACAGGATCACCGAGCAGCCCGCGGCGTCCAGAGTGCGCAGTCCAGCATAGAGCGCCTGCGCCATCTGTTCCAGCGCGTCCCAGCGGCCCCAGGGAAACACCATGGCACCCGGCGGTGCGGCAGAGCGGAGTTCCTCCGGCAGCATGGCGCCAAGCTGGTCCTCCGGGTAGCGTGCTGCAGTCTCCGCCAGCCTTGCGGGCAGTTGCACAAGCGGAGCCTCCACCAGCACCAGGCGAGCCCGGGGCGCATAGTGGCGCACTCCCACGCCGGGCGAGGGAAGCGCCCCACGCGGCTCGGCTTGCACCGGCTCTGCCGGTTCAAACAGAACCACCGGTCCAGCCAATTCGGCAATTTGTTCGGCGGTCACAGCCCCTGGGCGATAAATCACCATCGGGCTCTGGCAGGGATCCAGCACGGTCGATTCCACGCCGTGATGGGTCGGCCCGGCATCCACCAGCGCGTCAATCCGCCCGTCCAGGTCGTCCAGCACATGCTGCGCCGTGGTGGGACTGGTGTGTCCAAAGCGGTTGGCGCTGGGTGCGGCCACGGGCACCCCAGCCAGACGGATCAGCTCAAACGCCACTGGGTGCGCGGGCATGCGCACGCCCACCATCGGCCGGCCTGCGGTGACGGAATCAGACACAGCAGCCGAGCGCGGCAAAAGGAGCGTGAGCGGGCCGGGCCAGAAGGCTTCCATCAGCCGCCGTGCCGCTTCCGGGACGCGCTCCACCAGCGCTTCCAGCATGGGATTGCTGGCCACCGGGCCGGCAATGTGCACGATGATCGGGTCCCAGGCAGGGCGTTGCTTGGCGGCAAAGATGCGGGCCACGGCGGCCGGGTTCAGCGCATTGGCCCCCAGGCCGTAGACCGTCTCCGTCGGCAGGGCCACCAGCGCACCCTCGCGCAGCAGTGCCGCCGCGCGCGCCAGCGCCTCTTGAGCCTCGGGTGTCTGCAGGCGATGGGGATCGACGACCAGCCGCAGGGTCTTCATGGTTCCATTGTCGCCGGTTGCCGCCGCCACCGTCACCTGCCGTATACTCACTGCTTACCATGGCGATTGAAACGGAAATCAAATTTCGCGTGGACAATCTGGAGCAACTCGCGGCCAGACTAGCGGCTGCGGGCTTCCATGTGGTGACGCCACGCCAGTTTGAAAGCAACGTGCTCTATGACACGCCGGACCGGCAAATGCGCGCGCGGACTGAGATTCTTCGCATCCGCAACTACGCCGGGCGGTGGACGGTGACCCACAAGCGGATTCCCGACTCCGGCGTGGGCGAAGACCGGCACAAGCATCGCGTGGAGACCGAAACCGAGGTGGCCGATGGCGCCGTGCTCGGCGATATCTTTCAAGCACTCGGCCTGGTGGAGGCATTTCGCTACGAGAAATGGCGCTGCGAGTGGGCCGACGGCGAAGGCCATTGCGTGGTGGACGAGACGCCCATCGGCAACTACGCTGAGTTGGAGGGCACGGCCAAATGGATTGACCGCGTTGCCAGCCGGCTGGGCGTGGACCACGCCGAATATCTGACCTTGAGTTACGGTCGCCTGTTCGACCTATGGCGCGAGCAGCACGGCTCCAGTGTCGCGGATTTGACCTTCGACGCAGTGGCGACCGCCGAAAGCCTTCGTTAGTCCGCAGCATCTTTTCTGCCGTCGCCCCAAAAAACCAGAGCGGCTGGCTAGCTGTCCGCCCCGTGGCACTTCTTATATTTTTTGCCGGAACCGCAGGGGCAGGGGTCGTTGCGGCCCACTTTTTCGCCCGTGTGGCGCTGCGTGGGCTGGGAAGCCTCTCCGGCGCCCGCGCGGCTGGCCACGGCCAGTTCCCGCTGCTTCTTGCGGTGGAATTCCTTCTCAATGGCGTCAATGGTGGTGGAGGCCTGTCGCACAGGAATGGCAATCTCGCGCGGTGCTCCGTCGCCAGACATGGGTTGTGCGGCGCTGGCCACCTGCGGCGCTGGCGGAACCGTCCCTCGCGGGCGTGGCGTGGAATCAATTGGCTGCCCGTCCGGTCCCAGAATCTGCATCCGGAACAGGAATCGCACCGTGTCTTCCTGGAACTTCAGCATCATGGCTTCGAACATGTCGAAGCTTTCCTTCTTGTAGGCCACCAGCGGGTCCTGCTGCGCATAGCCGCGCAGCCCAATGCCTTCCTTCAGGTGGTCCATGGAGAGCAAGTGATCCTTCCACAGGCCGTCGATCACGCTGAGCATGACCATCCGTTCGTGGTAGCGCATGGTTTCCGCGCCAAGGATATTTTCCTTCGCCTCGTACTGCTCCTTGAGCTTGTCAAAAATGGCATCGCCTATTTCGTGCCGCGAGTGCTCCAGCGGGTTCACCAAGACCGCATCGAGGCTCAGGCCAAACTGCCCAACAAGCCGGTCATCCATGTCCTTGGTGTTCCACTGCTCCGGATGCTTATCCTCCGGCGCAAACTCATCGAGGATGCTGCTGAGAATTCCGCCGACGTAGTCTTCCAGAATCAGCTCGCGCTGCTCAACGCCTTCCAGCAGCTGGTGGCGTAGACCGTAAACGGCCTCGCGCTGCTTGTTCATCACGTCGTCGTATTCCAGCAGGTGTTTGCGGGACTCAAAGTTCTGTCCTTCCACGGCCTTCTGCGCGCCTTCGATGCGCTTGGAGATCATCTTCGACTCGATGGGCACGCCCTCTTCCATGCCCAGGCGCTCCAGCAGCGTGCTGACCCACTGTTTCGCGAAGATGCGCATAAGGTCGTCTTCCAGCGAGAGGAAGAACCGCGAAGCACCGGGATCGCCCTGCCGGCCGGCGCGGCCACGCAGCTGGTTGTCGATGCGGCGGGACTCGTGCCGCTCCGTGCCCAGGATGAACAGACCGCCGGCCTCAAGCACCTGGGCGTGTTCCTGCGCAACAGCATCGGCGTGCACCGTGTGGGCTTCTTCCCAGTCGCTCTCGCCCACCTCAAACTCCTGGCCCTGGTAGTAGAAGCGAAGAAAGCCCGGAGGCGCCATGGGGTTGATGGCCCCTTCGTTGGCGCTGATGGCGCGGGCGCGGCCCTTCTTTACCAGCTCCATGCGGGTCATGAAGTCCGGATTGCCGCCGAGCAGAATGTCGGTACCGCGGCCGGCCATGTTGGTTGCGATGGTGACCATGCCAAGTTTGCCGGCCTGGGCCACAATCTCCGCTTCGCGCTCGTGGAACTTGGCGTTCAACACCACGTGGCGAACGCCCTTGTTGGCCAGATAGCCGGAAAGCAGCTCGCTCTTTTCAATCGACGTGGTGCCCACCAGAACCGGCTGATTCTGGGAGTGCAACTCGGCAATGCTGTCTGCAACGGCCTTGTACTTTTCCTTCGCGGTGCGATAGACGACATCCGGATTCTCAATGCGCACCAGTGGCTTGTTGGTGGGAATCACGACGATGTCCAGGTTGTAAATCTTCTGGAACTCGGCGGCTTCCGTCTCCGCGGTGCCCGTCATGCCGCTCAGTTTGTGGTACAGGCGGAAGTAATTCTGGAAGGTGATGGTGGCCAGCGTCTGGTCTTCCTTGCGGATGCTCACGCCTTCCTTGGCCTCGACGGACTGGTGCAGGCCATCGCTCCAGCGGCGGCCCGGCATCAGACGACCGGTGAAGGTGTCCACAATAATGACTTCGCCGTCCTTCACCACGTAGTCCACGTCTCGCTTGTAAAGCGCATGGGCCTTGATGCCCGTTTCCACGTAGTGCTTCAGGTCCCAGTTTTCCGCGTCGGCAATGTTGTCAATGCCCAGCGCCTTTTCGATCGTCACCCAGCCCTGGTCCGTCACGCCGATGGTCTTGTGCTTTTCGTCCACCACGTAGTCGCCGGTGAAGGTCTTGCTTTCGAGCGACTCGGTCTCCTCGCCCAGCTCGAGCTGAGGAATGATCTTGCGGACGCGGGCGTACTTGTCGGTGGTCTGGTCCGTGGGGCCGGAGATGATGAGCGGAGTGCGCGCTTCATCGATGAGGATCGAATCCACCTCGTCGACGATGCAGTAGTAGTGGCCGCGCTGCACGCAATCCTTCAGGTCGAACTTCATGTTGTCGCGCAGGTAGTCAAAGCCGAACTCGTTGTTGGTACCGTAGGTGATGTCGGCGGCGTAGGCGGCGCGGCGCTCCGTGTCGTCCAGGTCATGCACAATGACGCCGACGGTCAGCCCCAGGAACTCATAGATCTTGCCCATCCACTCGGCGTCGCGCTTGGCCAGATAGTCGTTGACGGTGACCACGTGCACACCCTGGCCGGCGAGCGCGTTCAGGTAGCAGGCAAGGGTGGCGACGAGGGTCTTGCCTTCGCCCGTCTTCATTTCAGCAATCTTGCCCTCGTGGAGCGCCATGCCGCCGATCAGCTGCACGTCAAAGTGGCGCATCTGCACCACCCGCCAGCCGGCTTCGCGGACCACGGCAAACGCCTCAGGAAGAATCTCGTCCAGCGCCTCGCGCTCAACCTTCCGGATCTCCGCTGCGTCGGTCAGGTCCTTCCGGCGTGCGTCAATGCGCGCGCGGAACTCCTGTGTTTTGGCGCGCAGCTGCTCGTCGGTCAGCTTTTCCGTCTCGGCCTCGAGTGCATTAATGGAGGCCACCACGGGCAGCATGCGCTTCACGGCGCGCTCGTTCGAGGTGCCAAAAACCTTGGTCAGTGCTGTTTCAAACAAAGCAGGAATCTCCGTTTACCAGTGTAAATGGCGAGGGGGATAGCGGGCAGCAGCAACGCCTGCCCGCAGGAAGCCGGCCCTGTGCTCCGGGCATCTTCGAAGTCATAACCTAACCACAAGCTTATCAACCTGTTCGCCCCGCCGGATGCGTTTCAACTGGCGGCGCAGGTGCTTCATCGGCGACTCGGGGTCTCCCTCGTCGTCCTCCTCCTTTTCCACGAGCTTTGCTTCGATTCCGAAGGCCACCGTGGGCTGGTAAAAGACCTGGAGCAGCTGAAACGCCATGCCCAGGGCGAAGGTGGAGGGGTAATAGCCCAAACAGCGTTCGCCCCGACGCATCTTGCGCCGCCAAACGGAACGGCGAACGAAGTAGTAGACGAGAATGCCGAAAATCGTGAGAAACGGCGCCATCATGGCGAACGCACTCAGGGCTCCGAGAATTGAGCGGTCCATAATCATCCTTCCGGGGATCATCCTTCCGGGTCGCAGTGCAGCTCTATGCAAGAGATGGGTCAACGGCGTACGGCAGCCAAGGCTGCCATCCAATGCCGGACCAATGCGGGCGAATTAACCGAGCAGGAAGGGCGGGGGACGCTGGAATGCGGCAGGAATCGAGGGCGCTTCCGGCGTGCGGCCGGAATAGTCGTCGCGGGAGGAGGGAAAGAACGTGAGCGGAGAAAGGATGCCCAGGAAGAGCGGAGGCAGAATGGCCAGCCAGCCGCCGTTGTCCACGCTGTGGGCGTGCGGGACCAGCAGCAGCAGCAAAGCAATTCCGATTGCGATTGCCGCAATCATCAGCCATGCCCGCTTGTGCCGATTCTGTATCATTTGTCGCAATCCGCGCTCTGCGCAATCTCCGTCTCATATTGTGCCATGTTTGTGGGCTGCGCGGCAGGTCCCTGCGTCAAGGGCAGCAATTTTCGCCGTTGCCGGAGGATGTTTTCGATATAGTCAGCCATACCGCGCTTACCGGCTTTCCCTATGTCGCTTTCCCTTATCGTTTTCCCATGGCCGCAACCGCAGGCATGCCGCGCGGCAAGCCGGAACCAATTTCTTTTCTTCAGGAGACCTTCAATGAAATCTGTTTTCCTGGCCGTACTGCCGCTGCTGGCCGTCTCCGTCGCCGCAAGCCAGGCTCCGCAGGCCACCCTGCCGGCAACGCCCAAGACCGTGGTGTGGGGTTACTACTCGGCCGAGGCCAAACCGGTCCTCACGGTGCACTCCGGCGACACGGTGCGAATCCAGACGCTTTCCACCTGCGGATCGACGAAACGGCTTGAGGCGGAGGGCGTGCCGGCGGCGGAGATTCCCGCCTACAATGCGGATATTTATCGTGAGGTGAAAGATCGCGGTCCGGGTGGGCACATCCTTACCGGGCCCGTGGACATCGCAGAAGCCGAGCCGGGCGATGTGCTGGAAGTGGACATCCTGAAGGTCGATCTCGATGTGCCGTTCGCGTGCAACGGCTTCGGCGCGGGGCGCGGCTTCTTGCCGAATGACTTTCCCTACGGCCGCACCAAAATCATTCCTCTTGATCGCGAGAAGATGCTGGCACGCTTTGCTCCCGGCATCGACATTCCCCTGCATCCGTTCTTCGGCAGCATGGGCGTGGCGCCGCCGCCCTCCGCCGGCAGATACAACAGCGCGCCGCCGTGGATGCACGCGGGCAACATGGACAACAAGCTGCTGGTGGCGGGCACCAAGCTTTTCATCCCAGTTTTTGCCAAGGGCGCGCTGTTTGAGGTGGGCGACGGCCACGCCGGCCAGGGCAACGGCGAGGTGGACATCACGGCGATGGAGACGTTTCTCTCCGGCACTTTTCGTTTTGTGGTGCACAAGGACATGAACCTGCTGTGGCCGCGCGCGGAGACGCCCACCAGCTACATCACCATGGGCTTCAGCCCGGATTTGAAGGAAGCTGCAACGCTGGCGGTCCGCGACATGATCCATTTTCTGGTGGAGCAGGAACACCTGAGCCACGACGACGCCTACATGCTGACCAGCGTGGCTGTGGACGTGGATATTACGCAGCTCGTGGATGGAAATGTCGGCGTGCATGCTATCTGTCCCAAGGAGATTTTCACGCGCAAGGAATGAGGCTGCGGCCACCCGCTCAGGCGTGGTGGCCTACGGTCACCAGTAGCTCACTCACGGCTTCGAGGATCTGTTCCTGTACTTCGTCGATGTCAAGGTTGCCTTCAATCATTACGACGCGGTCAGGCTCCCGAGCGGCAATCTCGCGATATTTGTGCCAGACGCGACTGTAAAAAGCCTCCTCCTCCTGCTCAAAACGTCCTTCGTCCTGGCCGTTCTGGGCCAGGGTGCGGTCGTTGCGCCGACGGGCCCGTTCCAGGCTGGACTCGAGCGAAGGCAAAAGCAGCAGGGTCAGATCCGGTTGCAGGTTCGCGCAGATCAGCCGGTGCAGCTCCAGAACGGTGGCCGAGCCAAGCTCGCGTCCGCCGCCCTGATAGGCCTCAGTGGAATCGGTAAACCGGTCGCAAAGAACAATGCGCCCAGCGACAAGAGCAGGTTGGATCACTTCGGCAATCGCCTGTGCGCGGTCGGCAAACATCAGGGCCATCTCGGTCATGGGTGCCACCGGAGACGAGCCGGAATCCAGCAGCAGCGCGCGGACGCGGTCGCCGGTGGCGGTGCCTCCTGGCTGCCGGGTCAGCAGCGGGTCCAGTCCGTGCTTCTGCATCCATGCGGCTAACCGCTTGATCTGCGTGGTTTTACCGGACCCGTCCAGCCCTTCAAGCGTGATGAACAAACCGCGCGGCATGGCGAGAGTCTACCACCCGCGAACCTTTTGCGACGAGACGTCCTGGCTTGCACAGGAGAGTCGGGGGGTACCGGGCTTCTACCGAGGTGGGGTCGGAGTGCCGTTCTGGACACCCTTACCTATTCTGGGCAACTTCCTGCCCCGGGATGGGTTTCAATGGAAGTAATGTGGATGGTGATTCCGGACGACCACAACGGTTTCCCGGAAACGGCCATTCCAATAGGCCGTGATGGTTCTTGTCCTCGCCGAACGCGGCCGACAAGGAAGCATCGAAACACGGTGCCCAGGAGGCTTTGTTATGAAACGACTCCACGGTGTGCGATTGCTATTGCTTGCTCTGCTGATCTCCCTCGTTCCCGCCTCATCCAATGCAGGCGTGCTTATCAGTGTGGGGTTCGCCCCGCCACCGATGCCCGTCTACGAGCAGCCGATCTGTCCTGAGCCCGGCCTGATGTGGGTTCCCGGCTACTGGGCCTATGGAGATTACGGCTACTACTGGGTGCCCGGCGCCTGGGTGCCAGCGCCTTACGTGGGCGCGCTTTGGACTCCCGGCTACTGGGGCTGGAATAGCGGCTTCTACATGTGGAATCCCGGCTACTGGGGCAACTACGTGGGCTACTATGGCGGCGTGAATTACGGCTACGGCTACTTCGGCATTGGCTTCGTAGGCGGCCACTGGCGCGATCGCAACTTTGAGTACAACGCCGCGGTGATGCGCATCAATGAGAGGCGCATTCACCACTTCTATCGCGACCGCAATGTCGTGGACCGCTATACGGTGGACCGCGGCAGCCGCGTCTCCTACAACGGAGGCCGAGGCGGTATCCGTTACCGGCCAAGTGCCGCTGAGCGCGTGGCCATGCGCGAGCAGCACACTGCGCGGACCAACTTCCAATCGCAGCATGAAATGCGGTATCGCGACAACCGTAATGCTTACGCGCGCTTCAACGGCGGACGGCCGCAAAATGTGGTGGAGCGGCAGCCCCTGCAGGGCCAGACACGGCAGGCGCCCGGAAACATGATGCAGAATCGCCAGGGCAACTCCGTGAACCGAAATGCACGAAACCTTGGGAACGAGACTCCAAACCGCAACCAGCAGCAAGTGCGGCCGAATTACCAGAACCCGACCCCGAACGTGCGGCAAATCCCCAACGTTCGAAACGATCACCAGATGCCGCAGCAGCGCCCGCAGTCGCAATATCAACCGCAGCGCGACCAGCGGCAGCTATACCAGCCGCAGAATCAGCAGCGCCCGCAACCGCAGTACCGGCAACGAGAGTCTGGGCCGCAGCCGCAATATCGCCAGCCGCAGCAGCACGCGCAACCCCAATACCGGCAATCGCAGCCGGGGCCGCAGCCGCAATACCGCCAGCCGCAGAACCGGCCTGCGCCTCAGGTGCAAGAGCGGCGAAGCGCGCCGCGGCCTGCTCCCGAGGCCCGTCCGGCCCCTCGGCAACAGCATCAGACCCGGCCCGAGCCGAAAGGCGGTCCGCGGTAAGCTTCCTGCAAATGGTTGCATTTGGGGCCCACGGTTCGCCGTGGGCCTTTTCCTTTGCGGCTGAACAAGGGCTAAGTTGAGGCAGGTTCGATGCCGGCGATTTCCACTTCCAGACCCCCAAAATCCGGGTGGTCGTTTTCGCGGATGCGATAGGCGAGGTCAATGCGGCTGCCTTCCGCCAATGCCAGTTCGGCGGCACGATCCGCCATGTCCCATCCCACGGCGCGCATGCCCCCGGTACCGGGCGTGGGTGTGTTCGCAGGCGAGTCGTGCCCAAGTTCCATGCGGATGTGCCGTTCCTTCATCTTGCGGACCGGAGCGAGCAGGCGGGCATTGCGCGCCACAAACATCGGCTCCGGATTGCCGTGCCCCAGCGGCTCCAGCCGGCGCAGCCACCCGGCCAATACCGGCGTGATGCGGTCCAGCGGCAGCTCCGCGTGGATGCGCAGCAATCGCTCGGGCTCCCGTGCAGCCAGCTTTTCCTGGGCATGCTCGCTCAGGCGGCGCTTGAGTTCCGGCAGGCGCGCGGCCGGCAGAGCGAAGCCCACGGCGAACGCATGTCCGCCAAAGCGCGTGAAGAGGTCTGCGCAGGTTTCAATGGCCGCCAGCAGCTGAAATCCATCCACGCTGCGGCCCGATCCGTGCGCCACGCCATCTTCCATGCTCACCACGATGGCCGGTTTGGCCGTGCGCTCCACCACGCGTGAAGCCAAAATGCCGATGACGCCGCGATGCCACCCTTCGCCCTCCACCACCAGCAGCCGCTCGGCAGCCAGTTCCGGATCGCTGGCCAGGCGAGCTTCAATGACCGCCAGCGCGGATGCCTCCGTGTCGCGCCGCTCCCGGTTCAGCCGCTCCAGCTTGGCCGCCAGCTCCTGCGCGCGCGCCGCATCGCGAGTGGTAAAGAGCTCAATCACGTCTGAGGCCACATCCATGCGTCCGGCGGCGTTGATGCGCGGCGCCAGGCGGAAGGCCACATCAAATCCCGTAATTTGCTTGGTTGTCGGGTCCAGCGCCGCGGCGGCAAACAGGGCGCGCAGCCCGGCGCCCATCGGCCGGCGCAACTCGCGCAGCCCCAGAGCCGCAATCACGCGATTCTCGCCGTGCAGCGGAACCGCATCGGCAATGGTGGCAATGGCCGCCATTTTCAGAAAACTGGGCAGAGTTTTTTCGCGCGTGCGGACCGGATCTCGCCGCTCCAGCACGGCCTGGGCCAGCTTGAGCGCAATGGCCGCGCCGCACAGCGATTTCTCCGGATACGGGCAGCCGGGCTGGTTCGGGTTCAGGATGGCAAGCGCCGCGGGCAACTCGTCCTGGGCATCGGGCAGGTGGTGGTCGGTCACAATCAGGTCCAGCCCCAGCCGCTCAGCGGTCCGCGCCTCGGCAAAGGCGCGCATCCCGGTGTCCACCGTGATCACCAGGCGCACTCCTTCCGCGTATGCGGACTCCAGCACTTCCGATTGCAGGCCGTAGCCCTCGCGCAGCCTGTGCGGCACGTGAAAGCGAACCACGCCGCCCAGCATCTCGATTGCGGTCTTGAGCAAAACGACGGCCGTGGTGCCGTCCACGTCGTAGTCGCCATACAGCAGCACCGGATCGCGCTGCGCAATGGCACGCTCCAGCCGCGCGACGGCCGCTTCCATGCCCAACATCCGGAAAGGATCGTGCAGATGCGTGAGGTCAGGATTCAGGAAGGCAAACGCCTGCGCGGATTCTGTAATGCCCCGTGCCACCAGCAGCTCTGCCAGCACATGCGGCAGCCGTGCCGTGCGGGCCAGCTCTGCGGCCTGCTCCGGATGCTGCTCAGCCACCACCCAGCGCTGGCGCGGCCTCGAGCGTCCTGCTGCGGAGCCGCTGGGTGCCGCCCTTGTGGTCGCCACCCGGCCTACTCGTCCTCTTCGTCGTGTCCGTGCTCGTGGTCGTCAATCACAATGTCGTGAAAGCTCTCAATGTCCTCGAGTAGCGACTGGAAGCGTTCATACCACTCGGTCGTGGTCTCGTGCAGAATCGCCATGCCCTGGTAGAGGAAGCCAAGCTGGATATAGCCCACCATGCCGGCGTACTTGTGCAAAAGCTGCGCTTCCACCAGCTCGGAGGCCTCGTCATCCGGAAAGTTCATCTCTCCGGCCTCCTCCGCCAGCGCGTCCAGCTCCTCGCGCTCCAGAGTCATTTCACTGAAGGTGATGAAGGGAGCGCCCACGTGCTTGGCCATCTCCACAAAGTCTTTCCACGCGTCAGGATTGCCCTGGCCCTCCCACACAACCGAGGGAATGTCTTCGGTCACGTAGCCGGGCAGGCGGCGCAGTCCGTGGCCCTCAATAAAGGCCACCATGTCGTCTTTCAGCGAAAGCAGGTTGTCGGTGCTCATAGTCAAACTCTAATTTTCGCAGATGCAGGCGGGGAGGGCGGCCACGAAATGTGGAAACTTCTTCCGGGGGCTGCCCAGGCTTTAGTCTGGAGAGACACGAATCCAGGAGGTTCCCGTTTGCCAGCGTTTGAACGCCACGTCTTTGTCTGCCATAACGTCCGCCCCGAAGGCGCACCGCGCCCGTCCTGCTCTGCCGACGGCAAGAGCGAATTGCATACCCAGCTGCAGCAGTTGTCCAAAGCCGCCGGCCTCAGCTCCCGCGTCCGCATCAACAAGTCCGGCTGCCTGGACCAGTGCGAGCACGGACCAACCGTCGTCGTCTATCCCGAGGCCGTCTGGTACGGCAATGTCCAGCCTGCCGATGCCGCTGCAATCGTCGAAGAGCACCTGGTGGGCGGCCGCCCCGTGGAGCGGCTCCGCATGGCCGAGGAGTGCCTGAATACCAAAAGTTGCCCGCATCGGGGATAGTCGGGCGGGCATTCTCGTGATCTTCTTGACGAGGTTTGGATCAAGAACCGGATTAAGAGTCCGGAACGCCCGGAAGAAACGGCCCGGACTGCGGAAGCAAAGCCCGGGGAGGAAAGAGACGCAGGCTCAATCCTCGTGGCGCGCATCCACAACGTGCCTAGACGCACGAAAAGTGGGAAGCAAAGCATGCTTCCCACTTTTTCGCACTTTCAACTGCAGCGGCCTGTCCATTTCCCAAGCGCTGCACCTAGCAGGTCTGATTGAACATCGGGCGAGAAACGCGACGGCGTCGGTCAAAGATGATCAATCCGAACAGGCACAACAGGCCAGTACCCGCCAACGCCCAGGTGCCAGGCTCAGGAACCACATTGCCAACGACAAGACTATTACCAAAGCTGCTCGGCGCTTCTTCAAGCGAGAAGAATGTGGTACCGCCTAAGCCAGCCAGCCCAGTAATATTAACGTCTCCAGAATCGAAGCTAATATTATTGATATTCGAGAAGGTGTTCAACGGGCCTTCGTAGCCGGTTGCTGCGGTTGAACAGTACGCATCGCCGGTGTACGTGCAGATGCCGTCACCTTCGAAATAGAAGATGTCGATCCCGGTTGCGGTCAGATGGATAGAACCTGTGAACGTGGAGGATGACTTGTTGACGACACCAACCAAGGCGTCTTCAACGCCATCGTAGGGGTTTGCCCCCGCCACCGGTGCGCCGGTGATGGAATTGTCGGCATTGATGGTGATGAGGTAACCGCAATCGGTGTTGGTATAGCCCGTGGTAGGGCAGATCGAACTGGCGAACGCTGCCGGTGCGAGACACAGAACCGCCAAGCAGGCAAGTGCGCTGAAGAGTCGTTTCATACTAGATCTCCTTTTGAACTTCAAGCTACCGGTTTGGGGATTTTCGTTTTGGGGATTTCGGGGCCCGACAGGTATGCGTGGACGCGGAGATAAACCGGAACGCAGGGAATAGGCGCTTACGCAGGATGAATGTTGTAACCTTCCATGCATTTCCGGTGCCAACCAAACCGATTCATACGGAAGGAGATAGAGGGATTGTCGAAAGGGGACTTTGCAAACTTTTGCATGAAAAACGGAATTCCCTTTCCCAAACGGCCTGGAAAGCACCGAAAAGTGGGCAAATTTGAAATAGTTGACGACCCGATTTCACGCACTCATTCGGATGGGTCGGCGCCCATTGCGTGGGAGGTGCGAAGTAAAGGCGGAATCTGCAATCGAAAAACCAGCCAACGGAGAACGTTCAGGGCCCGGCAGGAAGGTCGAATGCGCTCTTGACCTTACTCCGAAACGCCTTCCGCGGCGGTTGGATCCCTGGCCGGTTGAGTCTTTGCACTTCCTCATTGCAACCCCCTTCCCTGGAAACTGCTTCCCCTGGACATCGTCTTTAAATCGTTGGAGGCGAGGGGTGTACACCCAGCCGCCTCATGGGGTATCCTGCAATTTAGCCCATGATTTTTTCCCGTGAGTACATTGGGTATCTGGCCCGCCGAACGGTCAAGCACCTCATCGACGCCAAAATGGTCACCACCGCCGACTTGAAAGCCACAGAGTCGCGGGTGAGCGTTGGGTTGATTGAGGAGATGTCGCTTGAAGACCGCATCAATGAGGAAGTGCGCGTCATCCTTGACGCCTACTCCGATGAAATGCGCAAGTCCGGTGCCCAATACGCCGAGATGTTCAAGAAGGTAAAGACCGAGCTGGCCCGCAAATACAAGGCGGTGCTATGAGGATCAGCCGCGATAAGCTGAACAAGCTGGCCCACACCGTGGCCGACACACTTGCTGAGATCGACGAGGTCGGCTTTCTCGAGGATCGGAACACGATCCGGCAGGAGGCGCGCAAGGCACTGGAGATGTTGTTGACCCAGGAAGCCGGGATTGACGCCGCCGCCCGGGCCAAGATCGCCTCACAGCGGAAGATCATCCTTGAGGGCTCGCAGGAGTGGGAGATTCTGTACCGCAAATACTACAACGATGAGGTGCGGAAGCTGGGCATTTAGCGGGCTTCGCGGCCTGGCCCCAACCTTTGGCAGCCATCCCGATTTTTGCTAAATTAGAGAAGTAGCCGGTGTCGGCTGTCCCCGATCATTTTGTGGCGCTATCGTCTAGGGGTTAGGACGTGAGATTCTCAATCTTAAAACACGGGTTCGATTCCCGTTAGCGCTACCACCCACCCTTCCAACTGAGTCCAGCTACGTCTCCAATCAAGAGTTAAGTATAATAAAATCAACAAAACGCTATCCGATGGTGTCGTTTTGCGTCCGTTGACAGCCGGGGGCAACTGGGGGCAATATTGGGGGCAACTGGTGCAAGAGCGGGGGCAAGATCGCCAAGAATGACGAGAGTTGCCCCCGGAGTTGCCCCATCCTACTCTGGAGACTTGAATC
>DATKTQ010000290.1:0-3824 GCA_035531055.1 Occallatibacter sp. | reverse complement strand
GGCTGTGCCCCGTTCATCGCGTTCTTCGCGATGAGCGGGCGGCGGGTGGCACACCCTAGGTTTTTGCAATCTTAATTGGCCCACAACTGATGGGTGGCCCATCCTTCGCTTTTTTCTGGCGAAGGGTGGGTTTCCACGAATGAAGACTGGGTGCCCCTCCTTCTTTTGGAGACGTGGGAAAGCAACGAACTCCCAACCCACCGCCAGTCCCTGGTCCCTCGCCCGCCCGCAACTCCTTCAATTCCACCCGCAAAACTCCCCACCCGTTTTGCCGAATAATTCCCCAAAACGCGCATACTCAAGATACGGAGGAAAGCAGCACCGGAGCGCACCCTCATCCCGGCTACCCCGCGTGCACGCGGGGTAGCCTGCCGCCGCCAAAAACCTTTTTCCCGGCTGTGAAGCTGTGCTCCTGTGACACTGTGATCCTGTGCAGCACAGTCCAAAACCTTGTTTCACGGCTGTGAGGCTGTGAAGCTGTGCAGCACAGCCAGCGAGCCCGCCCTTACTGGGAACCCGCAGCCGCTGTGCCTCCCGGCAGCCCCGCCAGCGCATCCGTCACCACGCCCGGCGTCAGTACCTCCGGCAGCAGTCGCGGCTTGCTCTCGCCCGGCACATACAGCGCATACGCCGGAACACCATCGCGACCCAGCGCCGTCAGCGCCTGCGTAATCGCCTCGTCGTGCCGCGTCCAGTCCGCCTTCAGCAGCCGCACATGGTGCGCGGCAAAAGCCTGCTTCACTTCGGGCCGCTGGAGCGCCACGCGCTCATTCACCTGGCAGCTCAGGCACCACTTCGCCGTAAAGTCCACAAACACAGGCTGCCCCGCCGCCACCGCCTGACTCACCTCTGCCTCACTCCAAGGCTGCCACACAACTCCAGCCGCTGCGCCACGCATCGCCGGAAGTGAGCCCAACGCCGCCGCATCCTGACTCGTCATATCCGGCACAGCCTCAACCATTGCCTGCGCCGCCCACACATTCAGCCCGATCACGCCAGCCACCAGCAGCACCGCAACCACCATCGCCCAACGCCTCGCCGGCCACCGCCCCAGGAACCAGCCCGCCATCGCCAGCACCAGAAAGCCCACCAGCAGCATCGCCAGCAACCCCGCGCCGTAGCCGCCCGCCAGTACCCACGCCAGCCAGATCGCCGTGCCAAAAATCGGCACGCTCACCGCCTGCTTGAGCACTTCCATCCACGCGCCCGGCCTCGGCAGCCAACGCGTCCACGCCGGCTGCAGCGTCAGCGCCACATACGGCGCAGCCAGTCCCAGCGCCAGCGCCGTAAACACCGCGAACGTCACCGCCGCCGGCTTCGCCAGCGCATAACCCACCGCCGCGCCCATAAACGGCGCCGTGCACGGCGTCGCCACCACCACCGCCAGCACCCCGGTAAAAAAGCTCCCCGTCAGCCCCTGCTTCGCCGCCAGGTCTCCGCCCGCACTCGTCAGCGTCAGCCCAATCTCAAACTGCCCCGCCAGCGACAAGCCCAGAAAGAACAGCAGCCCCGCCATCAGTTCCAAAAACAACGGCGACTGAAACTGAAATCCCCAACCCAGCACCGCCCCCGCCTGCCGCAACCCCAGCAGCACCGCCACCAGCACCCAGAACGACGCCACAATCCCCGCCGCATACACAAACCCATGCGCCCGCAGCCGCGCCCGCTCTTCGTTGCCACTCCGCACCAGCGCCAGACCTTTCAAAAACAGCACTGGAAACACGCACGGCATCAGGTTCAGCAGCAACCCGCCCAGAAACGCCAACCCCGCAATCCGCAGCAGTCCCGCGAACGCGCCCGTCGAAGCAGGCGAAGCCACCTGCTCCATTCCCGCAACCCCGACAGACTCCGCACCGCCCGCCGAAGCGCTCTCCGCACTCTGCGCCGGATGGCTCGCCGCGCCCGCCACCGCAGCCACCGTCCCCGGCTTCGCTGCAATTTCAAACGCTCGCCCGCCCGCCAGTTCCAGCACGCCCTTCAGCGTCGCCGGAGCGGAAGTCAAACTTGCGTCCTTCTTCAGCTCCAGCACCAACCCATGCGCCGTCGCCGCCATTAGCTGCGGCGCAGGATTATCCATCAAGTTCGTGTCCGCCGGAAAGAAGCTCGCTTCCGTCTCGCGGTGGCCTGTCTCGACCGCCAGCCGAAATCCCGTCGCCGTCGCCTCGAACGTCGCCTTGTCCCCGCTCGGCAGCACCTTCGGAATCCGGCTCAAAAACTCGCCAAACACCGCGGGCAAAGCCTGCACCGCACTCGACGCGCCCGGCGTCACACTCCGTGTAATCTCCAGCTCCGCCTTGCCCGGAATGCACGTCGCCCGGCACACCAGCCAACTCACATGCGCATGCAGTACAGCCGGTCCGGCCTTTGCCGCATCACTCACCTGAAACTTGAATGGAAACAGAACCTGATTCTCGTAGCCGAAATCCATCAGCGGGCCCAGCGGCAGCCGCTTCGGTGCAGGAAACTCGAGCGCCGTCGCCGAAATCCCCTTCGGCAGCGTCCAATGCACCTCTGGCCGCTCGCCCGCGTCGCCCGGATTCATCCAGTAGACGTGCCAGCCCGGCTCCATCTTGAAGTAGAGGCCCGCCCGCGTACCCATCGCGCCGCTCGCCAGCGTATCGCCCGGCGCCAGCAACTGCACATGCACGTGCGGCGCATCGGCGGAGTCCGACGCAGCCTTTGCCCGCAGCCCGCAAACTCCAAAGGCCAGCACCAGAAGCGCAAAAGAAATCACTCGAAGCGTTCGCATCGGTCGCACAAGAATCCCCTTCGTTGGACGCGCCCAACGCCGCGCCGGTCGCACCAATTCGTTCTGCTTGCTCTCCCGCATCAACACTGCTCTCCGCTCGCTATCCATCGGCTCAGTGGTCGCCCGCCAGCCTTGAGTGCTCACGAAAAATGCAGTCGTTCTGCACACACTTCACGCCCGCCGCTCTCGCCCGCCCCACAGCTTCCTCGTGCACCACTTCATCCTGCAGCCACAGGTACGGAACACCCAGCCGAATCACGTCGTCCACAATCTCCGGCACGTGCTCCGGCGCGCGAAACACATCCACCAGGTCAATCCCCCGTCCTTGCTCCGCTTTTGCCGCCGCCTGCGCCGCATCCAGATCCGCATAGCAGTTCAGCCCGCCCGTCTCGCTCAGCACCGGGTTCACCGGATATACGTGGTAGCCGCACCGTGCCAGGTATTTCCCAATGTTGTGGCTCGCCCGCCACGGCTTGTCGCTCATGCCCACCACCGCAATCGTGCGCGCCGTGTGCAGCATCTCCGCAATCGTCTCCGGATCGTTTCCCATCATGCCTGCCAGGCCCTCCGCCGCTCGCGCAATTTCCTCTTACACGTCCAGATCGTCTGCTTCGCTCGCTGTCACTTCCGTCCCGCGACGCTTCGCCAGCAGATAGCCCCGCAAAAACGGCTCCAGATACCCGTCCAGCACCTTGTCCACGTCGCCCACTTCCACCTTCGTCCGGTGGTCTTTCGCGATCCGGTAGGGCTGCAACACATACGATCGAATCTGCGATCCGAAGTTGATCCCCAGCTTCGAGTCCTCCAGCTTCTTGCTCACCGCGCGCTTCTTCTCCACCTCGTACTCATACAGCCGCGAGCGCAGCATCTTCATCGCCTTCTCGCGATTCTTGTGCTGCGAGCGCTCATTCTGGCACTGCACCACAATATTCGTCGGCAGGTGCGTCATGCGCACCGCGGAGTCCGTCGTGTTCACGTGCTGCCCGCCCTTGCCGCCGGAGCGGTACGTGTCAATGCGCAGGTCTTCCACGCGCAGGTCCACATGGATCGTATCGTCGATCTCCGGCGAAACATA
>DATKTQ010000289.1:0-2763 GCA_035531055.1 Occallatibacter sp. | reverse complement strand
TTTTGGGCGGCATGCACTCGTTGTTGTCGCAGGCCTGATAGCGAAGGCGCGCCTGCACGAGGTGGTTGCCGCGCTCCGCCTGGATGCGCGCGAAGATGGTGAACTCGCCGGTGTAGACGCTGAGGCGGGTTTTGGGGTCGGCGGGGAGGGTGAAGTCTTCGCCGTCAGGGAATGTGGCGCCGAGCAGCCGCACGCCGGAGGACGCGGGCACCTGCAGGGTGGTGGGGATGAGGTAGGCGTCACTGGGTGTGTGGGAGTTGATGTGCAGGCCGGGCGCGACGCGGAAGTGCAGCTCAACGGGGCTGGGCTTGCCAGCAGGGACGGTGACCTGCTCAGGAAAAAGAAACTCGACTGCGCCACTGTTTTTCAGGATGGAGCGGTCCGGGTTGTCGAAGCGCTGCAGGGGTCCGGCAGACTGCGCGCGAGCCGCGAAGGCGCTGAGACCGAGCGCGAGCAGAGCAGCGGCGGCTACGAGGCGCTTCACTTCCCTTCTCCTAATGCCTTGCGAATTTTCGATTCGATTTCGTCTTTGGAAGTGAGGCCGATCTGCGTGTCGACGACGGTGCCGTTGCGATCCACAAAGAAAGAAGTAGGCAGCTCTTCCAGCCCGCCGTAGGGCTTGCTGATGCTGTCGCCGCCCATGAGCATGGGGTAAGGAACCTTCATCTGCTGCACGAAAGCCTCAATGGCGGAGCGGTCGTGGGCCCAGCCGGCCTTGTCGCTGGGGGTAACGTCGTCGGCCTCGGTAGAGATGCCGATGACCTCAAATCCCTGGGGCGCGTACTGGTTGCGCAGTTCGACGAGCCACGGTGTTTCAATTTTGCAGGGGCCGCACCAGGTGGCCCAGAAGTTGAGCAGCAGCGCCTTGCCCTTGAAATCGGCGAGCGAGACTTTGTTGCCGTGGATGTCCTGCAGGGTGAAGGCTGGCGCCTTCTGGTGGAGCAGCGGAGAGTCCATACCCGGCGCCTGGCCAAGGGCGGTGGAGGGGATGAGCTCTGCCTGTTTGGCGGCGAGAGCGGCGCGGCGCTCGGCGGCCTGGCGGTGATATTCCCAGTTGGCCCAACCCGCCCAACCGAAGATGGCAAGTAGAGTAAGAACGACGAAGAGGACGAGGGTGTTGCGCTTCACGGGGATCATAAGCACCTGAGAACATTGTACGAGGCTGCGGCACATGCGCCAAACCGCGGGGCGTGGCCAGCGGGCGCGGTTGAGGCGGGCGGAAGCTGATACCATCAGGAACCGATGCAGGAAAAGAACCGAAACGATGGTGTGTCGCCGGCGGAGCTGGTGCGGACGGAGGCGGCGGCGCTGGAGGCGCTGGCGGCGCGGCTGGACGGCGCGATGGCGGAGCCGTTTGCACGGGCTGTGGAGCTGATGGTGCGTTGCGGCGAAGGCAACGGGCGCGTGGTGGTGACAGGCATGGGCAAGAGCGGCATTATTGCGCAGAAGATTGCCGCGACGCTGAGCTCGACAGGAAGCCCGGCGCTGTTTCTGCATCCGGCGGAAGCGGTGCATGGCGACCTGGGCGTGCTGATGCCGGGCGACGTGGTGGTGGCGCTGAGCGCGAGCGGCGAGACGGAGGAGATTCTGCGGCTGTTGGCGACGCTGAAGCGCAAGGGCGACGCGCTGGTGAGTTTGTGTTGCAATCTGCAATCGACGCTGGCCGAGGCTAGCGATGTGGCGCTGGACTGCGGTGTGGAGCGTGAGGCGTGCGGGCTGAATCTGGCGCCGACGGCGAGCACGACGACGATGCTGGCGCTGGGCGACGCGCTGGCGATTGCGGTGAGTTTGCGCAAGGGCTTCAAGGCGGAGGATTTTGCCGAGCTGCACCCGGGCGGCAAGCTGGGCAAACGACTGGCGAAGGTGCGCGACCTAATGCACGGGGGCGAGGATGTGCCTGTGGTGGCGCTAGAGACGGCGATGACGGATGTGATTTATGAGATGTCGCGCAAGAAGCTGGGCATGACGACGGTGCAGGAGAGTGGAAAGCTGCGCGGCGTGATTTCCGACGGCGATTTGCGACGGCTGCTGGAGCGCGAGGGTGGCGCGGCGCTGAGCCGGACGGCGGGCGAGGCGATGCACTTGCATCCGCAGACGATTGCGTCGAGCGAGCTGGCGGCGAAGGCACTGGCAATCATGGAAGAGCGGAAGATTACGAGCCTGATTGTGGTGGATGCCGAGGAGCGCGTGGAAGGCGTTGTGCATCTGCATGATCTGTGGGGCGTGGAGATGATCTGAGCGGGCGCTTGCGCAGATAAAGCATCCACAGAGGATCTATTTAATCCCTTTTCGAGAATCTTTTGTTCCAACGATCGTTTCGTGGAGTGATGCACATATCAAAAGAGTGCAACCCGAGAGCAGGGGTACAAAACCAAAAGACATGGATATTGCAATTCCAAGTTGTATTGCAAGCTGCAACCCGATTCCGAAAGAAACTCCGAATAACCCGAGAAAGAGAATTATCAAGGTGATTCCGATGCCGAGGATGAAGAACCTCAGCCCCCATTTAATTAGCTGGTTCCCGAGTTTCTTGGTTTGAGAGACAATGCCCGGGGGTTTCATGTATCACCTTCGCTTCGCAGATCATTCTACAGTTGAGTTCCTTCGACAGCTCATGCTAATTGGCCACTGCTGCGGAGCGGGCATTTAAAATAGAACTTGCTCCAATCTGCTGTTGCGTCTGCGAGGGCGGACGGGAAAGTTTGCGCACACTTTTTATGCATCGTTGGTCGAAGCTCTTTGTTCCTACTCTTCGCGAGGCCC
>DATKTQ010000288.1:0-3812 GCA_035531055.1 Occallatibacter sp. | reverse complement strand
GACGGAGACGATGACGCCGATGCCGCCATCGCCGACGACCTGGATGGGATGCGCGGGGCCTGCGGCGCGGGAGGGCTTGTCACCGAAGTCCCAGAAACGCGGGGTGAGGAAGATGAACAGCAGGATGAGGGTGACCATTATATCGTAATGGAAGCTGCCGCGCTTGTAGGTCCAGTAGAAGTAACTTTTGAGGATGCGTTTCATGCTGGGTTACTTTGCGATCCTTTCCAGGCCGCCCATGTAAGGGCGGAGCGCCTGAGGAATGAGGACGGAGCCATCGGCCTGCTGGTAGTTCTCCAGGATGGCGAGCCAGGTGCGTCCGACGGCGAGGCCACTGCCGTTGAGGGTGTGGACGAATTCGTTTTTGGCCTTGGCGCCGGCGACTGCGGCGGGCTTGTAGCGGATGTTGGCGCGGCGGGCCTGGAAGCCTTCGAAGTTGGAGCAGCTGGAGATTTCGCGGTAAAGCTGCTGACCGGGGAGCCAGACTTCTAGATCGAAGGTTTTGGCCGCAGAGAAGCCGGTGTCGCTGGTGCAGAGGAGGACGCGGCGATAGGGCAGGCCGAGGGCTTCGAGGATTTCCTCGGCGTTGCGGGTGAGCTTTTCGTGCTCGGCGTCGGAGTCCTCGGGGCGGGTGAACTTGACGAGCTCGACTTTTTGAAACTGGTGTTGGCGGATGATGCCGCGCGTGTCCTTGCCGGCAGCTCCAGCCTCGGCGCGAAAGCACGGGGTGTATGCGGTGAGGCAGATGGGCAGGCTCGTGTCGGCGAGAATCTCGTCGCGGTAGAGGTTGGTGACGGGGACTTCGGCGGTGGGGATGAGCCAGTGGTCGTTATCACGGAACTCGCCGCGAGCGACGGCCTCGGCATCGGCGTCTGAGCAGCGGAAGAGATCCTCGGCGAACTTGGGGAGCTGGCCGGTGCCGTAGAGGCTCTTCGAGTTGACCATGAAGGGCGGCAGGACTTCGGTGTAGCCGTGCTGCTGGGTGTGCATGTCGAGCATGAAGCTGATGAGGGCGCGCTCAAGGCGTGCGCCGGCGCCCATGTAGACGGCGAAGCGCGCGCCGGAAAGCTTGGCGGCGCGTTCCAGGTCGAGGATGCCGAGGGCTTCGCCGAGCTCCCAGTGAGGCTTGGGATCGAAGTTGAATTTGGGTATTTCGCCCCAGGTTTTGACGGTGACATTGTCGGCTTCTGACGTGCCGGTGGGGACCTCGTCGCGGGTGAGGTTGGGGATGCTGGAGAGGGCGAGACGCAGCTGGTCGTCGAAGCTGGTGGCGGCGCGGTCGAGCTCGTCGAGCTTCTCTTTGAGCGCGCGGGTCTCTTCCATGAGGGCGTTAGCGGCTTCACTGGACGAGGGGCCGGCCTTCTTGAGCGCGCCGACTTGCTGGGAGAGCTCGTTGCGGCGGGCTTTGAGCTGCTCGGCCTGGGTGATGGCTTCTCGGCGGCGGAGGTCGAGGGCGCGGAAATCGCCGAGCAAAAGAGCGGGGTCGGCGCCGCGGGCGCGGAGTTTCTCTTCGACCAATTCCAGGTTTCCCCGGACAAATCCCATGTCCAGCATCGCCCTACTAGTTTACTCGACGGGATTGGAGGGCGACGGACGGGCACCGATGGCGGCCCTCCCGCCCCTTCGCCTGAAAGGAAGCGAAAGGGCGAGTTCCGGAGGGTCGAGGCAAATCGCGAGTTTGGGGTCTCGCTTAGCGCAGACTTGCCACATCCTGACCCGAGGGCAGGGCCTTTACCCAGTTGCAGAATGCAGCCACATCTTCCGCTTTAGGCGCGGTGCCCGGATGCATGGGGCGGTAATACCAGAGCGGCATTTTGGACTCGCGCATCATGCTGCAGGCGTTTTGCAGGCGGATGCGAGACATCTCCGGGCTGAGATTGCTCCAGTTGGAGAAGTCGAGGCGCGCCCGACCGCGACGTACATCGTTCTGCATGAGTTGGGAGGTGGGCCAGACATTGCCGTACCAGGGAATTTTTCCCTGCGCGGAGTGACAGCTGTAGCAGGACTGGTGGAGGGTTTTGCTGATCTGCTGATCCGGATGGAAGCTTGCATCAAAGGTGGCAGCCGTGTCGATTGGGCTCAAGTCATAGTTGGGGCGATGCAACTGCATCGCCAGGAAAATCGCAATCACAAGAGTTCCGGTTATCCAAATGATCCGGCGCATGGTTATTGTCCCTCCCTTGAAGTTGACACTGCTGCTTGAAGTCCAAGCCGCGGTCCGCTGCCGTGGTCGGTTGCAGCCTTGTAAGTTTGTGTGGTGCTGGAAGGAGGCTGGATGTACTTGTGCGGGATGTCTCCGGTGAGTGCGTGAAGGAACTTCACGATGGATTGAACGTCGGCATCGCTGAGTGGGTGGCCTGTCTGGTATTGCGCCATTTGCCGCACGGCCTGCTCAATGGTCTTCACCTTGCCATCGTGGAACCATGGGCCTGTCCGTTCCACATTGCGCAGTGTTGGAACCTTGAAGTACATACTGTCGCGTTGCTGATGGGTGAGTGCCAGACGTCCGGGGTCGGTCTGCTGATCGGGCCAGTTGTGATAAGCGCCGAGCTTCTGATAGGAGTTACCTCCCATACCCGTTCCCGCATGGCAGGATGCACAACCGGTTCGCAGGTAAACGCGGAGACCCTGTTTCTCCTCGTTCGACAGTGCGCTTTCATCGCCTTCCAGGTACTTGTCCCAGCGGGCGGGAGTGAGCAGTCCTGACTCGAAGGCGGCGATGGCGTCGGTCACGTTTTCCATGACCATCGGATCTCTGCGGCCGGGATAGGTTTGGCGGAACAGCTGGATGTACACGGGATTTGAGTGGATGTAAGCCAGCACCGTTTCGGGACCGGGCATACCCATCTCCACTGGATTCATCATTGGGCCAGACGCCTGCTCGGCCAGGGTGGCGGCGCGGCCGTCCCAGAACTGGGCAAATTGCAGTCCGGCGTTGTAAACGGTAGGAGAGTTTCTGCCGCCAGGATGCTGATCGTGACCGAACGAGACCGCCTTGCCGGGATCGACGCCATACTCTGTAAGCTGATGGCAGCTATTGCAGGATATGGACGAGTTTTTGGATAAGTGCTGGTCGTAGAAGAGGCGGCGTCCGAGGTCCACGCGCATGGCGGCAACTCCAGTAGCAGGAGCCGAAGTTTTGAGCGCGGAGAACATCGTCAGTCGCTGCGGGTTAATATCACCACTCGGCCGCGTATCAAACGAGATGCTGCCGCAGCCGGTGAGCATTGCAAGCGAACCAACCGAGGCCGCCAACAGGACGAAAAACTGTTTCTTTGTGCTGTGCACCAAACAGGAAATCGGGTGAGTTGCGCACCGTGCGGACGCATAAGACCGCCGCTGATTGGATGCAACGAGAACGCAGTTAATGTTCGTCATAAGCTCCCTTCGTCCAGTCGTGCCGAGGGAACCTTCCGCGGCGCGCCAGCAGAGAAGTACTCTGCCCCAAGCTATACAGGACCTTTGAAACGGGTGTCTGTGATTGCCGAGACAAAAGAGCAGGAATCTTAACGGACGAAAGGATGTTGGGCGGGTTCTGGCATTAGTTTGAAGGGATTACGGTGTATTTTCTTTTATTTTGGGCGCGGCTGAGGCGGACTTTGGCGAGGCTGATTCCGCGGGCGACGGAGCGGGCCGAGACTGGATTTTGTCGATTCTTTCCGGCCAGCCGGGGAGGTGCTGGTCTCCGGTGATGAGGCGGGCGCTGCGGGTGAAGGTGAAGTAGCTCCAGATCCAGGTGGCGAAGACGGAGACGCGGTTGCGGAAGCCGATGAGGAAGAAGATGTGGACGGTGAGCCAGGTGATCCATGCGG
>DATKTQ010000287.1:0-8722 GCA_035531055.1 Occallatibacter sp. | reverse complement strand
GACAACACACCACCCCCAGAAACCGTCCACGTCACACCGTTCGTCACACCACCCGTCACCGTCGCATACAGCCGACGGACGCTCCCCGGCAACACGCTAAATCCCATCGCAGGATGGACGATCGTCACCGTCGCCGTCGAGTTGGTACCGGCGATCGCAAGACTGATGTTCGTCGATCCGGAGAGGCTGCCTGAGGTTCCGCGAATTGTCACCGGATAATTTCCGGCGGCGACCGTGCTACCCGACGTTAGAGTCAGCGAGCTAGTGCTGCTGGTGGAAGACGGGCTGAAGGCCGCCGTCACACCGGAGGGAAGACCGGAAACTGCCAATGCTACGGCGCTCGCGAAGCCGCTGGATCCGTTGACCGTGATGGTGCTGCTGGCCGAGGAACTGGGACTGAGCGAGAGGCTTGCCGACGACGTAGACAGCGTGAAGCCCAGCGTGGAGACGTTCAACGTCATGCTCGCGGTGCCAGAGAGGCTGCCCGAGGTTCCACGAACCGTCACCGGATAATTCCCGACGGCGACCGTGCTGCCCGCCGTAAGTGTCAGCGAGCTCGTGGTGCAGGTGGAAGATGGGCTGAAGGAAGCTGTCATGCCGGAAGGAAGACCGGAAACTGCCAATGCCACGGTGCCCGCAAATCCGCCGGTTCCCTTGACCGTGAAAATGCTGCTGGCCGAGGAACTGGGATTGAGCGAGAGGCTTGCGGACGAGGTGGACAGCGTGAAGGCCGGCGTCGGCGCCGGCGTCGAGATGTTCAGCGTCATGGCCGCGGCACCGGTGAGGCTGCCCGATGTTCCCCGAATCGCCAAAGGATAGCTGCCGGCCGCAACGCTGCTGCCCGCCATAAGCGTCAGCGAGCTCGTGGTGCTGGTGGAAGACGGGCTGAAGGCCGCCGTCACACCAGCGGGAAGACCGGAAACCGCCAAATCGACGCTCCCAGTAAAACCGTCTGCCCCGGTCACCGTAACTGTGTTGCTCGCCGTGGAGTTTGCTGCAAGACTGAGGCTTGCGTTCGATGCCGAGAGACTGAAACTCGCAGCGGTCACTGTCACGTCAATCGTTGTGCTGCTCGAAGAGTCTCCGGATTTTCCGTTCACTTTTATCTTGTATCTTCCGGCCGCTGCCGTTTTGCTCGCGGTGACGACAAGAGAGCTTGTGCTACTCGTCGTCGCGGGATTAAACGTGGCAGTCACCCCTTTCGGGAGGTCGGACGCAGCAAGGCTCACGTTGCCGCTGAAACCGTTCTGTCCATCGACCATGATGGTGGTGATGCCGGCGTTACCGCCGGTAGAAACTGTGACATTGCTGGACGAGACCGCAAGACTCAGGCTAGGCGCAATTGCTAGCGCGCCTCCGGCCGAACACCCACTGATCATGACAATCGACGAGGCAAAACACAGAGCAATCGCCAGCCCAAACCAACGCAGCCCTCCAGGGAACTCATTGGCTGTTCGAACAGATAATAGCTTCATGATTTTTCTTCCTCACGGCCCAAGCGCCGAGATCCCCCATAACATCGCTTATGGATCTAATTAGGGTACTGATTAAGTAATACTTCACATTCACCCTATCGTCACCTATTTGTGTTACTTTAAAGAACAAAGGTAACCTAATCTGCAACTTCAACATGAGGCTTCTTGAGGCTAGTGGACGCCCGAAACAGCTTCAAAGAAATCCAAAAGTTTCAATGTATCGTATTTATTATGAATATCTTGACAATTCAGACAATTAGCTGACGTGATGGGATTCGGGAGACGATTCCGGCAGAGGGATCTCCACGCCATCTTCCAACGTTGGCTAGGAGGAATGTCGATTTTGAACTCCGTCTTGCTTTATAGATTACCCTGGTCACCCATTTCACAATTGGCCGAAAGCGGAATTGGGGAAATTACAGACCCATCCCGGTCCTTCCAGGAAAAGTCGATTGAAATGTGAGAGATGCCGACCGTTCCCGGGGCGCAAAAAACCCGGAAAGCCCATGCTTGAACATGGTTCTTCCCACGCTCGTTCCTGGGGCTATATGTCTGCTATTTTGCGGCAGAGCAAGCGGTGCGGAGCTGGCCGGTGATGCCCTTCCCTGGTTCGACGGTGAAGAAGCGATGGACGGCGGGCACGAGTGAGAATTTGCCGTGCGATCGTTGTGGAAGAGAATCAGGCGCTGGGCGCAAGTCATGCCCCAGCGGAATCGGTCAGACGGGCGGCAGAAGTGTTTCCGCTGGCGGTGTGAGGACCGGCTGCAGAAGATTCTCAGGGGGCTGAAAGTCACTGAGGGGCTGGGTGGGCAGGATCATGCGGAGCGAGTTGAAGATGGCAAACAGGTCAATGACCTCCTGCAGAAGGGCACCTTCGACGGGCTTGAGATATCCGGCAGCGGCGGCCGCCATGCCGAGAAGGCTGAGGCCCATGCCACCGACGGCACTGGTGAGTGCGATGCGGCGCATGCGGGCGCCGATGTGCACAAGCTCATCCACACTGCCCAGCGAGGACTGGAGGATGACGGCTCCGGCCGCTTCCGAGGTGATGTCACTGTTGACCCCGAGGGCGATGCCGGCGGTTGCGTTCATCATGGCCGGGGCATCGTTGATGCCATCTCCCAGATAGAGCGAGGGAACCCTGGCGGTGATTTCGCGTACGATTTGCACCTTCTGTTCCGGGCTCATGCCTCCGTGGACGCGGGAAATGCCCATGGCGGCTGCGAAGTTTGCGACCTCCACCGGGCGGTCACCGGAGAGGAGGACGGTTTCACGGATGCCGTGATGTGACTCGACATGGCGAAGGAAGGACATGCTCTCTGCCCGCGGCTCGTCCTGGAACCGCATGAGGCCGGCGAACTGATCGTCGACAAGGACGACGCACTCCAGGCCTGGGGCCACGTCCTGCAACTGGTCAGCAAGCTCCGCTGGCAGTCGCCCACGGCCGGTGAGCACAACGGCATGGCCGCTGATTTGCCCGGAGAGGCCACGCCCCGGCGACTCGGAGACGCGATCCGGGACGGAGAGCGCGATGCCCTCGTCCGCGGCAGCGCGCAGCAGGGCAGTGGCAAGGGGATGCTTCGAGTAGCGCTCGAGGCTGGCGGCAAACTGAAGGAGCGCGCGCCGATCCCAATCGCCGCCGGGAACGACATCCGTGAGCTGGGGCCTGCCATAGGTGAGAGTGCCGGTCTTGTCAACGATGAGGACCTGGCAGGTGCCAAGCTTCTCCAGGATGGAGGGGTCCTTGATGATGATGCCGCGACGCGCGCCGACGGAGACAGCGCCGATGATGGCGACGGGGATGGCGAGCAGGAGCGGGCAGGGGGTAGCGATGACAAGAACGGCGAGGAAGCGCTCCGGCTGGCCGGTGACGAGCCAGGTGCCGAGAGCAAGCACGACGGCGATGGGCGTATACCAGCTGCCAAGCCGGTCACCCAGGCGGCGGATGCTGGGACGGTGCGCCTCTGAGGCGCGCAGCACTTCGACGATGCGTGCATAGCGCGAGTCTGCAGCCACGTGAGTGGCGCGAATGGTGAGCGAGGCCTCTCCGTTGATGGCGCCGGAGAGGACCGTCGCCCCCGGCGCCTTTTCAATGAGGAAAGGCTCGCCGGTGAGATAAGACTCATCCATGGCGCCGAGGCCGCTGAGGACGATGCCATCGACGGGGCAGAGTTCGTGAGGATAAAGTACGACCTGCTGGCCAATGGCGATGGATTCTGAGGCGAGGTCGGCGATGGAGCCGTCGAGCTGGAGAACGTGGGCGATCTGCGGCATGCGCCGGGCGAGGGCGCTGAGTACGGAAGAGGCGCGGCGGGTGGCGTACTCCTCCAGCGCCTTGCCGCCGGAGAGCATGAGGACGACGATAGCGGAGACCCAGAACTCGCCCAGCACTAGGGCAGACGCGATGGAAAGGAAGGCGAGGAGGTCGACGCTGAAGTTCCCTTTTGCGACCTCCGAAAACAAGTCTACGCAGAGAGGAACGACAGCAAGGAGGGTGGCGCCGAGGAGAAAAGGCGCAGCGGGCCAGAGGCCCCGGAGAAGATATTGGCCGCAGAGAGCGACGGCCATGGCGACGGCCATGAAGACGGCGATGGCATAGCGTGGCACGGTTCCGGTGAACGCGGAGAATTCAGCCCAGAACGCAACGAGTGGGCGCTTTGTCATGGCCGGGCCCCGATCAGGAAATCTCTACGGCTTTGCTGATGAGTGTACGCCCGCCGGGCCGCGCGGCGACAACAGGCCGCCTGGGCTGATGGCGGTGCGAAAAGGCAAGGAATATCGATCGATTTCAGGCAAGACTGTTCTGTCCATTGAAATCCATTTACAGTGTGTGGACAGATGGATAGCAATGAAATGGACGAGCGTGCTGCCCGGGAGCTTGAGGCAAAGACGAAAAGGCAGCGATGGCGCATCGCCTTGCTGCTGGGATTCGGCGTACTGATCAACTACTTTGACCGCGTGAACCTTTCGGTTTCCCATGAGGCGCTGCGTCACGATTTTGGAATCACGGATGTGACATTCGGCTATCTGCTGGGGGCCTACAACTGGACCTATGCCATGCTGCAGGTTCCGGTGGGGTCCATTCTGGACAGGTTTGGCGTGCGGCTGGTGGGCTGCATTGGCACGTTCCTGTGGAGCGCGGCCTCGTTTGCCGGAGCGGCTGCTCCGGGCATTCGCACGCTGTTCGGCTCGCGGCTGCTGCTGGGTGTGGGCGAGGCGCCCACGTTTCCCGCAAATGCCAAGGCGATTGGCGTGTGGTTTCCACCGGAGGAGCGGAGCTTCGCCACCAGCCTGTTTGACGCCGCGGCAAAGTTTGCCTCTGCCATAGGCGTTCCGTTGTTCGGCGTGGTGCTGCTGCAGCTGGGTTGGCGCATGAGCTTTGTGGCCACGGGCGTGCTGAGCTTGCTCTACTTTTTCGCCTTCCTTCTGCTCTACCGCGACCCGGTGGGCAAGGAGCGCTGGAGCCACGAGTCCGCGCAGAGCAAGCAGGAGAGCACGCCGGAAAGCAAGGACGCAGTTGGCGATGACGAGGCAGAGATGTCGCTGCTCGAGCTGCTGCGGCAGCCCAAGATGATTGGGCTGGCAATAGGGTTTGGCTCGTACAACTACGTGTTCTATCTGCTGCTGACATGGCTGCCAAGTTATCTCTCTGAGTCGCTGCACATCGACCTGCTGCACTCATTCCTTTACACAGGCGTGCCGTGGCTGGCGGCTACATTCACAGATCTGCTGATTGGCGGCATCCTGGTGGACCGGCTGATCCAGCGCGGATGGAATGCGAGCCATACGCGCATGGCGGTGCTGGTGGGTGGAACCGCATTCGGACTTGGCATCTTGGGAACGGCATGGTCGCACAGTGCGGTGCAGGCGCTGACGTGGATTACGATTTCGATCGCTGGCCTGTCCGCAGCGGCTCCAGTGGGATGGTCGATCCCCTCGCTGATTGCGCCGCCGCGGAGCGTGGGACGAGTGGGCGGCATTCTGAATCTTTCTAATCAGATTTCCGGAATTGCGGCGCCAATTGTGACCGGATATCTGGTATACCTGCGTCACTCGTTCACTGCCGCGTTTGCGGTGGCCGGCGGATACCTGGTGCTGGGCATCTGCGCGTACCTGTTCCTGCTGCGCGACGTGAGCAGGATGGACGCTGGTCGACTTTCCGAAGCAGGCTAGGAGTTGCGCGGGAGAGCGCGCATGCGTCCGACGGAGATGCCTCCGTCGACCAGAAGCGTTTGCCCGGTAATGTAGCGGCTGGCCTCGGAGGCAAGAAAGACAACGGCGCCGTCGAGATCCTCAGGCAAGCCGGGGCGGCGGAGCGGAATGCGCTCTTTGAGGTACTCGACCCATTCCGCGTCTTCATAAAGAACTCTGTTCTGCTGCGTCTGAAACCAGCCAGGCGCGAGGCAGTTGACGGTGACGCCGTTGGGGCCCCAGTCGTCGGCGAGGCTCATGGTGAGCTGGCGGATGCCGCCGCGGCTGGCCCCATACGGCGCCAGACCCGCGAAGCCAAAGACGCTGGTGACGGAACCGATGTTGATAATGCGGCCATACCTGTGACGGACCATTCCGCGCGCGACGGCCTGTGCCACGAAGAAGCTGCCACGCAGGTTCGTCTCCAGCACGAGATTCCAGTCTTCCCATGTGACGTCGAGTGCAGGTTTGCGCGCATTGCAGCCGGCGTTGTTGACTAGGATGTGCACCTGGGGAAACGCCGCTTGCACGGCCGCGTACATCCGCTGAATGCTTTCGTGGTCGCGGACTTCGAGATCGAGGCTGAGCGCGCGCCTGCCGAGGCCGCGGATCTCCGCTTCCACACTGGCAAGGCTCTCCGCATTGCGACTGGTAAGGACGAGATCTGCGCCTGCCCTTGCCAGAGCGAGAGCAAACTGGCGGCCAAGGCCACGGCTGGCGCCGGTGACGATAGCGACCTGGCCGGCGAGATCAAAGAGTGGCGCGTTCACAATGCCTCCCAATCGGGCGTGAGGACGACCTTCATCAGACTGGGCTCGCGCGCGTGGAGCCGCTGGAACCATTCAGGTCCTTCGACCAACGGAGCCACGGCGGAAATCAGGGGCTGCACGCGGATAATGCCCGAACTGACCAGCTGAATGGCCCGCGGATACTCTCCGGAAGAGGCCGCGGAACCTTGAAGACGAATCTCGCGGCTGACAACTTTCTGCAGGGGAATGGTGACTTCCGGCGTGATGTTGCCGATGAGCGTAACAGTTCCGCCTTTGCGACAAGCATCAATGCCGGCGGCAATCGTCTCCGTGCGTCCCACCGCTTCCAGAACGATGTCGACGCCGAAATTATCGGTGAGGCGCAGGCACTCGCGCACCAGCTCTGCGCCGGAAAGCGCGATCGTCTGCGTGGCGCCGAGTGATGCGGCGAGCACCAGACGGCTGGGGTCGATATCGGCAATGAAGACGCGACTGCAGCCGGCCGCGAAGGCTGCCTGCATGGTCAACAGGCCGATCATGCCCGCGCCGATGACCAGTGCGGTTTCCTTACCGGAGAGCCGGCTGACACCGACGGCATGGAGCGCGACTGAAACGGCCTCCAGCATGGCCGCCTCCGCGAAAGGCATTTCGTCAGGGAGGCGATAGACGATGCGCTCTGGAACGGCGACGTACTCCGCAAAGGCGCCGTTGCGCGAGTATTCGCCGCAGGAGACGCCGACAACCTGGCGGTGCTCACAGAGGTTGACCTGGCCGCGCGTGCAGAAGAAGCAGGCGCCGCAATACACGGTGGAGTCAAACGTAACGCGGTCACCGGATTTGAAGCGACCGACACCCGCGCCCACTTCAGCAACGGTTCCCGCGGCCTCGTGTCCCATGACAATGGGTGGGATGCGCCGGCCTGAGGTGCCATCGTAGCCATGCACGTCACTGCCGCAGATGCCGCAGGCCGCAACGCGGATGAGAACCTGTCCGGGTTCCAGCGCAGGCGCTGGCTGCTCCATGAGTTCCAGATGGTTATAGCGCGTGAGAACAAGTGCTTTCATTCGATGTTGGCTCCTGGATGGCACGATGGGAGCGGAAACAGTGAGGAAGTCACGAAGGTTTGCTCCTGAAACGCAAGAGAGATTGATCTAGAAGGGAACGAGACTGCGCTGCACAGCATCCACACCAACCCGCAGGATCGGGGTCATCCACGATGAGGTTCCGAATCGGATGCATTCGAAAGAGGATTATAGTGGTCGCGCAGCGGAACTGTCAGCCGGATGGGAACTGCGCGGTCCTGAGCAGTGACCAGGCGCAGTTGAAGCCGCCGCCTTTACGCGATAGGACGCCGAACACTCGCAGCGTCTCTTTCGGCAATTTCTTCAACATCGAAGCGCTGGAGTGTGGCGAACGTTTCAAGAGCTGTGAGCAAAATTGCACAGCCTTCGCGGAAAAGGTTATGCAACGTTGTTACCAGGTGCTCCCGCCCAACGGCGGCGTCAGCGAATCTATATTTTGCGGGGAAACTTCCCGCGAAGGTCGCACCCCTTCCGCGCTGATGCCGCCCCCTCACCTTTCCTTAGAACGCTGTTCATTCAATTTTTTTGAGAGTCGTGCAGAATTGCACATTCATCCCAGCCTTGTTGGCGTAGGGTCAGACGGAGATGAAGAGACTTATTCGCCACACTCTCAAGTACGGGGCGCCCTTGTGGAACCTACTCCTGTCCACTGCGGGAAGTTTCGGATGGACGCACAGCTTTGGTCTTGCGCCAAAGGCAAGAGAGTGTCGAGCACGGTGCCAGGTTTGCGGGTCGCCCTCACATACCTTGAGCCATTGGCGGTCATCCACTCACTCGCCCACGCTGTGGGAGTATCGGAATACTCGGCGCTTCTAGTCGCCGCGCAGAATGCGCCAGATGCGAGCGTCGCTGTCGCTTGCGGAACCACAAAGTACCTCACAACGAGCAAGGATTCGCCCAGCACCTAACTTCACCCCGCGGTGGCCTGCAAGTCTGCGGAAATGTTTGCAGAGAGCGGCGCAATCCGAGCAGTCATGGAAGACGTACTCTTCGGTAGCGCTTCCGAGAAAATGACATTCAGCAGAATACGACAAGTGGCATCCCTGAGGATGACCCCATGCCATTCGCAAAGCTGTAGACTTGATGGTGGACGCGGTAGGAATCGAACCTACAACCTGTCGGTTAAGAGCCGAATGCTCTGCCAGTTGAGCTACGCGTCCAGAGAGGCTGGATAAGCCGCACCGTGGGCGATTCTTGGGCGGCCTGGGCAGGCAGGAAATCCCAC
>DATKTQ010000286.1:0-34072 GCA_035531055.1 Occallatibacter sp. | reverse complement strand
ATGGTGGTGCCGGACATGGCGGTTTGCACGTCGCCGGGCTTCTGCGCCTTGCCGTCGGGCATGTTCTCTGCCGCGCACACAATGCCGAGCACGCGCACGCGGGGCTTGAGCAGGGCAATGGCGCGCATGGCGCCGAGCATGGCGGCGCCGCCGGCCATGTCGTACTTCATCAATTCCATTTTGTCGGCTGGCTTGATGGAGATGCCGCCGGTGTCAAACGTGATGCCTTTGCCGACGAGGCCGAGGACGGGGCCTTCGGAGACGCCCTCCGGCTCATAGCGCAGGACGATGAGTGCCGGCGGCTCCTCGGAGCCCTGAGAGACACTCCAGAATGCGCCCATTTTGAGCTCGTGGAGTTTTTCCGTGGACCAGACCTCGCAGTGCAGACCGACCTCCGCCGCCATGGCAGCGGCGCGCTGGCCCAGGATGGTGGGGGTGAGCTTGTTTCCCGGCTCGTTGACCAGGGTGCGGGTGAAGTTTTGGCTTTCGCCCACGATGACGCCCTCGGCAAAAGCGGCCTCGACGACGGGCTTGCCGGCGGAGGCGGGCGCGGCCACGGTAAAGGAGTCGATGCTCAGGTCTTTGCGGTCGGTGCGGTAGGTGTCGGGGTCGTAGTCGCCTACGAAGGCGCCTTCCGCGGCGGCGCGGGCGCAGGCAGCGGCGGGAAGGGCGGCGGCATCCGGCAGGGCGAAGACGAGATTCCGCACGCTGCGCGGCTTGGCGGCGCGGACGGCGGTTCCGGCGGCGTTGCGCACGCTGTGCACGGTGGCCTTGGCCTGCTTGCCGAGGCCGACGAGGAGGAGGCGGCGGGCTTTGAGTCCTGCCGGGGCGTGGAGCAGCAGCGTTTCATTGGCTGCGGCCTGGAACTCGCCGCTGGCCAGGACGGCTGCGGCAGCAGCCTGCACGGCGGGGTCGCCGGTGAGCAGCACGGGCATGGGCCGCGCGTCCGGGCCCTTGGCGGTCTGGGAGTCCGCGGCTGGAATGGCAAGCAGTTCAGTCTCGATTTCGGCAAGCGAAGCAAACGACAAATGAGCGTTCATGGTGTCCTCAATGCTATTTTGTGGGCTGCGGGAGGGTCAGCGGCCCGTGCGATGTTTGCTGGCGTTGACGGCGGCGCGGGCTTCGCGGTCGGCCTCGCGGCGGCGCTCGGTTTCGCGCTTGTCCCAGTCCTGCTTGCCTTTGGCCACGGCCAGTTCGCACTTTACGCGGCCGTTGCGGAAGTAGAGCCGGATGGGGATGAGCGTATGCCACTTGATCTGCGTCTTCGACTGTAGCTTGCGAACTTCCTCGCGATGGAGCAGGAGCTTGCGGGTGCGGGTTTCGTCGTGGTTGGCCAGGTTGCCGTGGGAGTAGGGTCCGATATGCACGTTGAGCAGAAACGCTTCGCCGTCTTTGATGAGGCCGTAGGAGTCTCTCAGGTTGGCTTTGCCTTCGCGGATGGACTTAACCTCAGTTCCACGCAGGGCGATGCCGGCTTCAACCTTCTCCAGCAGAAAGTAGTTATGGCTGGCGGCGCGATTGTGGGCTGCGTCGCGCTCGCCGGAGGCCACAGCGTCGCGGGGACGCGCGGGCTTTTGCGGCCCGGAAGGGTCCTTTGGGACGATGACGTGGCTGGTCTGGCGGGCCATGGGAAACTAACCTCAGAATCTCATCGTAGCATTGGGGCAGAAACAGAGGCCGAAGGTCGCGGAGGATGCGTTGATGAGGCGCAAGGCAGTCTCCGGGCATTTCGCCCCTTTGTTGGCAAGGCTTTGCTAAAATGAGGCATTCTTGGATGGCAATTGCCAGGATGAAGATTTGCGTCAAGGGTGGCCAAGGCGGCCCGCAGGGGACGATCGGCAATGACGATCCGGCCCGGACGCATGGGAGTTCGATGACCGGCCGCGCTACTGCTCCAGTTGCTTCCAGGCTTACGGTCTGGATCGCCCTTTTCGCACTGTTGGCCGTTTGCGGCCCGGCCTGCGCCCCGCTGCATGCGGAGTCGGCCAAGTCCTACTTCAAGGCCGGACAGGCCGCTGAGGCGAGCCAGAACTACGACGCCGCCTATCAGAATTATCAAAAAGCGTATTCCATGGACCCGCGGGACCTGAGCTTCCGCACGGCGCTGTATCGCGTGCGGGAGACGGCTGCGGCCATGCACGTGACCAAGGGCCGCCAGCTACTGCGCGCCGGCCAGGAGCAGGCCGCGCTGGTGGAACTGCTGCGGGCTGCCGAGATTGACCCCGGCAACGAGGCCGCGCAGCAGGAGATCGCCATCATCCGGAACCGCGACGGAAAGATGATGCCGATGAGCGAATCGGGCCTGCCGGAAACTCCCGGTGAGCAGACGGCGATTGACTCGATGGCCGCACCGCCGCAGCTCAAGCCGCTCTCCAACGAGCCGCTGACGCTGCACATGGTGGAGGACACCAAGGTTGTGTACCAGGCAATCGGCAAGGCTGCGGGCGTTAACGTGCTGTTTGACCCGGAGTTTGTGGGCCGGCGGATTCAGGTGGACCTGGCCAATGTGTCTCTGCTGGATGCGTTGCGGATTGTGGGCACCATGTCCAACACCTTCTGGCGGCCGGTGACGAACAATACGATTTTTGTGGCGGCCAACACACGCGGCAAGCGCAATGAGCTGGAAGAGCAGGCGGTGCAGACTTTTTATCTGACAAATGCCTGGCAGCAGAATGACCTGAACGACGTGCAGACGGCCCTGCGCAACGTGATGCCGAGCGCCAAGGTGTACGGCGTGCAGAGCCAGAACGCGATTGTGATGCGGGCTACGCCGGATGAGCTGCTGCTGGCACAGAAACTGATCAACGACCTGGACAAGGCGCGGCCGGAGGTGGTGGTGGACATTGCCGTGCTGGAGGTGAGCAAAAACTGGGAGCGCAACCTGGGCATTGCGTGGCCCAACAGCGCCAGCGTGGCGCTGCAGACTTCGTCGACCAGCAGTTCCACCTCGGGCTCGACCACGACGGGCACGACCGGCAGCACAAGTACCACGCCCAGCATCTATGACCTTGCTCATCTGAAAGCGTCCGACTTTGCGGTGACGGTGAGTGCGGCCACGGCCAACTTTCTGCTGACCAACTCGAGCACGAAGATTCTGCAGAACCCCCGCATCCGCGCCACGGATGACCAGAAGGCGACTATGAAAATCGGATCGCGCATTCCGATAGCGACGGGTTCCTACCAGACCGGCGCGGCCACGGCGCTGGTGAGCTCGCTGGTGAACACGCAGTTCCAGTACCTGGACGTGGGCGTGAACATTGAAGTGACGCCGACGGTGCACTTTGACGACGACATCACGCTGAAGATCAAGATCGGGGTTACCTCGCAGAGCGGATCGTCCACGATCAGCGGCGTGACTGAGCCGATTATCGCGCAGAAAACGAGCGAGCAGGTGGTGCGGCTGCACGAGGGCGAAGCCAACATTATCAGCGGCATCCTGAACCAGCAGGACCAGGAGAGTTGGACCGGGATTCCAGGGCTCAGCTCAATTCCGATTCTGAAGTATTTATTCGGAGCCAAGGACCACACGACGCAGGACGACGAGATTGTCTTCCTGATGATTCCGCACATTGTGCGCTCGCCGGATTTGACGCCGGTGAATCTGCGTCCCATTGATACGGGCCCGGGCCAGACGATTGAGTTGCGGCAAGTTTCCAGTGCTGCGCCAGGCAACGGCACCAGCGCCGCGTCGGCGAGGATGAGGCAGGTCGAGCCTTCGTCCACGGTGGCGCCGCTGCCGGGGCAGGGTGTGCAGGCGGCAGGGGCCGAGGCGCTGACGCAATTGCGCTCGGCTGCGGAAGGCAATATGGGCGGGCCGCCGCCGGCTGCGCAGCCTGCCGGGCAACCTGTCGCGGGGCCAGCCGGGCAGGGCGCCGAAGCGCTGCGCCTGAACATGGTGATGCCGCGCAACATTGCTCCGGGCACCACGTTTCAAGTGCCGGTGGTCATCTCTGGCGCGCGAGACATTGCTTCGGTTCCGTTGCAGATTCAGTACGACCCGGCAAAGCTTTCGCTGGTGAACGTGAGCAACGGGGATTTTCTGGGCCGGGACGGGCAGGCGGTTGCGCTGGTGCATCGCGATGATGGCCCGGGCACGATTGTGCTGAACGCCTCGCGTCCTCCGGGCGCGGCGGGCGTAAGCGGTGCGGGCGTGGTGTGCATGTTGAGCTTCCAGGCCAAGGCTGCCGGGGATAGCGCCATCACGATTCTGCACCCTGCGGCCCTGAACACCGCGCAGCAACCGGTGCAGGCCCAGGCCGCGCAGGCCACTGTTGTGGTGAAGTAAGAGTGCAGATTAGGAGGGAGCGGCCCACGAGACGCCGGTCGGAACGCGGCCTTACGCTGATGGAGCTGATTGTGACGATCGCCATTCTGGCGATTCTCGCATCGGCGGCGGTTCCGGTGGCGCGCTTCCAGGTGAAGCGGCAAAAAGAGCGCGAGCTGCGCCGGGAACTGTGGCAGATGCGGGATGCAATCGACCACTACAAGGACGCGGCGGACAGGGGCGCGTTCCAAACCAAGGTGGACAGCCAGAACTATCCGCCGGACCTGGACACGCTGGTGAACGGCGTGGATGTGCAGGGAAAGAAGCTGAAGTTTCTGCGGCGGATTCCGGTGGACCCGATGACCGGCAACACGGAGTGGGGTTTGCGCTCGATGGAGGATGATCCCGATTCAGACAGCTATGGCGGACAGAGCGTGTTTGACGTGTATTCCAAGTCGCAGGGAACGGCCCTGGACGGCACCAAGTATTCAACGTGGTAAGGATGACAATGGCGAAGATTCGCAGACAGGACGCGGGCTTTACGCTGCTGGAACTGATCGTGGTGATGACCATCATCGGAATTCTGGCGACGCTGGCCGTGCCGCGCTTTGTCTCCGCCATCCGCTCGGCCAGAGAAGCAGTGCTGAAGGAAGACCTGCACGTGATGCGCGCGGCGATTGACTCCTACACCATGGACAAGCAGAAGGCGCCGCAGACGCTGGACGACCTGGTGCAGAGCGGATATCTGCGGGCGATTCCGGAAGACCCCATGACCCACAGCCGCGATACCTGGGTGACCGACACGAGCGATGCCATGTATTCCCTCGACCAGACCGAACCAGGCATCGACGATGTGCACTCAGGCTCACAGGATAACGGTACAGACGGCCAGCCCTACTCGACCTGGTGAAGACAGAGGACAATCGGAATGAGAAGGAAACAAATTGCGCTGGTGACCGGGATTTGCCTGTTGATGCTTGGCGGAGTGCTGCATGCGCAAGCTACGCGAACGTTCACAGTGCGCGTGCTGGACGGAAAGACGGGGAAAATTCTGGCGCCCTCAAACCTGATGGTACGCGTGGACAAGCAGCCTCCGATTCACGCCGACTGGGTTCGCCAGAATGAGGACGCAACCGCGTTGGTGACGCTGCCGGCTTCGGCCAAGTGGGTCTCAGTGGAGGCCGCCTACGACGAGTCGATGGAGATCTACATGCACTGCGATGTGGCTCCGGAGGACTATCCGGGCGAGCGCCTATGGTATTCGGTGGCAAAGATTCTTGCCTCCGGGGTGGCCGCGACGGACGGATGCGCCAAGCCGGAGAAAGCGGATGCTTGGAAGCCCGTCGCCAAGCCGGGCGTGCTGATATTTTTTGTCCGTGAACGCAAGCACGGAGATCCAGCAGGGGACTGAAGGAAAGCCATGCCAGGCAGCGGAACCAGGCGCGGAAGCCAACAAGACAGCACACAGGAAGCGGCACGCAGCGGCGTGCTGGATTTGTTGGCTCGGGCGGAGGGATTCTATTGCAGCCTGATGCAGCACGCCTCCGCCGCGACGAGTGCGCCGGGCGGCGCAGAGCTGGGACTTGGCGGCCGACTTGTGTATGCAGGCGAACTGGATGCGCTTGGCCGCGCGCTGGTGCTGGCGGGCAACGTGGCCGGAACGGCAACACTGACAGCGACTGCCGATGCGACTGCGCAGAAGCAGGCGATTCGCGATGGCGTGGTGGATTTTCTGGTGACGTCGCTGGATGAGGCCCTGCGAATTCTGAAGAACGAAATTCGCAAGTGCGAGCCGGTGGCGGTGTGCGTGGGCGCGTCTGCGGCAGCGGTGGAGCGCGAGATGGTGGCGCGCGGCGTGCAGCCGGATCTTCTGGCGGAAGTGGACGGTGAGCTTCGCGGCGCTGCGCTTGTGTCGCCGGACGCGAGGAAGATTGCAGCGGCGCCGGTGATGCCCGAAGAGGCGTGGCTTGCCTGGAGCGTGACGGAGATGACCGCGCTGTGGATGCCGAAGCTGGATGCAATGGCGCTGGTTTGCCTGAGTGAGCAGGAGCAGACGGCCCGGCGCTGGCTGCGACATGCGCCGCGCTATGGGAGCAGACTGGCCCGCGGGGTGCGTGTACTTCGCTGCCGGCCGCAGGCCGCGCAGGCATTTGTGGAGCGGGTGCGTGAGGCGGTGAGCCGGGGCGAGCTTGGTGCTCCTGTGTGGACGAGTCTGCGCCTGGGTGGCGAGCTTTTCGCGATAGAGTGGAAGCCTCTCGCGGTTCCGGAGAACGCGGGCTGAAAACTACTGTTGTCCGCCGCCCGCAGCTTCAATCCGAGCCCACAGATCCTTCGCGCCGTAGCCGGTTTTTGCGGAGACTGCCAACACATCCTCAAGTTCCAGTCCCTTTTTGAGCGCGGCCAGATTCCGGGTGCGCTCGTTGCCGCTGAGGCGATCCACCTTGGTGGCGACGACGGCGAAGCTGCGGCCGGCGTGACGCATCCAGTCGATGAGTTGGCGGTCGCTCGGCTGCGGCGGAATGTTCGAGTCCACCAGGCAGATGCAGAGGCTCAGGGTTTCGCGCTCGGCAAGATACGGCTCAATGAAGGCTGGCCAGCCGGCAGAGATGGATTTGGAGATTTTGGCGTAGCCGTAACCGGGCAGATCCGCGAAGACGAGCCGGCGCTTCTGGCGCTGGTCAAGCAGGGCGAAAAAGTTGATGGCGCGCGTGCGGCCGGGCGTCTGCGAGACCTTCGCCGCCTTGTCTCCCACGAGCGAATTCAGCAGGCTGGATTTGCCCACGTTGGAGCGGCCGAGGAAGGCAATCTCTGGGACGTCAGGGACAGGGAACTGTGCCGCATCCAGGGCCGAAAGAAGGAATTGAGTGGAGTATTGCATAAGAAGTCGGCAGGCGCATGCGGCGCTACTGCCGGGCCACCTGTCCGCTTGCCACCTCGCCGGGAGGCACCGTGCCCATCACTTCCGGATCGCCGGGAACGGGTGCAGGGAGCGGGCTTTCCAGAGCCAGCGCCAGCACGTCATCCATGGTGTCCACAAAGTGGAGCTTCATGGAGTTTTTGATATTGTCTGGCAATTCGGCCACATCCTTCTCATTGGCGCGGGGCAGAATCGTCTCAAAAATGCCGGCGCGCAAAGCGGCCAGCAGCTTCTCCTTCAGGCCGCCTATGGCCAGCACCTTGCCCCGCAGCGTGATTTCGCCGGTCATGGCAATGTCGCGCCGGACGGGAATTTTTGCCAGTGCACTGGCCAGGGCCGTGGCCATGGTTATGCCGGCCGAGGGGCCGTCCTTGGGGATGGCGCCTTCCGGCACGTGCAGATGCAGGTCCACGTTGCGATAGAACTCGCGGCTGAGGCCGAGCGCCTGAGCGCGGCCGCGGATATAACTGAGCGCCGCCTGTGCCGACTCCTGCATCACATCGCCAAGCTGGCCGGTTATGGTGAGTTTGCCTTTGCCGTCGAGCACCTGCACTTCTGTGGTGAGGATGCTGCCGCCGACTTCAGTCCACGCAAGGCCGGTGACCAGTCCTACTTCGCTCTTCTCGTGCACTTCCGACTCGCGGAAACGGGCCACGCCGAGGAACTCGCTGATGTTGGCCGCGGTGAGCTCTTCCTTGTGCTTGGCGCCTTTCTTCACCACGCGGCGCGCCACCTTGCGGCACACGTTGCCGATTTCGCGTTCCAGATTGCGGACGCCGGCCTCGCGCGTGTAGTTGCGAATGATTTCGAGAATGGCATCGTCGCGGAAGAGGATGTTCTTCTCGCTCAGCCCGGTCTGTTCGCGCTGCTTCTTCACCAGGTACTGGCGCGCGATTTCGAGCTTTTCGTGCTCGGTGTATCCCTGCAGCCGCAGCACTTCCATGCGGTCCTGCAGCGCGGCGGGGATGGTGTGCAACACGTTGGCCGTGGCGACGAAGAGTACCTGCGAGAGGTCGTAGTCCACGTCGAGGTAGTGATCCTGGAAGGTCGTGTTCTGCTCCGGGTCCAGTACCTCCAGCAGCGCGGAGGCGGGATCACCGCGGAAGTCCGACGCCATCTTGTCCACTTCGTCCAGCAGGAAGACGGGATTCTTGGTGCCGGCGCGCTTCATGTGCTGGATGATCTGGCCGGGCATGGCGCCGATGTACGTGCGGCGATGGCCGCGAATCTCCGCTTCGTCGCGCACGCCGCCCAGGGAGAGACGCACGAACTTGCGGCCGGTGGCCTTGGCGATGGACATGCCCAGTGACGTTTTGCCCACTCCCGGCGGTCCAACAAAGCAGAGGATGGAACCCTTGGGGTTCTTGACCAGCTGGCGAACGGCGAGGAACTCGAGGATGCGCTCCTTGATTTTCTCCAAGCCGTAGTGGTCCTCGTTCAGCACTTTCTCTGCGAAATCGATGGAGCGGGTTTCCTTGGAGCGCTTTTTCCAAGGCACGGCCAGCAGCCAGTCAATGTAATTGCGGCTGACGGTGGACTCGGCCGACATGGGCGGCATGGCCTCCAGTTTCTTCAGCTCCTGAATGGCCTTTTCGAGCACGTCCTTGGGCATGCCGGCGGACTCGATCTTCTTGCGCAGCTCGTCGAACTCGCCCTTCTCGCCACGGCCCAGTTCCTTTTGGATGGCCTTGATCTTCTCGTTGAGGTAGTACTCCTTTTGCGCGCGCTCCATCTGCCGCTTCACGCGGGACTGGATGTTGCGGTCGAGGTCGAGCTTCTCAATTTCGATGTCGAGCACGTCCGCGATGCGGGCCAGACGCGTGGGCGGATCGAAGATAGCCAGCAGCTCCTGCTTTTCTTCAATGCCAATCTGCAGGTTCGCGGCAATGGTGTCCGACAACTTGGCCGGCTCATCCATGCGCGCCGAGGCGATGATGGTCTCGTAATTGAGCGACTGCTGCAGCTTGACGTATTGCTCAAATAGGGTGGTGACGCGCTGCATCAGCTGGTCAACAGCCGGCGTCATCTCAAAATCCGCTTTGCCGGTGCGAACCGTGGCCACAAAGAAGCCGTCGCGGTCATTCACCTCAGTGGACTTTGCGCGCTCCACGCCTTCCACCAGCACCTTGATGTTGCCGTCGGGCATTTTGACGCTCTGCACGATGCTGCAGATGCAACCGACCTGGTAGATGTCCCGGGCACGCGGCTCGTCAATGGAGGCGTCATGCTGCGAAGCCAGAAAAATCTTGCGGTCGCCGTTGAGCGCCTCTTCCAGCGCGCGCACGCTGGAAAGCCGCCCCACCACAAAGGGCGTCATCATGTACGGAAAGATCACCATGTCCCGGATGGGCATCATGGGAAGCTTGCGAGACTCGGACTTTTCACGGGAAGCGGTCATTGGGGGGTACCTTAAACTATTAGACGCGCCAGCACCGCTCCGGCTTCAACGCCGAGCGGTTCAGCGGCTCATGCTGGGATTGTACAGCGCAAAAAGCGATCGGGTGGAGAAGAAGTGCAGCACGCCCATGCCAGGGAACGAAGGCATGGGCAGCGCACCCGCCCGCAAAAGGGGTTTGGACTAGCCGGCTTTTTCCAGCAGGCAGAGCGACAGGTCGCGGCGCTCCACCATTTCGCGCGTGATCTCCAGATCTCGCACGCGCTTGCTGGACGGCAGGTGATACATCAGGTCGAGCATCAGTTCTTCCAGGATCATGCGCAGGCCGCGCGCGCCCACCTTGCGGGCAAGCGCTTCACGCGCCACGGCAGCGGTGGCATCCTGCGTAAAGTGCAGACGTACATTTTCATACTCCAGCAGGCGCTGGTACTGCTTGAGGATGGCGTTGCGCGGCTTGGTGAGGATCTCGATCAGCGCGGCCTCGTCCAACTCGTCGAGCACGCCCATCACCGGCAGGCGACCGACGAACTCAGGAATGAGTCCGTACTTGATGAGGTCCTGCGGTTCGGTCTTGCGCAGCAGCTCCGTGTCGCGATGCGAGCGCGGGGTTGCCGCCTCGGCCTCCGTCTCCGAGGTCTTGAAGCCGAGTGCTTTCTTGCCGATGCGGCGGCCCACAACGCGCTCCAGGCCGACAAAGGCGCCGCCGCAGATGAACAGAATATTGGTGGTGTCGACCGCGGTGAACTCCTGGTGCGGATGCTTGCGCCCGCCCTGCGGCGGAACGTTGGCCACGGTGCCCTCGAGAATCTTGAGCAGGGCCTGCTGTACGCCTTCGCCGCTCACGTCGCGGGTGATGGAGGGGTTCTCGTCCTTGCGGCCGATCTTGTCAATCTCGTCGATGTAAATGATGCCCTGCTGGGCGCGGGTCACGTCCCCGTCGGCGGCCTGCAGCAGCTTGAGGATGATGTTCTCGACATCTTCGCCAACGTAACCGGCCTCAGTGAGCGTGGTGGCATCCACAATTGCGAAGGGCACGTCGAGTGTCTTGGCCAGGGTGTGCGCCAGCAGCGTTTTGCCGGAGCCGGTGGGGCCGATGAGCAGGATGTTGGACTTGCTCAGCTCCACTTCGTTGTTGCGCATGCGGTTCATCTGGATGCGCTTGTAGTGGTTGTAAACGGCGACGGCGAGCTTCTTCTTGGTCTGGTCCTGCCCGATGACAAAGTCGTCGAGGAAGCTTTTCACTTCCTGCGGTTTGGGCAGATGGCCGGCGGCCGCGGCCGGATGCGCCTCGCCGCGGTCGTCCTCGAGAATCGAGTTACAGACCGCCACGCATTCATCGCAAATGTAGGCGCGAGGATAGTCGCTGGGCGACGAGATCAGTTTGGCCACCGCGTCCTGCGATTTGTGGCAGAACGAGCAGCGCAGCGCTTCTTCGGGTCCCGTGCGCGTTTTCATTGGACTACCCCCTGAAAAACTTTGTCTGAATACGTGGATACTGCGTGGCCGCTACGTGCGCGGCCGGTCGATAATCTCGTCGATGATGCCGTATTCCTTGGATTGTTGCGCGTTCATGATGAAGTCGCGTTCCACGTCGCGCTCAATGCGGTCCAGCGGCTGGCCGGTGTGCTTGGCCATCAGGTTGTTCGTGATTTCGCGGATGCGCAAAATTTCGCGGGCGTGAATGTCGATGTCCGTGGCCTGTCCGCTGAGCCCGCCCATGGACGGCTGATGGATGAGAATGCGGGAGTTGGGCAGGGCAAAGCGCTTGCCCGGCGTGCCGGCCAGCAGCAGAAATGCGCCCATGCTGGCAGCCTGCCCGATGCAGTAGGTCACCACATTGTTCTTGATGAACTGCATGGTGTCATAAATGGCCAGGCCGGCGGTGATGGAGCCGCCCGGAGAATTGATATAGAGCTGCACGTCCTTCTCCGGGTCTTCGCCGGAGAGGAAGAGCATTTGGGCAACGATGAGATTGGCCACCTGGTCGTCAATCGGCGTGCCAAGAAAGATGATGTTGTCGCGTAGCAGACGGGAGTAGATGTCGTAGGCGCGCTCGCCCCGGCTCGTCTGCTCAACCACCATGGGAACCAATGCCATTGAGTCTTTTTCTCGCTCTTCCGTTGGGGGACCGTTGCGTTCCCGTTCCTTTGGATGACCGTGCGGGTCCGGAAGGTGCAGGCCGGGTCCGCGCGGCGTGTTCTGCCGCCCAATCGCGCTAGGCGGGTAGCCTTTCATACAGCAGATTCGCGGTCTTTTCGCGCTTCATTTGTTCCCGGATTCTAGCGAGGCCGCCGTCCTTCGTCAAACGCTCGCGGAGGGTCTCCACCGGCTCGCGGGATTGGAGTGCCGCCATTTGCACTTCCTGTTCCACTTCCTCGTCGCTTACGGTAATGCCCTCGGCCTCGGCGATGCGGTCCATCAGAAGGAAGGCCTTCACCTCGGCTACGGCGCCATCGCGCTGCGCCGTGCGCAGGCGGGTAAAGTCCAGCTTGCGCATCTGTTCGGCTTCCATGCCCTGGGCCGCCAGTGCGCGCAGGCCGCGCTCCAGGCGGTGATCAATCTGGTCCTGGACCAGCGACTCCGGCACTGAGAAACTGAACTTCTCAGTCAGCGCGGCAAACAGCTTGTCCTTGGTCTCGGATTCCACGTTGTGGCGCTTGCGGTTGGTCATGTGCTCGCGCACGCGGCTTTCCAGGTCGGCCAGCGATTCGTAATTGCCCATCTCCTGGGCAAATTCGTCGTTCAGCTCGGGCACGGTGCGCTTCTTGATGGCCTGAACGGTCAGGTCATACGCAACGGTCTTGCCGGCCAGCCGGGCCTCAGGGTACTCGGCGGGATAGGTGACTTCCGCCTTCAACTCCTGGTTGGCCCTGGCGCCGCGCAGCACCTGGGTAAAGGCCTCCACGGTGTCCTTGCCGCCGATTTCCACCAGCGCATCCTGGCCCGCCACGGGCACCGCTTCGGGCTCGCCGGTGAGGATGCCGCTGTAGCTGATCTGTGCCCAGTCGCCGTCGGCCAGCGCACGGTCCTCTTCCACGGGCTCAATGGTGGCGCGCGACTCGCGCAGCTCTTCCAGCTCGCGCCGGAACTCTTCCTCGGTCACTTCCACCGCGGGCTTTTCTACGGTGACCTTGTCATAGCCTTCAATGGAAAAAGCCGGGATGTATTCAAACACCGCCTTCACGTGCAGCGGTTGGCCGTCGTCGACGGTCAGCTCGGTCACCTGGGGCTGGCCCACGGGCTGCACGCCCATGTCGCGCACGCCCTGGTTAAAGCGCTCGGGCAGCAGGCTGTCGATGACTTCCTTGCGAATCTCCGTGGCAAAGCGGCGGCGGACCACCGACTCCGGCACTTTGCCGGGGCGGAAGCCGGGAAGCTTGGCGTACTTTTGATAATTGCGAACCACGCCGCGGAAGGACTTGGAGACATCTTCGGCGGGGATATCGAGCACCAACTCGCGGGTGCATTCGGGGTTGAGAACCGGGCCGTGCGTGTGCGGCTGATCGTGGCTGTGTTCGTGGTCATGACCTTCGTGGTCGTGGGCAGCCTCGGTCTCTTCGGGCTGGGTGTTGTGTTCGAGGGTGTCGGTAGAGCTCAACGTTTTGCCTTCCGGGCGCAACTTGCGCCAAACAAACTGCCACTTCTGCCTTCCGCTTCCCCCTTGGAAACGGCTGAGTGTGGCTGGGGATATACCTGATTTCATGGTAAGAGGGTTTGCTGGAAGGGTCAAACCAGCCGGGGCGTTTCCTCCTCCGCGGGCACACCAAAAGGCACGTTACTTCTCAGTGTCGTGCGGTTTGTGGACGTGGGGCAGAAACCGGGAGTCCGCGGCTCCAAAGCGGGCGTGGCTGTCGCGGGCTTCGCGCATGCTGAGGGAGCCGTTCACCGTGTAGAGAATCTAGGCGGCGTCAGCGTCCTCCCGGCCGTCGTCCTCCCACCAGTAGGCGGGGCACAGGGCCATTGCGCCGGGCGCGTCCAGGGTTCTGTGACCGCAGCAGGGGCATCGAAAGCGAACGGGAGCTGTTTCCACATGGAATTGGACGAAGACCGGCTGGCTGGGATTACGCCCGGCCGCCACTCCTCCAAGTGTTAGAAACGAAAGACAATGCCGGTGCTGAAGCGCGCTGGAGTGCCGCCCGTGGAAGGCAGCGAGGGAACCCAGATGCGGTCGCCCTGCACTCGCCAGCCAAAGAACGGCGCAAGGGGGACGTCCAGCCCACCACCCAGCGCGTACGTCAATGCGTTGGCGGAGACAGGGAGGCTGGCGCTGGTGTTGACCGAGTGCTCCCCGCCCACCAGCCCGTGGGCGAACAGGTGCACTCCGGCGAAGCCCACGGTGACACGGGGGCCGAAGAGGTACAGGGTGGTTCGAGGGATGACGGCGTTGGCGCCAAGACCATAATGGGACACATCGGCCTCGACACCCAGAAAGGGCTTTTGGATTTTCAGATAACCGGAGGCCTCCCAGCCATTCAACCCACCCACGTTGGGGTAAAAGGCGTCGTTGCCGGTTCGGCTGTAGCCGAAGAAGAGGTCGCCTTTGGGCAACTGGGCCCGGGCGGGGAGAGCGGCGAGGCAAAGCGCGCCGAGGGACAGAACGAGGGCGAAGCGGACCAGCCGTTGGGGGATTGGCATGGTGTACAGCTCCCTTCCGGCCGCCGACGTGGCGACCTTTCCCGGTAAAGATGGCAGCCGGCGCGGGCCGGTTGCCCGGCGGAATCCGCGGTCGGCCTCTCAGGCAGGGGAAAACGCTACCCTATTCAAATTGGAGACGCAGATTGCCGGCGGGATTGGCGGCTCACCCACCTGGCGCGAACCGTGATGAGCGCGCTGACCTGGATTCCGTATTTTCTGCGCTCGAGGCGCGTGAAGCAGACGTTCGTGCAGTGAGCGCTGCGCAAGAGAGAAAGGCCGGGGAATTGTCCCCGGCCTTTGCTGTTCCCGCAGAAATGCGCCGGTGCTTACGGCACATAGACCTTGAGGCGGACGTGCCACTTGGTGCTCTGGCCGGGCTGCAGAGTCACCATGCCGGTATCCATCTTGCCCCACTCCTTGCCGAAGGGATCGGCAAAGTTGTACTGGTCCTCGACGGCGACAAACTTGACGCCCGGGGGCGAGTAGGCCTGGATGGTGGAGATTTCAGGCGAAAGGCCTTCAATCTTCACGCCGTAGTGCGCGGCCGGGTCAATCACCTTCACGGTCACCGCGCCATTGGCCCAATCGAGGTGGCTCCAGTTGTCGTCGTAGTAGTGGTTGTCAAAGGCCTTTCCGTCCGGGGCGCGCAGGTCATACTGCCCGGTCACGGGGACCAGCTTGCCGGTGGGGAAGACGTTGTCGTAGTTGTCCACCTGGGCCAGCATGGAGCCGGGGACATGCAGGCGAGCCTGGGCGCGATCGCCGGAGGGCAGGTTGAAATAGGGATGCCAGCCGATAGCGATGGGCTCGGCCTCCTTGCCCACGTTTTTGGCCACGATGGTTACATCCATGGCGTCGGCGCGGAGTGCGATGGTGTAGTGCAGGTCAGTCTTTGAAAGCCAGTGTCCGCCAAAGCTGCCCGCATGGACGACGGCGGTCACTTCCTGCCCGCCGCCGATGTCCTTTACGTGCACGTCTTCGGCTTTGGCCTTGAGGATGAGCCCGTGCATGGCGTGGCGAATGGCGCCCGGCAGTTTGCCCACGTTATTGGCTGGGAGCGTGATGGCGTGGCCTTTCCAATGGGTGGTCACGGTTTTGCCGTCAGCGGAAAGCTTGCCGATGATGCGGTTGGGGTAAGGAACCAGGAAGGCGGCCCCGAGCCGGTAGCCCAGGTCGCCAAAGGCGTCATCGTCCACGTCGAGCATTTTCTTTGCGCCGGCAATGCCGGGCGTGTACAGCACGTCTACGTTGCCTTTTCCGGGGAAATTGGCGGTGAGCTGGATCAGCTCCATGCCGCGGCCGGGGGCAAGCGTCATGCTGGTGAACTGTGGCTCGGTCTTGCTGGTCACGGCGCGTTTGAGAGTGACAATTTTCAGCCCGCCAATCTCCGTGGTGGCCTGGGCGCTGCAGTGGGCGGCAAGCAGGCCGACGCCCAGAAGCGGCAGGGCAAGGGCAGTGGCAGCGAGGGTGCGAAAGCGTGGCATCATAGGAGTCCATTCCTGAACGTGCGGTGAAATTGATCCGGTGCGGAAACGCAGGTCCGACTACGAACCTGCGAAAGCGTTTTCCGGACGCGGCCCAATTCTACGCCAAGACGCCGCGGCTGGGCATGTTTCCGGGGTTCTGCATCGTGTTGGCGGTGCCTCCCAGATTCCTGCAAGGTTGCCGCACCGCGCTTGCGCACCGTGCTGCCAGCTACTACACTCGTTCGGTGCGGCCACCGGGAGCGGTTGCCCGGCGCAGCCCAGAGCTTCCCGTCCACCCGTTTCGCTGTGCCCGGAGGAGCCGTTTGCCGGGCGGGTCGGCAAAAGCCAATACGCCTTCGGGCAAGTCAAACGCAATGTGCCACGCAGTCACACGTCTTTCACCTGGGGGTGGAATCCATGCGAGTCGGATTGTTCACGCGCGAGTATCCTCCGCAGGTGTATGGCGGCGCGGGGGTCCATGTGGACTACCTCAGCCGCGAGCTCGCCCGGGAGATGGAAGTTGAGGTGCACTGCTGGGGGCCGCAGCAGTTGGACCAGGGCAACCTGCATGTGCGCGGCGCTGAGCCGTGGGCTGAGATTTCCGATGGCACGGAAGGCAAGTTCAAAGGCGCGCTGGAAGCCTTCAGCTTGAATCTGACGCAGGTGAAGGCGCTCAAAGGCGTGGATGTGGTGCACACGCATACCTGGTACGTCTCGATGGCGGGCTACCTGGCCAAAAAACTTTACGGCGTCCCGTTCGTGCTTACTACGCACTCGCTAGAGCCCTTGCGCGCCTGGAAGGCGGAGCAGCTGGGCAGCGGGTACGCGATGAGCTCCTGGATGGAGCGCACCGCGATTCTCGACGCCGATGCGATTATCGCTGTGTCGCAGGGCACGCGGACAGACATTCTGCGCGCTTATCCGGATGTGGACCCGGATCGGATTCACGTGATCTACAACGGAATCGATCTGGCGGAGTACCAGAAGACCAGCGACACCACGGCGCTGACGGATTATGGCGTAGACCCCGCAGTGCCCTATGTCCTGTTCGTGGGCCGCATCACGCGGCAGAAGGGCGTGACACATCTGGTCGATGCCATTCGCCACCTGCCGCCGGAGACGCAGGTGGTGCTGTGCGCCGGCGCGCCAGACACGCCGGAGATTGCCGCCGAAATGCGCACCAAAGTGGACGCAGCGCGGGCACAGCATCCGCGCATTGTGTGGATTGAAAAGATGGTCACGCGGCAGGAGACCATCCAGCTTTACAGCCATGCGCGCGTCTTCTGCTGCCCCTCGGTGTATGAGCCGTTCGGCATCATCAACCTGGAGGCGATGGCCTGCCGCGCGCCAGTGGTGGCCAGCGCCACCGGCGGCATCAAGGAAGTGGTGGTGGAGGGCGAAACCGGCCACCTGGTTCCTTTTGACCAGGACCCGGTGACCAGTTTTCCCAGCGACCCCGACACCTTTGCCCGCGATCTTGCGGCGCGCATCCAGCAACTGCTGGAAGACCCGGAGAAATGCCGCCGTTTCGGCGATGCGGGCAGGCGGCGCGTGGAAGAGGTGTTCAGCTGGACGGCAATCGCGCATCAAACCATTGCGCTGTATCGGCATCTTGTGGAAGAGCGCAACGCGAAGCACTAGGATGAAAGAGACATGGATGGACGCAAACGCGTAGTGATTGAAGGCATTTCGCCGGTGGTGGACGGCGGACGGTTCCCGGCCAAGCGCACGCTCGGTGACCAGGTGCGCGTGGAAGCCGACATCTTTACCGATGGGCATGACGCCATCGGCGCCGCACTGCTGGCCCGACGCCAGGACACGAGCGAGTGGACCGAGATTCCCATGCGGCCCCTCGTCAACGACCGCTGGGAGGCCGCCTTCCGCGTAAGCGAGCTGGGCCTTTACGGATTCAAGGTGCAGGCCTGGGTGGATCACTTTGAAACCTGGCGCCGCGACCTGCTGAAGCGCATCACGGCAGAATCCGACGCACTCGTGGATTACCTGATTGGTGCGGACCTTGTGGCCGCTGCAGGCGAGCGCGCCGTCGGTGCGGATGCCGTCTGGCTGAAGGAGCGCGCCAAGGAACTGCGCAGCGCCAGGAAGTCCAATGATCTGCGCACGCGTGCCACGGACCCCATGCTGCACGAGCTGGCTCTGCGCTATCCGGATAGGCAGTTCGCCACCGAATCCGATCGCGAGTACGCCATTGCCGTGGACCCGGTGCGCGCTCGCTTCAGCTCGTGGTATGAGTTTTTCCCGCGCTCCACGGCGGCCGAAAACGGCAAGCATGGAACATTTGCCGACTGCGAGCGGATGCTGCCGTATGTGGCGGAGATGGGCTTTCACGTGGTGTATCTGCCGCCGATTCATCCCATCGGCGTCAACTTCCGCAAGGGCCGCAACAACACGCCGCAGGCTGAGCCCGATGACTGCGGAAGTCCGTGGGCTATTGGCGCAGCGGACGGCGGACACAAGGCCATCCACAGCGAGCTGGGCACACTCGCCGACTTCCGGCGATTCGTTTCCAAAGCAAAAAAGCTGGACCTTTCCATCGCGCTCGACATTGCTTTTCAGGTTGCGCCGGACCATCCTTACGTGCACGAGCACGAGTCCTGGTTTCGCAAACGGCCGGACGGCACCATTCAGTACGCGGAGAATCCGCCGAAGAAATACCAGGACATTTATCCCTTCGACTTTGAGAGCGAAGACTGGCGCGGCATGTGGGAGGAGCTGAAGAGTGTCTTCCTTTATTGGATCGAGCAGGGAGTCACCATTTTCCGCGTGGATAATCCGCACACGAAGGCGTTTCCCTTCTGGGAGTGGGTCATCGGCGAGATCAAAGGCGAGCATCCTGAGGTGCTGTTTCTGGCGGAGGCCTTTACGCGGCCCAAAATCATGTACCGGCTGGCCAAGCTCGGCTTCAGCCAGTCCTATACATACTTCCCGTGGCGCAATGGCAAGCAGGAGATCACAACCTATCTGAGTGAGCTGGCGCAGACGCCGGTGCGCGAGTTTTTCCGGCCCAACCAGTGGACCAACACGCCGGACATTCTTACCGAGTTTCTTCAGGTGGATGGCCGCGCTGCGTTTGTCATCCGGCTGCTGCTGGCGGCCACGCTTGGCGCCAATTACGGCATCTACGGGCCCGCCTTTGAACTGCTGGAGAACCGCCCTGTGCGCCACGGCAGCGAGGAGTATCTGGACTCAGAAAAATACCAGATTCGCCACTGGGACCTGAACCGTGCCGACAGCCTTCGGGATGAAATTGCGCGCGTGAATGCAATTCGCAACAGCAATCCGGCGCTGCAGAGCGACTGGTCGCTGCGCTTTCATCCCACGGACAATGACCAGCTGATCTGTTACAGCAAGGAGTCGGAGGATCAGTCAAACTTGATTCTCACAGTTGTAAATCTTGATCCGCACCACACGCAGTTGGGCCATGTCACGCTGCCGCTCGATGAGCTTCAGATTCCGGCCGACCGCACCTACGAAGCGGAAGACCTGCTGACCGGCGAGCGCTACCTGTGGCAGGGTCCGCACAACTATGTGGAGCTGAATCCATCGCTACGGTCTGGGCACATTTTGCTGATTCATCGCCGGCTGAAGGTGGAAACTGACTTTGAATATTTTTTGTGAGCTGATTGCGGCTCGCGGCAGCGAGAAAGGCCGCCCGCTGCCAGGCTGTGACACGCCGCGGAGCTTCAGCCAACAAATGCGTTCCGTGCAAACACGCATACAACCGTATTGGAGACCGTAAGGGTGAAAAAGCTGGCAAGCGCAACGGATCCACTTTGGTATAAGGATGCGATCCTGTATGAACTGCACATCCGCGCCTTTTGCGATTCGAATGGAGACGGCATCGGAGACTTTCCCGGTCTGCTGTCCAAGCTGGACTATCTGCAGGAGCTCGGCATCACCTGCATCTGGCTGCTGCCTTTTTTCCCCTCGCCTCTTCGGGATGACGGATACGACATTGCCAACTATGTGGATGTGAATCCGGCCTACGGCACGCTGGAGGACTTCAAGGCCGTTCTGCACGCCGCGCACGAGCGCAACATGCAGGTAATGATTGAGTTGGTGATCAACCACACCAGCGATCAGCATCCCTGGTTCAAGGCGGCGCGGCTGGCCCCGCCCGGCTCGCCAGAGCGCGAAATGTACGTGTGGTCGCAGACCGATCAGCTTTACAAGGACGCGCGCATCATCTTCACTGACACGGAAAAGTCCAACTGGACCTGGGACGAAGCGGCGAAGGCCTACTATTGGCATCGTTTCTTCTCCCACCAGCCGGACCTGAACTATGACAATCCGCGGGTGATTGAAGAAATTCTGAAAGCCATGCGCTTCTGGCTGGACATGGGCGTGGACGGGCTGCGCATGGATGCGATCCCTTACCTGGTGGAGCGCGACGGCACGAGTTGCGAAAACCTGCCTGAGACCCATGGGGTGATTCGCTCCATTCGCGCCGCCATTGATGCCGAATACTCCAACCGGCTGATTCTTGCCGAAGCCAACCAGTGGCCGGCCGACGTGCGGCCCTACTTTGGCGACGGCGACGAGTGCCACATGGCCTTCCATTTTCCGCTGATGCCGCGGATTTACATGGCGCTTCGACAGGAGGACCGGCTGCCCATCACCGACATCATGGCGCAGACGCCACCCATTCCGGAAAGTTGCCAATGGGGCCTGTTCCTGCGCAATCACGATGAACTCACGCTGGAAATGGTTACCGACGAGGAGCGCGATTATATGTACTTCGCGTACTCGGCTGACCCGCGCATGCGCGTGAATGTGGGCATCCGCCGCCGCCTGGCGCCGCTGGTGGACAACAACCGCCGCCGCATTGAGCTGCTGAATTCGCTGTTGCTCAGCTTCCCCGGCACACCGATTCTGTACTACGGCGACGAGCTCGGCATGGGTGACAACATCTACCTCGGCGACCGCAACGGAGTTCGCACACCCATGCAGTGGACCTCGGACCGCAATGCGGGCTTTTCCCGCTGCGACCCCGCGCGGCTGTACTTTCCGGTCATCATGGACCCCATCTACGGGTATCAGGTGGTGAACGTGGAGGCGCAGCTCAGTGATCAGTCCAGCCTGCTGCACTGGACGCGCAACATGATTGCGCTGCGCAAGCTCTTCCAGGTCTTTGGCCGCGGCGCACTCACGTTTCTCAACTCCGCCAATCGCCGAATCCTGGCCTACCTGCGCGACCTGGACCGGAGTGACGGCACGCATGAGACGGTGCTTTGCGTTGCCAACCTGAGCCGTTTTTCGCAACCGGTTTCGCTGGATCTCTCTGTCTATGCGGGCATGGAGCCGGTGGAGATGCTGGGCTATGTTCCATTCCCCACCATCACGGAAGCGCCCTATGCGCTCTCGCTGGCGCCGTACTCCTTCCTGTGGCTGGAACTGCAGCCTGCCAGCGCACGGCCGGAAGCGCAGGATGAGGCGCAGGCGGAGCGGGTGGAGAAGTTGAATGAGGCGGCGTCGGACGAAGGCATTTCCGCCGAGGCAATCAGCAAGGGCTGGTCCGGGCTGCTGGAGACGCATTATCTGGCGGCACTGGAGGCGGCGCTGCAGGTTTGGTTTCCGCGCCAACGCTGGTATGGCGCCAAGTCTCGGCGAATTGAATCCGCACGCGTGCTCAGCTGGGTAGAACTGAAAACGGCGGATGCAGATCGCGCACCAGAACAGGCCTCCGCGGCGCCCGCGATTCCCGCGGCGCTGGTGCTTGTTCAAGTCCGGTACGATGACCAAACCGAGGATACCTATCAGATTCCCCTGGCAGTGAGCACGGGCGAGCATGCCGATGAGGTGGCCTCGGGCTATCCGCAAAGTGTGATCACCACGCTTGTGTTTCCCATGGGTCCCGCGCTGGTGCATGACGCGATGGTGCGTGAGGATTTTCGGCGCTCGCTGCTGGAGCTGATTGCGGACAACGCCACGCTGGCGCTTGCTTGCAACGCGGATGCGGCGCCACCGGCGGCGCTTTCGGACGGAGTGGTGGACGACCCGGCCCCCACAGCTGGGCACGCACTTCAGGGAGGCCGCCTGGAGGCGCGTGCGTCTTCGGCGCTTGTTACGGCTCTTCCGCTGCCTTCGCGCGTGGGTTCCGCGGAGCAGTCCAACACTTCGATTCTCTTTGGCGATCAGTTCATCCTCAAGCTCTTTCGTCGGCTGCAGCCGGGCGAGAATCCGGATGTGGAGGTGGGCCGTTTCCTTACAGAGGTGGCGCATTTTCCCCGCATCGCTCCATTCCTCGGTGCGATCTCCGTGACGCAGCCGGATGGGCAACGGACGACGCTGGCAATGCTGCAATCGCTGGTGGCCAATGAGGGGGACGGATGGCAATGGTTTCTGGGGAAGTTGAAGGGCTACTTCACGCACGTGCAGGGTTTGCCGGCCCCGTCTGAGTCCGGCACGAAGGGCTCCTCCACCGGCAGCGGAGCGCCGGAGGAAGCGGCCATGCTGCAGGCTGCCGAGCTGTTGGGTCGGCGCACGGGGGAAATGCATCTGGCGCTGGCTTCGTCCGACAACGAGCCGGCCTTTGCCCCCGAGCCCTTCACCGCCGCAGACCTGGAGAGGGATGCCGCACGGATTGAGAGCCAGATCCACGCTGCCCTGCACGCGTTGAGGGAGAAGCTGGCAGGCCTGGACGAGGCGACGGGGGACGACGCAGCCGCGCTTCTGGCGCGACGTTCGCATCTGCTGTCATGTGCCCGGTCCATTGCCGCTCTGCCCGCGGCTGGCCTGCGCATTCGCATTCATGGCGACTATCACCTGGGACAGACGCTGCACACCGGGGCGGTCGCCGGAGCAGGATCCGGCGAGGATTTTGTTCTTATCGATTTTGAAGGCGAGCCCGCAAGGCCGCTGTCTGCCCGCCGCCAGAAGCAGTCACCCCTGAAGGATGTTGCCGGCATACTCCGATCTTTTTCCTACGCAGCGCATGCCGCGCTGGACGAGTTCCGCACGCCGGGGGATTTGGATGCAGCGGCAGATGAGGCTCTTGCGGCGTGGGCATCCTGCTGGCAGTCTGCGGCTTCCGCGCACTATCTCCGCGGCTATGGAAGCACCGTGGCCGGCAACCCGCTGCTGCTGCCGCCCGAGCCGCAGATGAAGGTGCTGCTGCAGGCATATCTGCTGGAAAAGGCGCTCTACGAATTGCTCTATGAACTCAACAATCGCCCCGCATGGCTTAGAATTCCGCTTGCGGGCATACTAGCCTTGTAAGGGCCGCGGCCCGTTGGAAACGCAAACGATGGCGACTTCGATCCCCATTCCCGAAGCAGAGCCCACCCAAGCCGCTGGCGGCATTCTAGTACTGCTTGCGACCCTGCCGCTTGAGCAGATCGAGAGCGTCATCGCCAAGCTCACGGAATCGTTTCCTCCGGAGAGCCTGCTGATTGCCACGGCGGAAGAATTTGCGCCCGGCGCTCATCCTGCACTGCGCATTGTTCCCGTCCCTGCAACCGGCACCAGTTGGACGCTCACGGCTGCGGAATTTGCCAACGTGTATCAGCTCGCGGAGAAACACGAGGCAAAGGCCATCCTGATACTGGGCCCGGAGGCTGGATCGCTTGGGACCTTCGTGCTGCGCGACCTGGCCAAGGTCGTGCTAGAGTCTGACGTGGATCTCGCAGTTCCACGGTACGATTTGCCACCGCATGCGGGCCTGGTCAACTCCGCCATTCTCTATCCGCTGAGCCGCGCGCTGTTTGCCTCGCGCACGCGATTTCCTCTCGCCATCGATCTTGGCCTTTCGCCGCGCATGGCGGAACGGCTGGCGATGGTGGCGCATCGCCACACAAATGTGCGCCAGGACGGAGCTCCGATGTGGCCCGTGAATGAGGCATGCGTTGCCGGTTTCGCGGTGGGAGAGGTGGACGGCGGCACGCGCGTTCTGCCGCAGCCTGCGCAGATGGATCTGAACGCCATTCTGCCCTTGGTTGCAGGGTCCCTGTTTGCGGATATTGAGGCGAAGGCGGCCTTCTGGCAGCGGGCGCGGCAGTTGCCGCCTTCGCACAGGCCCTACCCCATCACGCAGGGCCTCGCCAGTGAAACGGCGGATGCGGCTTCGTTGATTCAGGGCTTTCGCCTGGCCTACTCCAACCTGCTTGAGATCTGGTCAATTGTGCTGCCGCCCAATACGCTGCTGGGGCTCAAGCGGCTCTCGCTCACCGATGCAGCGGAGTTCCGTATGCCGGAGTCGCTCTGGGCCCGCATCGTATATGACTTTGTGCTCGCCTACCGGCTGCACACCCTCAACCGCGGACACCTTTTCGGCGCCCTCATTCCCCTGTATCTTGCGTGGGTCGCCAGCCACATTCACATCACCGCTTCCGGCGTGAGTCCCGAGCATCACGTGGAGGCCGTAGCCGCAGCATTCGAGGCGGAAAAGCCCTATCTTGTTTCCCGCTGGCGATGGCCGGACCGGTTCAACCCATGAAGCAATGCACCCATTCGCCGCAGTGTCTCCTCGTCCGCAGCTGCTTGCGTACCTGCGGGACCGGATCACCCGGAAGGCGGAACACAGCAAGCCCTTCGGGCACGGCTGCTTTCCACTCGAAGGGCAAGCGCCCGATCGAGCGCCTCTTCAAGCCCTCCATTAAGCGCCCCATCAAGGAGTGTGTCTCATGCTAACCTTCCTTGCCACCATGCTTCAGGCCGCACCTTTGCAGGGCGCGCCTCCCTTGTACGCCGACAACGCGACAGTTTGGCATCACATGTCTGAGGCACTTCACGGGTCGCTGTATCGTGTCCTGACGTTGCTCATCGCCATCCTGCCGGGGATTCTTGCGTTCTTTGTGGCCCTGGCCATCTTCACGCTCATCGGCATTGGGCTGTCGGCGGTTCTGCGCCGCGGTCTGTCCTGGGTCAAGTTTGACGATCGCATCGCGCGCCAGCGGGGAAGCGCCGGATGGTCGCCCATGACCTCTCCCACGGAGCTGATGGCGCGGGTGGCATTCTGGGGATTCGTTCTCCTGGGGCTCATCATCGGTGTCTCCGCGTTTGACACCTCCTACGCCTCCGCGGCAACGCTGCCCATTTCGCTTCTGCCGTATCTCACGCATGCTGTCGGCGCCATCCTGCTGCTGATTGCCGGAACCATCATTGCCCGTTTTCTTTCGCGCACGGTGCTCATTGGCGCGGTGAATGCGCAACTGCAATATGCGCGGTTTCTTGCTCTGGGAGTCAAGTGGCTAGTGCTTGTGCTCACGTCGGCCATGGCGCTGGAGCATCTGGATGTGGGCGGCGTGGTGGTGGAGCTGGCCTTCGGCATTCTCTTCGGCGGAATTGTGCTCACGCTGGCTCTGGCCGTGGGCCTGGGCTCGCGGGATCTGGTGAGCCGCTCGCTGGAGAGTCACGTGGAGCGCAGCGCGGAACGAAGCGCCGAGCGCACTGAGCCGTCTGGCCCGTCCGCATCAAATCCCGGCGAAACCATCCGGCACTTTTAAGCTTTACGCGCCAGCTTGCCGCTGCACTACCATTTGCCGTGGCCTGCGCGATACTGCTCCAGGATGCCTCGCAGTGCCCTCGGCGGGAAAGCAAGGCAATCGCAAGCACTAGCGCGAACCTGCGGAAATTCGCCATAAACTGCAGAGCGTCGCTGCACCATTGGTGCGCACTGCTCGAGGTTTCGGGTGCATCACGCGAGGCGTTTGCGGAAGAGGCTTCCGGCCACGCTCATGGTGAGCAACCCAATCATGAGGAGTGGCCAATATTGCGGCCAGAAGAGGGCAGTGCCTCCGCCCTGCAGAAAGCTGCCCCGCAAGATAATCAGGAAATATCGCAGCGGATCAAGCAGCGTGATGTATTGCACGGCCACGGGCATGTTTGCGATTGGGGTTGCGAAACCGGACAGAACAATGGCCGGCACGAGGAAGAGAAAGACTCCTAACAGTCCCTGCTGCTGTGTGACGGCCAGAGACGAAATCATCAGACCTATGCCCACCGACGAGACCAGGAAGCAGAGCAAGCCAATATAGAGGCCCATGAAGCTGCCAGTGAAGGGAACGTGAAACCAAAATATCGCCATGAAAATGATGAGAGAGCCTTCGGCGATACCAACCAGGAAGCCTGGCAGACTTTTCCCAACCAGGATCTCCATCGGAGACATCGGGGTTACGAGAAGCTGGTCAAAGGTCCCCATCTCACGCTCGCGTGCCACTGAAAGGCCTGTCGTGAGCATACTTATCAGCAGAGTGAGGATGCCACAGATGCCGGGGACGATAAACCATCGTGAGTCGAGGTTTGGATTGAACCATGCACGATCCAGAAGTACCGCTGGAGGTGGTTTCATTCCGTGCTGTTTGTTTTGCGCTTCGTTGAACCGGGTAATGATGGATTGTGCGTAGCCCATTGCAAGAGCGGCCGTGTTCGAGTCTCTGCCGTCCAGAATGAGTTGGATGTGCGCAGTTCGTCCTCGCTCGAGATCGGCACTGAAGGTGGGGCCAATGTTCATAGCCATGAGCGCGGACTTGTCCTCAATGGCTTGCTTGAGTTCTTCTTGATTGTGAACCGGGCGCAGCAGGTCGAAGCTGGGCGCGCCGGAAAAGCGAGCGACTAACTCGCGCGAGGTTTGTCCCTGGTCCTGGTTATAGACGACGAATGGAACGTGTTTGAGGTCGAAAGTCGCCGCATAGCCAAAGACTAGAAGCTGAATGATCGGCGGGCCGATCAGGACGGCTCGGCTTGCCGGATCACGCAACAGTGCCAGAAGCTCCTTGACGGTGAGTGCAAATACGCGTTGAAGAATCGCACGCATCAGTCCAACCTCTTACGAAATCGCAAAACGGAGAGGCCCAAAAACACAGCGCAGAGAATTGCCATCCCCAACGCATTGGGCAAAAGGACGGACCATGTGTTGCCCGCCAGGAATGTGGTTTGCAGCATCGCCACGAAGTAGCGGGCTGCAACGATGTGGGTCAGAATCTGAATGACCGGCGGCATGGAACGAATATCGAATAGGAATCCCGACAGAATGAACGCAGGAAGGAACGTGGTGACGATGGCGACCATGGCGGCAACAAACTGGCTGCGTGCCAGGACGGAAATCGCCAACCCCATACCCAGCGCGGTAAGTAGAAAAAGCGCGGCTGTTCCGAAGAGCACCAGGAACGATCCGCGCAGCGGCACCTGAAAAAGAAAGACCGCCATTGCTGTGGACATGATCATTCCGCCCATGCCCATGACGAAGTAGGGAACCAGCTTGCCCAGCAGAATCTCAGTCTTGGCTACCGGGGTGACCATGATGCCCTCCATGGTGCCGCGCTCCCACTCGCGTGCAACTACCAGTGCCGTTAACAGAGCTCCGATTAGCGTCATGATGATGGCAATCAGTCCCGGAATCAGATAATCACGGCTGGTGAGTTCGGGGTTGAACCAGACTCGCACATCGGCTACCACTGGAACTGCAAATGGCTTACCCTGGAGCGATGCTTGCTGCTGAAGCCAGGCCTGCCATGTTCCACCAATGTAGTTCTGGACGATGTGAGCCTGATTGGCGTCGACACCATTCACAGTAAGATGAATCGTAGCGCTCCCACGCCCCAAGGCGATCCTGGAAAAGTCGCTACGCAGCCAAAGGATCGCCTCGGCCTTGCCGTGCAACAATGCCTGCTCCGCAGATGGATAGTCCGGATAGAGTGTTGGACGAAACCAGGGAGAACCTTGCAGTTCTGCGAGGAAAGACCCGGTGAGATGTGTTGGCTGGTCAACAACCTCTGCAACGTGAATGCTTCGAGCGTCCAGTGAAACGCCGTATCCGAAGATCAGCAGAAGAACCAGTGGCAATACGAATGCAATGGCGATGCTGGAAGGATCACGGAGTATCTCGTACGATTCCTTGCGTATGAGGCCTTTGATGCGCATCCGGTTCATGATGCCCTCCGGCTGATTCGCTCGTGTTCTTCAATCAGAGAGATGAAAGCATCTTCCATGCTTGGATTGGGCTGATCGGCGCGCCGAACCCGATTCTTGATCTCTGTGGGTGTTCCTTCCGCAAGCACTTCTCCCAGCGACATAAGGACGAGGCGATCGCAGTACTCCGCCTCTTCCATGAAGTGAGTGGTCACCAGACAGGTTGTTCCATCTTCCGCCAGCGCATTGACGCGGGCCCAGAACTCCCGCCGCGCCAGAGGATCGACGCCCGACGTTGGCTCGTCGAGAAATAGGATGCTTGGCTCATGCATCAATGCGCAGGCCAGAGCGAGGCGCTGCTTGTATCCCAGGGGCAGCTCCGCGGCATTCATGGCGAGGTAGTCTTTCAGTTCGAGTTCTTCCAGGGCCCACGCGATTCGGTCTCTTTTACGGCTGCTTTGAAGGCCATAGACATTGGCGAAGAAAGACAGATTCTGCTGGACACTCAGAGCCCCATAGAGAGAGAACTTTTGCGACACATAACCGATGTGTGCGCGCGCTGCCGCGGCGCCTGTGCGTAGATTGGCGCCCGCGACCTTCAGAGTTCCCGAAGAGGCTGGCAGCAGGCCGCAGAGCATCCGGAAGGTTGTGGACTTTCCGGCGCCGTTGGCCCCCAGCAACCCAAAGATCTCTCCCCTGAACACCGAAAAGCTGACATCCTTCACCGCAGCGAAGTCGCCAAAATAGCGTGACAGACGCTTGACCTCCACAACTGCAGCAGCATCGCCTGTTGGATTCCGGGGCGGTGGCAGTGGGATGGGATGATGCGAACTTCGAGTGAAGAGCAGACTGACGAACGCATCTTCCAGTCTGGCAGCAACCGGCTTCAGGGGGCCATAGCCGCTCAGATTCGCTGGCAAAGGAGGCACTTCAGCCTTTCCCATCACGATGCGCAATCCGTCACCCTGGATCGCCGTATCGACCACACCCGGTAATTGGGCAATCTGAGACTGAAGATTGCGCGGGGCAGTGGAGATTTCCTCCAGGAGGAAGGAGCGTCCCTTCATGGGTGTGACAAGTTGCGATGGGCTCCCATGCGCAAGAATCTCCCCTTCATGCAAAAGGATGACGTGATCGCATCGCTCGGCTTCATCCATATACGCGGTGCTCATCAAGACGGTTACTCGCTCTCGAACAACCTGTTGCCGGATGATGCTCCACAGTTCTCTACGCGAAATTGGGTCCACACCGACGCTTGCCTCATCCAGGAGCAGCACTTGCGGGGGGTGAATCAGGGTGCATGCAAGTCCGAGCTTCTGCTTCATTCCGCCGGAGAGTTTCCCAGCCCGGCGTGTGCGAAATGGGCCAAGCGCAGTCATGGTGAGCAATTCATCGAAACGGGCCCTTCGCATGCTGTGCGGGATGTTGTGCAGATCGGCGAAGAGCGTGAGGTTCTCTTCAACCGTGAGATTTTCATAGAGGCCAAAGCGTTGCGGCATATAGCCGATTTTGGCCTGGAGTTGCAACGCTTCGCCCGGCAGCGTGTGACCGAGTACGCGAAGAGTCCCGGAATCCTGCTGGAGGATGCCGGCAAGCAGCCGCAGCAGTGTTGTTTTACCCGCGCCGTCTGGACCAATGAACGCCGTCATACTTCCTTCGAGGATTTCGAAGGAAATATTCTTGAGCGCGTCCTTACGGCTTGTCCCCTTGCCGAAGGATTTGCAGACGCTCCCGACGGCGATTACGCTCATGTCACTTTTCCTCGCAAGGATGAGTATCGACTCCGTGAGCCGGGTCGTTGCTGAGGGGAACAACAACCGTTGCCGGCATGCCCAGGCGCAGGCGATGGTCTGGATTGCAGGCATACACACGTACGCGATAAACAAGCTGAGAGCGCAATTCCGTCGTCTCTACATTCTTGGGCGTGAACTCCGATACCGGAGAGATGAAACCTATCCATCCGGGAAAGCGCTGTCCCGGGAAGCTGTCGGACTCAATCCATGCGCGCATGCCGAGAGCCACCTTGCCCATCTGCGGTTCGGGCAGGTAGGCGCGTACCCACAGCGGATTGTCGAGCGCAAGCGTAAGCACCGGCGTTTGCGGTGTGGCCATATCGCCGGGTTCCAGAATTCTGTTCTGGATGACGCCCTCGGCAGGCGCGTAAAGCTGGGTATCGGCCATTTGCTTTTGTGCGAGAGCCAGCGCCGCCTGGTCGGCCCGCAGCGTTGCCTCTGCTGCGGCAATGTCCTCTTTTCGGGGGCCGATCACCGCGAGTTGCAGGACTTGCTGTTTGGCTGCAAGGATCTGCTGCTTGGCGGAGAGGTCAGCCTTCTGCGCGAGGTAGGCACGTTCGGCATCATCTCGAATCTGCAAGGAAACATATTGCTGCTTCGCTAGGGTTTGCTGGCGGCGATAGAGCAACTCGGCGTTCTTCACGTTTGCCTGCACAGCGGCAACATTGGCTTCGGCCGCTCGAACATCGGCGCGCGCCACCGCGATCTCTTCCGGACGGCTTCCGGCCCGCAACTTCGCTACCACCTGCTGCTGCGCAGCGACGACTGCCTGGTCCCGCGCCACCGCATCGGAAAAGCGCTGTTGAACCAGCTGACCAATCAACTGCCCCGCATGCACCACGCTGCCTTCATCCACCAGCAGTTTGTTAATTCGCTCGCTGTCGTTAAAGGCGATCTGCACCTGGCGGATGTCGATGTTGCCATAGATCGTGACGCTGTCGCTGTCTGCGCCTTTCTGTTGTAGTCTGCGCCAGACGAAGAAAGCGGCAACCAGAAGGATCACAATTGCCAGAATCGAAATGCGTTTCCTGACCGAAATCATGGAGAATCTCCCAAAGAACCTGCGTCGCTGCTCAATTTGTAGCGCCGCCATTGAGCAGAGAATTGATGTCCTCAATATCGAGAGGCGTCAACACCCCCGCTGCTGCCTTGAGCTGTGTTCGGGCTACCAATTGCGTATAGAGAGCCAGATAGTAGTTGCGCTGCGCCGCGGAATAGTTGCTTGTCGCCGTCAGCAGATCGATGATCGACCGGCTTCCGATTTCATAGCCCTTGCGGGTGCCATCAAGAGATACCTTCGCGGAGGTGACCGACTGCTCAGCGGCCTGGTACTGGGCAACGCTGTTTTCAAGATCAAGGAATGCAGTTTGCGTGTCCAATTTGATCTCGTCTTGCATACCTGCGACGTTCTCTCTGCTCGCGCGTGCGAGTGCCTGGGCCTGGTGAATGCTTGCGCGCGTGCGTCCACCCTCAAAGATTGGGATCGATAGGTTGAGGGAAGCGCCGACCTGATCAATCGCAACCGGCGGTATCAAGGTGCCGGCAGCATGCTGTGCCACTCCGCCCAGAGTCAGCGTTGGCCAGCGCGCGCGCTCAGCGTACTGCACCTGTTGCTCGGAGACATGAAGTGTCGCCCGGGCCTGTCGCAGGAGCGGCTGGTTCTTAAGGGCCGCGGCGACCCAAGCGTCCACTTTATTCGGCTGTGGACCGATTGCCCGCAGCGTCGTAATGTCCTGCAAGGTTCCGACTGGATGGTGCGTGAGACGTTCCAACCGATTCTTTGCCACCGCAACCGTATTCTTCGTGGTGATCAGATCTGCATTTGCAGCATCCAGCTGTGCACGTGCCTCCTGCACCGAGATGATGTCTCCCGTCCCAACATTCAGGCTGGCATTTGTCTGGTCGTGAATGCCCTGCAACAACATCACTTGCTGCTCCACGACTCGCTGGTTCGCTTGCGCTTGCAGGACGCCGAAATAAGCCTGCGTGACCTCTAACGCGACGACCTGTTGTGCATAGGCCAGGGCTGCCTCACTGGCTTGAATCCGGCTGTCCGCCTGCCTGATAGCAATGAAGTTCTGGCCGTCGAAGAGAGACTCCGTCAGGCTGGCACTGAATGCATCGGAATGATAGCCAGTGGAGATTGTCTGAGCGCCAAGACCCGTTACGCGCCCTGTATTCATCCCTCCACTGGCCGCCGCGTTGAGATGTGGAAGCAGCGCCGAACGGGCCAGAGGTTTCCCTGCCAGATCCGCATCCAGCTGCGCGCGAGCCTGAGCGATGAGCGGAGAAGAGCTGGCCGCCTGTTGATAGGCGGTCTGCAGATCCTCCCCGACCAACTGCGCGGCTGCGAGTGTCATGCTCCACAAGACCACCAGCAGGGCGGGCGAGAGCACGGAGGAAACTCGCCTGAACGGAGTAGCGCTCTTCCTTGCTGATGGGCGGTAAGATTCTCTCTTGATTGAGAACACTTTCATTTCTCTCCACCTGACTGCGCCATCGTTTCATTCCCGGCTCGCACGGCGCTTTTGCTACGCGCTTCGCAACTCCTCGAAAACCAGTTCTGCGTCGCCAACGACCTTCGTCGCTAGTGCGAACCGCACAATGCGTACCGTCTCCAATACTTTCTCCGGAGCGATACCCTGTTTCTTCGCCTCGTTAGCCATTGCCGGAATGCACGCCTTGCTGCTTCCAGCAAGCGTCGATGCAAGATAGATCAAGGTGCGCGTCTCTTTATCGAGAGCCCCTTCCGCAGGCATTGCATAAGCTCTGGAACGCAGATGCTCGTACCTCAATCCCTCATCGACTGAAGAGTCGTTCTCAATCGCTGATGGGAGTGACCCCACGGCCTTGCGCATCATGCCGTAGGTCTTGCCCACCGTCGGATTCAGGTCAGGAATCATATCCTTGTCTTCTCTATAAGAACACGGATGTCCGTGGCTGTGCCGGTTCTGATAAGTCCAGACGGCACCGTGATAGTGAATGAATGAAGGTATGGCAGCGGCAGAAGGACAAGAAGATTCAGGAGTGTGCGCTGTGTCACACTGCCGAAGTTCTGTTTGGCAGCATCAGCCGCCGCGAAGGTGCAGGGCGCTGGTCTAACCAGTGAATAGTTCAGAGCACTGCAGGTCTGGAGCACCGTGCCGCCCCCAATCCACCTCTTGAGGATCGCCACTGAAAGGGCGGCGCTAACCTGCGGCCATCACGGCCTCTTGCGGTTTCAGAAGTACGAATTGCAGGGAATGGACCAATGTCCTACGATTACAGCGGTGGTCCGGAAATGAAGCAATTTGAGTGCGTCGCAGACTATGGTTGCGAAACGGGAGAGAATCCTCTCTGGCACCCATTGGAACGGAAACTGTACTGGTGCGACATCCCGAACGGCCGAATCTTTCGCTATGATCCGGCCTCTGGATTCCATGAGATGTGCTATGAAGGCAGACCAGTCGGAGGATTCACGATTCAATGCGACGGTTCGCTGCTCCTGTTTATGGATCGCGGCACGATTGTCAATTGGTGCGAAGGCCTACTCGCGGAAGTCGTTTCGTCGGTGGAGGACGAGTGGTCTTCTCGCTTCAATGACGTGATTGCCGACCTCAGAGGCCGAGTGTTCTGTGGCACGATGTCGAGTAGTGAAAAGAAGGGCAGTCTCTACAGGCTTGACCTTGACGGGTCGCTCCAGGTCGTTCTGAAGGACATTGGCTGCTCGAACGGCATGGCCTTTTCGCTCGATCAAAGGAGCTTCTATTACACTGATTCATTCGCGCGCGAGATTTACATCTTCGATTACAACATCGAAGACGGAACGCTCGCCAATCAGCGTGTCTTTGCGAGTTTTGAAGAATCGGAAGGACTTCCGGACGGAGCCACTCTGGACGCCGATGGCCGTCTCTGGTCAGCGCTTTGGGACGGTTCCTGCATCATCCGTTTGAGTCCTAATGGCCGGGTCGACAGGAGAATTTCCCTTCCAGCGCGCAAGACTTCGAGCCTGACGTTCGGCGGAGAAGATTATAAGGACATTTACGTCACTACTGCGGGTGGAAATACGCGGCAAGACGATGGGCCGCAAGCTGGAGCTCTTTTCCGAATAAGGACACATACGCGCGGAGTGCCCGAGTTCTTTTCGCGGGTCCGGATACCCGCCAATTTACGTTGTGATTGAGAGTCTGTTGACGTTACCCGCTTCCCGCAGCCCCAGAATTCCTTCTCGCGACCTTTTCTCAACCTTCCGGTTCTGAAGATTCGAAACAGAAAGAAAGCGCCCCCTCGAGCTTGCTCCCCGTCCTCTCCGTTTCGTCCACTCCGTCCGCTCTCTGTGACGCTGGACCATGAACGGTGGCGACGTCCGCCGAGGAAGCGGAAATGTTCAGCGCGGCCGTCGCATTCAGCGGGATGCTGAAGTTGGACACGGTCTGCCGAGTGCAGCGGTTTCCCGCGAAGAGGACAAGTTCCGGCTTCGGCTTTCCGTTGACCGTGGCGACTGGGGAAAATTGCCATTTTCCCTTGTACGAGAGATACTTCTTGAGGCGGGTTTTTCGCCCGATTTTGCTCGCCATGTTTCCTAGCCAAAACGCAATCGCGCTCGCGCCGGAGAGGGAAATTGGAGTCCGCAGTGGGCCCATGGATCCAGCTCCGGTTCTAACAAAGCGGCAAGTTTCTTGGCTAAGAAACAGAAGTTATCATATATAGGATTGATTCTAAAGGGCGGGAGTAGTTCAGTGGTAGAACGTCAGCTTC
>DATKTQ010000285.1:0-2310 GCA_035531055.1 Occallatibacter sp. | reverse complement strand
GCGGGGATTGCCCTGCGGCGTCCCGGCGGCTGGGGACGCTACAGTCCTTCAAAAGCGGCCATAGACCCGATCACCGACTCTGATGGCGTGGATTCAAAAGCGGCCATAGAGGTGATCACCGGCTTTTTAGCCAGGAAACCGGGTTGCGGACCGGCGAGCAGCTGCGAACCTTACCGTGAACTGATTGCGCTGGAGTTGGAGCGTGGCCGGAACGCGATGGGAATCTGGCAGGATCTGGTTGACAGCCACGGGTTCGCGGGTGGTTACCAGAGCGTGCGGCGATTCGTGCGCAACTTGCGCGGCGCCGCAATGCCGGAAACGCGGGCGATCATCGAAACTCCGGCCGGTGAAGAGTGCCAGGTCGATTATGGCACCGGGCCGATGGTGCGCGATCCCGACAGTGGCATCGTATCCGCGATGCGGACCGCCCGCGTCGTACGCCGCCACCGTTGCTTCAACTGCTGGCTCGTGCGCACAAGGCGGGAGCCAATATCGGCGCTGTTTGCGACGCCATCTATGCTCGCCAGGGCGAACTCGGAATGCGTCGCATCCAGGGCGTTCTCCAACTGGTCAAGCAATATGGCAGCGTGGCTTCGGACGATGCCTGTGCGGCGGCGCTGGAACTGCGTGTCGCCGAGTATCGTTTCGTGCGGCGCTATCTGGAGCGCAGCCCGCAGGCGCCTCTCACTCTGCGACAGGTCGATCCACTCATCCGCGAACTGAGCCAGTATCGCGACCTGATTCAACAACGCATCAACTTCGAGGAACCCAATCCATGAACCTGATCGAACTCAATCGCTCTCTGGTACAACTGCGTCTGAGCGGCATGGCCGCAGTGATGGAAACTCGCCTTCTGCAAGCGCAATCGGAAAACATGGTGCCCATCGACCTGATCTCAACACTGGTCTCTGACGAGCTTGCTTGCCGCAGCAAGCGGCTGCTGGAGCGGCGCCACAAGCAGGCGCAGTTCCGCGATGCCGACAAGCGCCTGGACAACTTCGACTTCCAGTTCAACCCAAAGATGAATCGCAGTCTGGTCTTCGAACTGGCCACAGCAAACTGGATCGGAAAGCGCGAAGATGCCTTGTTCCTCGGCCCGCCCGATCCTGGTTCATACTGCCCCACCTCGCTAACTTATTGAAAATAGTGAATCCTGTTCTTCTGCCGATTGAGTTCGCGGGACACGCGATCCACCCTTAATATCCCGAACCGCCTGCCTGATCTCCTCTGAATCCAAAACCGCAATCGAAATCCTCCAGGGTGCACAAGGAACGACTTGTTCTGCGCGCAACTTCTTCAACTTGATCATGCGACGTACACTGTTTGCACTTACGCCGAGATATTGCGCAGCCTGTTCTAAAGTCCGGTAGCCTTGTGTTTGCTGAGGATCGTACGCAGGCAAATCGTGTGTGTGTCTCGCCGCGTACACTCTCTTATCGTTCCATGTATGACCAGCCCCAGTCTTGAAGCCGAGCCGATTGAGTGTAGTTGCGATTTGCTCATCGGTGTGGCCCCCCGCCATCTGTTTCAATACCTCGATCGCCTCCAGGCTTGTGCACCGCCTGTGTTGGCCGGTCTTATTCTTCTTGACTTTCAGTTCTGAATGGCGACCTCCAGCCCAATGAATTAGTAGTACGACTTCATGGTCGTTCTCATCTACGTCGGCGACAATCTCATGTACCAAGATACGCACGATCCGTTGCTTCAAACGCATATCGCAGGATGGAGCATTCCAAACTGCCGGCAAATCCTGAGCAAGGCTGAGCAACACTTCCTTATCAGGCAAAGGCGTTAGTCCGTCACCGGAATCAAACTGCAAAAGCTTGTTATCGAGTTCTTGAACCCTTATCAGAGCCGAGTTCCAGCGCGATTCCAATTCGGAAGCAACCAGGCGGTTTTCCGGATCTATATTCTCGTAGCGCCGCGCCGCAAGCCGTGCTTCGTATCGTGCCTGCTCGACCTCCAGTTCCAGCGTCTTCCGCTGCTCTTGCGTCCGCTGTCGCAGTTGTTCGGCCGCCTCCAGAGCAGCCTCGACGGCATTACCACTGATCGCCTCCAATACCAGTTCCGTGATGGCTTCATCAATTCGAAGACCGCCAAAAGATATGCACCAGTCTTCTCCATGGTTGATCTGGGCACCCTTGCAGTGGTAACGAGGCACGTTGGAACGAGTGCCACTATAGGAGACTTGCAGCATTCGTCCGCAACGTCGGCAGCGGAGCAACCCTGTCAGCATGGCTTGTCCACCACGGCCGGCCTTACGCGAGGTTCCCCATTTCAGGTTGGAGTTAGCTCTGATCATCGCCCTGT
>DATKTQ010000284.1:0-13747 GCA_035531055.1 Occallatibacter sp. | reverse complement strand
CTGGGCAAAGCGGACCTGGGCACCGCGCGCCTCTACTCCACCCTCGTCCGCGACGCCAAACTCCGCGAGCGCGTTTATGACTGCATCGAGGCCGAGTTCCACCGCACCGTCCAGGCCATCCTCGCTATTACCGGCCAGTCGGAGCTGCTCCAGAACAACCAGGTCCTCGCCCGCTCTATCCGCCTGCGCAATCCTTACGTCGACCCCATGCACCTGATCCAGGTAGACATGCTGCGCCGCAAGCGCGCCGGAGAGGACACGCCGGAGGTCAACCGCGCCCTCGCCGCCACCATCAGCGGCATCAGCGCAGGGCTTCGCAACACGGGTTGACGCTCTTCAGATGCCGGCGTACCAGGAGTAGCCGAACTCCGGCTCCGCGGAGCCCAGCCCATTCCTGACATGCTTCATCGAGTCCGTCACGGTGATGCGCGTGACATACTTCACGCTCTTGTAACCCAGCTGCCGCGGCACCCGCATGCGCAGCGGGCCGCCGAAGCCCACCGGCAAATCACCGTCATTCATGCCCAGCGTGAGAAACGTCTGCGGATGCAGGGCGTCGGCCATTTCGATGCTGTCCCACCAGTCCGGCTGGAAGGAGAAGTAGGCCACGTAGCGCGCCTGCGGCAGGATTCCCACGGCATGCAGCACCTGATGCAGCGGCGTGCCGATCCACTCGGCAATGTAGGACCAGCCTTCTTCGCACGCCACCTCGGTAATCTGGCTCTGGACGGGAAGACTCTTCAGGTCAGCAAGCGAAAACGACGTGGGATGGGCCACCATGCCGTCCACGGTGAGCCGCCAGTCCCCGAAGCCACCGGTCTGCATGTGCTGGAAGGCATCGCCGAGAGGCGCAACCTCGTTGGCAAAGGGCGCTTTGGAAATCATGCTGCGCGGAAACTGGCGCGCCGGGGCGTGCGCCGTCAGCAGCCGCTGCGCCGCATAGGTGAGCGTTTCGCCAGGGCAGAAGGCCCCGCCGGCATCTGGCGGAATGAGCCCGTAACGCTGCGCCAGGCGCGCGGCAACGGCCAGCCCGGACAACCCTGCCGTGGCTGCCGCGGCGCTGGTGATGAGTTTGCGGCGTGAGATGGGGCTCATGCATCCTCCCTGCGCGCCGCGCGGCCGGTAATCATCGCCCGCGTGCGCTTCCAGAATCCTCCCAGGACAATCATCGTGACATGCACCACGAGGAACAGCACCAGCAGGACGGTGACCAACAGATGCAGCGTGCGCGCCGTCTGCCGGCCTCCCAGCAGAATCACGCTCTCCGGCACCGCCGACGTGAATGAAGGCGACATGGCAAGACCCGTCCAGATCACCAGCGGAAACAGGATGAAGATGACTTTCAGATAGGCGATGCGCTGCAGCACGTTGTAGGAGTGCTCTTCCGCTTCGTCCGGCGGTGCTCGGTGAAGATACTTTGCCATCACCTTGCAGGCCGCGGGCCAAATCCGTTCGCCCGGCTCGGGCAGCAGGTTGCGCCGGAAGTGGTGCCGCCACACACCCCATAGCACGTACACCAGCCCTGCGAACAGCACCACCCACGCGGCTTCAAAGTGAAGGGACCGGCTCCAGCCGTTCTGGTCCGGCATCACGTAGCCGTAGCCCGTGGGAACGGTGGCCCGCGAGGAGGCAATGGGGATGGTGAACAGCGGCTTGGTGTTCACATTTCCCACCTCGCCCAGATAGAACCGCGGATGCGAGATGACGATCTCCGCGCCGCTGACCAGCAGCGCAAAAAAGGCGAGGACGGTGACCCAGTGCGTCACGCGGACCACCGCTGCGTGACGGGAAGGTTCTGGTTTGGTGCGTGAGTTTGCGGGGAACACAGCGGAAGCATAGCACAGGCCTTGCGCGGCTGCGCCGGATGCAGCAAGGACCGGGATTGCTCCCGGCCCTTGCTGTTTCAACGGTCTCCTACGCTTACTGCCCGGGGTTCTCCGTGCTGCGGATGAAGTCGGCGGTCTGCTGATGCAGTTGCTTCAGCGCATCGGTCGTCACGTACACCATGTGCCCGGTCTGGAAGAAGTGATATGAGATGTTCTTCTTCAGCGACTCGGGAATCTGCAGGTGCTTGTCCTCATACGTGGCGGCAAAGTAGGTGCAGCCCAGGTCGTAATACCCGCCCATCAGCAGAATCTTGAGCTTGGGATTGCGCTTCATGGCCATGGCCAGGTCCGGCATCACGTTCACGCTCGCGTCCCAGTCGCGCTCGCCCGGCGGGTTGTGCCTCAGGTCCCATTTAAAGCCGGGTCCGTAGGCGCTGGGCTTGTAGGTCTCATTCCTTCCGTACTTCAGCGTCTGCCGCGTGTACTCGTTGATCGCCGTGTTATAGGGCGACGTCAGCGCCGAGTCAAAGGGATCATATCCGGCCTCTTGGCTCAGCGGGTCGATGTCCGGCCCCTGGTAGCGCGTATCCAGCCGGCCGGTGGTGATGCCCATCTCCGATTGCAGCTCCTTGGAAAACTCTCCGCCGCTCACGCGCAGGTTCGCCTTGATCCAGTAGGCCGCCGGCACGCCGGTAAAGCCCTCCAGCTTGCCCGCAATCTCCTTCTTCTCGGCGTCCGGCAGGTCCACGCCCTGCAGCAGTGCGCTGGCATACGGACCCAGCGCAAACTCCTCCACCGTCTTCAGCCACGGCTCCAGCTCCGCTGGCTGGTTCGGAACCCTGTGGTGATACCACGCTGTCGCAGCCATCGAGGGCAGTGCCAGGAAATACGGGTTCTCCGTCCCTGGATTACCCTGCGGTCCATCCGCGCTGTCGTCAAAATTCAAAATCTGCGAAAGAAAAATCGAGCCGTTCAGATCCAGGTGGCGCTCCAGCAGGTTAGTCAGCACCGCCGTCCGCGTCGTCCCGTAGCTCTCGCCAAACAGATACTTCGGCGAGTTCCAGCGGTTGTACTTCGTCAGGAACCGGCGAATGAACCGGTCAAACGCGTGCGCATCCGGGTCCGTTCCATAGAACGCCTTGCCTGCTTCCTTGCCATAGACCCGGCTGAAGCCTGTGCCCGGTGCATCAATAAAGACGAGGTCGCTCACGTCCAGCAGGCTGTACTGGTTCGGCTCGATGGTGTAGGGCGCGCCCTCCTGGTGCGTCACGTCCTGCGGAACCACCACGCGCTCCGGGCCAAAGGCGCCCATGTGCAGATACATTGTGGAGCTGCCGGGGCCGCCGTTATAGAGGAACGTAATCGGCCGGTTCTTCGCGGGATTCTTGGCAAAGTACGCCACATAGAACATCCGCGCCGTCGCCGGCTGGTCCTCGGGCTTGGCGTGCGTGTCCACCGTCGCGTCCGGCAGGTACTTGCCGTCTAGGTCAAGCATTGCATCCTGCGCGTCGTTGGAGCCCACCGTCAGCGTTCCCGCCACCGCGCGATAGCTAATCGTCTGCCCGCCCACAGCCACCGAACCGTCTGTTACCGAATCGGCCGGAATCTCCACCGAAGCGGCCTTGGCCGTCTCCGGCTTGCTCTTTACATTGCTCTGCGCGAATGCCACCGGCACGGCGGCAAGCCCCACCAAAACTGGAACCATCCAGGCTCTTGTGAAACACCTCTTCATAGCTGTAACTGACCTCCTCTAACCGGGATCCGGTGGAGGGAGTATACCTGACCGGGCCGCAGGAGCCGGTCGCCCCATGGAGCGACAAGTACCCCACAAGTTGCTCAACCTACATACATCGTGGAATACACGCGAGTCGTAAGCACGGAGTCTAATGCAATCAAAGGAGATCAAAATGCCCGGCTTAGATAGACAGGATAGCTACCGCACAGCCTTGAACGTGGCACTCACGGAACTCAACCAGCTCGCGGAAATGATTGAAGAGTTGAATGTGAGGAAGGGAAGGTTGCAGGTTGCAACCGCAGGTCTGAAGCCCCTTCTTGCTCCCATGGAACAGCGCATTGAAGCTGGCCAAATGCCCTCGTCAGCCCCGGCCGAACCAGATTTCCGCGATACCAGGATCCCGACCGGCCCAGAAGTGATGTCCGGCGAGCTTCATCCCGTGATCCGCTTTCAGCAGACAGTACCGGATAGCTCCGATCCCGTGCAGCAACGGATCCAGAACGCCCTGACGTACCAGGTCTCCGCCTAAGCCACAGGAAACGTCTTGGGATAGACGCAGCGTCTTTCCCCTCCCTGACAGCAAGATCAAAGCCAGGCATCTCCTTTTCGGGCCACGGGGAGTAGGTCACTGCAAGCAGAGACTCTCCAAGAGCAAGCACCTGCACGCAAACGCAGCGAGGGCCGGGATTTCTCCCGGCCCTCGCTATGGTTTGCGTGTTTCAGATTCTGCCGGAATCCGGCCTGTTGGGGGGTTACAGCGGCTGAACGTCCGCGGCCTGCCAGCCCTTGGGCCCCTTCACCACGTTGAACTGAACGGCTTGGCCTTCCTGCAAACTCTTGAAACCACTCGAGTTGATCGCAGAGTAATGCACAAAGACATCCTCGCCGTTCTGACGCGAAATGAAGCCGAAGCCTTTCGCATCATTGAACCACTTCACAGTACCTTGTTCCATTGTGTTCGTATTTCCTGGTATTGAATTGCGCTGGATGAATCGGAGCGACCACTGGCAGAATCTTGCTTGGTTGGGCGAGTTACTGCTCACGCCCGGTTCGGCTCTAACGCTGACGACAGTGTAACATTGCTCTGGAAAAACGAGACGCGAAACTTCCGCATCTATAAGAAAGTATGGTCCCCATTCGGGGAAATTGACCCAAAATGTGTGCTTTAGCACCGCCGTCCGTTTGTGTTAGGGTGAAAGGCCGCCATGCCCCCTCGCCACGATGTTGATCCCGTCCCCGGCCTGCTGGCCCACGCCACCGAGGCGCTCCAGGACCAGTTCGCCGCCCTGCCGGAGTTCACCCCGGCCCACCCCTCCGCCACGGACACCGATGCCATGCTCCGCGTCCTGGAGCAGGCCGCCCGCCGCCTCGGCAACAACTATCCTTATTTCCACCCGCTCTACGCTGGCCAGATGCTCAAGCCGCCCCACCCCGTGGCGCGCGCCGCCTATGCCCTGGCCATGACCCTCAACCCGAACAACCACGCCCTCGACGGCGGCCGCGCCAGTTCCGCCATGGAAATCGAGGCCGTGGCGCACATTGCAGCCATGTTCGGCTGGCCCCATCCCTTCCTGGGCCATCTCACCTCCAGCGGCACCGTTGCCAACCTGGAAGCTCTGTGGGTTGCGGGCCGTCTCGCCCCCGGCCGTCGCATTCTGGCCTCAGAGCAGGCCCACTATACCCACCAGCGCATCTCCGGCGTTCTTCAGCTGCCCTTTGCCGCGGTCCCCGCGGACCACGCGGGCCGCCTCCGCCTGGACGCCCTGGAAGACGAGCTGCGCAAGGGCGACGTCGGCACGGTGGTCGTCACGCTGGGCACCACGGCCATCGGCGCCGTCGACCCCCTGCCGCAAATCCTCGAGCTCCGCAGCCGCTACGGCTTTCGCATCCACGTGGATGCGGCCTACGGCGGCTACTTCCGCCTGATTCCCGAAGCGCTCGAAGACCCCGCCCGCCGGGCCTTCGCCCTGCTCGACCAGGTGGATTCGCTCGTCGTGGACCCCCACAAACACGGCTTGCAGCCCTACGGCTGCGGCTGCGTTCTCTTCCGCGACCCGGCAATTGGCCGCCTGTACAAGCACGACTCGCCCTACACCTACTTCTCGTCAAAGGAACTGCACCTAGGCGAAATCTCGCTCGAGTGCTCCCGCGCCGGCGCCGCCGCTGTCGCCCTCTGGGCTACCCATCAGCTATTGCCGCTGGTGCCGGGCGGCGAATTTGCGCAGGGCCTTGCTCTGGGGCGCGCCGCCGCACTCGAGCTCGATCGCCGCCTCCGCGCGGACGCCCGCATCGAGCCTCTGGCCGCAGGCCCGCCAGAGCTCGACATCGTGGTGTGGAAACTGGCCGCGGCCAACCCGAACGAGGCCTCCCGCCAAGCTCAATCGCTTTTTCTCGCATGCGCGGCGCGCGATTTGCATCTGGCCCTTGTACAATTACCGCTATCGTGGTTTCACTCCGCAGAAGGTGTCCTTCCGGTACAAACCGGATACGTGACCTGCATGCGTTCCGTGCTGATGAAGCCTGAGCACAAGGATTGGCTGAACACCATGTGGGACAAATGGATAGCCGCCTGCGCGGAGGTTGTGGGAGGATTAAGTTGATGGCCTTTGCCGACACCGTCTCTGTGGCGAAAGAAAACGTTCTCATCCAAGCCGGAGACTGTTCCCTCACGTTCCTCCCGCAACTTGGCGGCAAGATCGCCTCCCTCCGCCTTGGCGGCCGCGAGCTCCTCCAGGCGCCGCTGGCACCACTCGCGCCCCGCACGCCCACCATGCCCTTTGACGCCTCCGACGCCAGCGGCTGGGATGAGTGTCTTCCCTCCGTCGCCGCCTGCTCCGTCTCCACTTCCGGCGGAACCGCGGAAGTGCCCGACCACGGCGACCTATGGCGAGTCTCGTGGCAGGTTCTCCGCTCCTCCGCCGATTCCGCCACCCTCCGCGGTGAGTGCCTCTCCCTCCCCCTGCGCATGGACCGCGCCCTCCGCCTGGCCGTCACGGAAAACGGCTACCGTTTGAGCCTTTCTTACACCGTCACCAACCTCGGAGCCCATCCCGCCCCGTGGTCCTGGGCCGCGCATCCTTTATTTGTTGCCGAACCCGGTGACACCATCCAACTGCCAGCCTCCGTGACCACCCTGCGCCTGGAGGGCTCCGGCGGCCGGCGCCTCGGCACCTCAGGCGGCTCCGTCACCTGGCCTGTGGCCACCCTCGCCGACGGCTCCCTGGCCGACCTGAGCCTTGCCCAGCCGCCCAGTTCCGGAATCGGCGACAAGCTCTTCGCTGGCCCCCTCTCACCCGAGGAAAACTGGTGTGCCCTTACGCGTCCCACGGCCGGCGTCCGCATTCGCTTTCACTTTGACCCAGCCAGCACGCCCTACCTCGGCCTCTGGATCTGCTACGGCGGATGGCCCGATCGCCAAGGCCCCAAACAAGTCTGCGTCGCCCTCGAGCCTGCCACCGCTCCCGTGGATTCGCTCGCCCAAACCGGACTCTGGTCCCGCACCCTTGCGCCCGGCGCTTCCTTCTCCTGGCCCATGGATGTGGAACTGGACACCATCGAAAGAGTGAACTGAACCATGCATGATCCTGCTGCCTTGCGCTCGCTGCATCGCACCCGCTTCCAGGCCGAGCCGGCCGTCTATGTTGCTCCCGGGCGCGTCAACCTCATCGGTGAGCACACGGATTACGCCGAAGGCTTCGTGATGCCGGCCGCCATTGACTTTGCCACCCTGGCCGCCATCTCGCCACGCGCCGACGGCAACATCGTCCTCTACTCGGTAAACTACGACGAGGAGCGCACCATCGCGGCCAACCAGTTGCCCGCCCGCAGCGGCCACTGGATCGACTACCCAATCGGCGTCCTGTCCATCCTTGTCGGCGAGGGCGTCACCATCCCCGGCTTCAGCATGAGCCTGTGGGGCGATGTCCCTCTGGGCTCCGGCCTCTCCAGCTCCGCCGCGCTGGAGGTTGCCGCCGCCTTCGCCGTCACTTCACTGCTCAGCGTCAACTTCTCCGGCCCAGAAATTGCCCGCATCTGCCAGCGCGCGGAAAACGAGTACGCCGGCGCGAACTGCGGCATCATGGACCAGTTCATCTCCGCCAACGGCGTGGAGAACAATGCCCTGCTGCTGGACTGCCGCGACCTCACCTTCAAGCTCGCGCCCATTCCGCAGGATGTGGCCCTCGTCATCGCCAACACCATGGTCAAGCACTCGGTGGTCGGCGGCGAATACACCACGCGCCGCGCGGAAGTGGAAGCGGCTTGTGCCGTCATTGCCAGCCACCGCCCCGAAGTCCGCTTTCTCCGTGACGCCACCCTCGACGACCTGGCGCAGTGGGGCTCCGAGATGAGTCCTAACGCCTTCAAGCGCGCCCGCCACGTCATCTCTGAGAACCTGCGCACCGTGGCTGCGGCCGATGCCCTGATCCGCCGGAACTTTACCGATTTGGGACGCCTCATGGCAGAGGCCCACGCCAGTTACAGCCGCGACTTTGAGGCCAGCTGCGTCGAGGCAGACGCCATGGTCGCCCTCGCGCAGGACATCCCCGGCCTCATCGGCGCACGGCTCACCGGCGGCGGCTTCGGCGGGTGCACCATCAATCTTGTCGAGAGAGCGCTGGCTCCGGAGTTCGCCGAGGCGCTGGCCGCCAGCTACGTCACTGAGACCGGCATCGTGCCTCAGATTCACATCTGCCACGCCTCGGCCGGAGCCCACCGTATCGATTGAAGGTCCAAAGGAAATATCCGAAGGGAACGCCCGCCGGCTCATCACTTTCCCCAGCCTTCTCATTTCTGGCAGTCCTCCCGGCAGACCCCGGGACAAGTTACCAAGGCGCGTAGCCTCGCCGATTGCTTGCCGGACTGCAAGCCCTTCCTTGCTAGAATCAGGCAGGGGCTTTTCTCAACGAGACCGGGGCCCGCTCTGGAAGTCCCGGTCCACATCCCCCATAGTTCCCCCTTCAGGCCGAGTTCAATTGGCCTGCTGGTGCCGCAGAGAGACGAACAGAATGCCGCTGAATTCCGCTAAGCCCTTCACCTACGAGACTTTTCCCCATTCCGGCCTGGTCGCCTACTTCTCCATGGAGATTGCGATCCGCCCCTCCATGCCCACCTACTCCGGTGGACTGGGCGTGCTCGCCGGCGACACCCTGCGCTCCGCCGCCGACCTGGGCGTGCCCTTGGTGGCCTTTACCCTGGCCCACCGCAAGGGCTACTTCCAGCAGCACCTTAACGGCACCGGTGTGCAAACCGAAGAGGAACAGCCATGGAACCCAGCCGACTTCTGCACCGAAGAGGCTGCCCGCATCACCGTCGCCGTCGAGGACCGTGTGGTGACCGTCCGCGCCTGGCGCTATGACCTCTCTGGCCGCTACGGACACATCGTTCCCATCTATCTGCTCGACACTGACCTGCCGGAAAACTCCGGCTGGGACCGCGGCCTCACTGACCATCTCTACGGCGGAGACACAAATTACCGCCTGCAGCAGGAGATCGTTCTCGGCATGGGCGGAGCCCGCATGGCCCACGCACTGGGCATGAGTGTAAACGTCTATCACATGAATGAAGGCCACGCCGCACTGCTTACCCAGGCCCTGCTGGAGAGCGAGCTGGGCGGAGGACCTATGGGCGCGCCCACTGAGGCGGACATCGCCCAGGTCCGGCAGAAATGCGTCTTCACCACCCACACCCCGGTCCCTGCCGGCCATGACCGCTTCAGCCGCGAGCAGGCCGTCCGCATCCTGGGCGCAGAGCGCACCGCGCGCATGGAAAAGATGGGCTGCTTCCACGAGGGGCTGCTCAACCTCACCCTCATCGCCCTGCGCTTTTCCCGCTATGCCAATGCCGTCGCCCTGCAACACGGCAAAGTCTCCCGGGGGATGTTCCCAGAGTTTCCCATTGACGCAATTACCAACGGCGTCCACGCGCCCACCTGGGTCTCTGAGCCCATCCAGCAGATGCTGGACACCCACATCCCCGCCTGGCGCCGCGACAACCTCTACCTCCGCAACGCCATCGACATTCCCGGCAGGGAGATTGTTGCCGCCCACGCCCGCGCCAAGCAGGCGATGCTGGATGAGGTGGCCGCCCGCACCGGTCACGTACTCAAGCCCAACGTGCTCACCCTAGGCTTTGCGCGCCGCGCCGCCACCTACAAGCGCGCGGACATGCTCTTCACCGATCCCGAGCGCCTCGTCAGGATTGCCGCAGCAGCCGGCGGACTGCAGATTCTCTACTCCGGCAAGGCTCACCCCCAGGACGAGCCCGGCAAAGCCCTCATCTACAAGGTGGTGGAAACCGCGCAGCGGCTCTCCAATGACCCGCTTCACATCGTTTATTTAGAAAACTACGCCTGGGACCTGGGCGCACTGCTCACTGCCGGCGTCGACGTCTGGGTCAACACCCCCCGCCGCCCCTACGAAGCCTCCGGCACCAGCGGCATGAAGGCCGCCCTCAACGGCGTTCCCAGCCTCTCCATCCTCGACGGATGGTGGATTGAGGGCTGCATCGAGGGCTTTACCGGATGGGCCATTGAAGACGGCGCCAGCGACGAGGAAGAAGCCGAGCACCTCTACCGCAAGCTCGAGTCCGCCGTGGTGCCGCTCTACCGCGACCAGCCAGATAACTGGGCCAGGCTCATGTGCAACGCCCTGGCCTTCAACGGCTCCTTCTTCAATACCAATCGCATGGTGAAGCAGTACACGCGCAACGCCTACTACCCCGTCACGCTCACCGAGCGCGCGCATGTGGAAGAGCCGGTCTTCGCTGGCTGACGGCATCCTCCGTGTCTCCGCTCAGGGAGCCGGACCTCGCTCAGTCGCCGTGCGAACTCTCCAGCTCTGACCCGATGCGGTGCAACTTCATCACCTTCCACTGCAGGCGGTCAAACAGCAGATACACCACCGGCGTGGTAAAGAGCGTGAGCATCTGCGACACAATCAGCCCGCCCACAATTGTGATGCCCAGCGGCGTCCGCAGTTCGGACCCCGCGCCCATGCCGATGGCAAGCGGAAGCCCGCCGAACAAGGCCGCCATGGTGGTCATCATGATGGGCCGGAAGCGCAGCAGGCACGCCTGATAGATGGCCTCCACTGGCGGCAGTCCCTGGTCCCGCTCGGCCTGCAGCGCAAAGTCGATCATCAAGATCGCGTTCTTCTTCACAATCCCGATCAGCAGGATAATGCCGATCATCGCGATGATCGTCAGGTCGTTCCCGGTCAGCATCAGCGCCAGAAACGCGCCCACCCCGGCCGGCGGCAGCGTGGACAGAATCGTCAGCGGGTGAATCAGGCTCTCGTATAGAATCCCCAGCACAATGTACACCGCTAACAGTGCCGCCCCGATGAGGTACAGCTCACTGTGCAGCGACTCCTGAAACACCTGCGCGGTCCCCTGGAAGGAAGCGCGCACCGCCGACGGCATGCCCAGCTCTCGCTGCGCCTGCTGCAGCGCCGTCACCGCCGCACCTAGTGAGACATTGGGGGCCAGGTTGAAGGTGAGTGTAATCGCCGGATACTGCCCCTGGTGGTTCACGGCCAGCGCCGTCCGCTGCGATTCGTAGTGCGCGAGCGTGGAGAGCGGAACCATCTTTCCCGTGGACGACTTGATGTAAATCCCCTTCAGCGCGTCCGGGCTCTGCTGGTATTTCGGGTCCACCTCCATCACCACAAAATACTGGTTCAGGCCCGTGTACATGGTGGACACCTGCCGCTGCCCGAACGCGTCATAGAGCGTCTGGTCAATCGCCGCCATGCTCACGCCCAGCCGCGATGCTGTGTCGCGGTCGATCACCAGATTCGCCGCCAGCCCCTGATCCTGCTGGTCGCTGGAAACATCGCGCAGCTGCGGCAGCGTCTGCAGGCGCGCCTCCAGCTGCGGCGCCCAGTGGTTCAGCTCGTCCACGTTCGGGTCGCTCAGCGTGTACTGGTATTGCGCCGAACTGCCCCGCCCGCCCATATGGATATCCTGCTGCGTCTGCAGAAACAGCCGCGCGCCGGGCACGCTGGAAAGCTTGCGCCGCAGCCGGTTCACCACCATGTCGGACGTCACGCCTTTGCGGTATTGCGGCTCTTTCAGGTTGATGAACATGCGGCCCACATTCACGCTGCCGCCGCCGGAAAACGCCACCAGCGTGCTCACCGCCGGATCGTCCAGCACCATCTGCGCTAGGGTGCGCTGCTTGGCTCGCATCGCGTCAAAGCTGATGTCCTGCGCGGCCATCGTCTGCCCGCCCAGCCGTCCCGTGTCCTGCTGCGGAAATAATCCCTTGGGCACCACCACGAATAGATACACGTTCAGTAGCACCGTGCCCAGCAGCACGCTCAGCGTCAGCCACTGGTGCCGCAGCACCCAGCGCAGCCCCAGCGCATACTCCTCATGCAGCCAGCGGAACATGCGCTCGCTGGCCAGGTACGCGCGCCCATGCTTCACTGCGTCCCGCGGTCGCAGAAACTTGGCGCACAGCATCGGCGTGGTCGTCAGGCTCACCAGCAGTGACATGGCAATCGCCACGGAAAGCGTGACCGCAAACTCCCGGAACAGCTTGCCCACGAGCCCGCCCATCAGCAGAATGGGCAAAAACACCGCAATCAGCGACGTGCTCATCGACAGCACCGTGAAGCCGATCTCCTTCGATCCCTTCATCGCCGCGTCGAACGGCTGCATCCCCTCTTCCAGGTAGCGCGTGATGTTTTCAATCACCACGATCGCGTCGTCCACCACAAAGCCTGTCGATATCGTCAGCGCCATCAGCGACAGGTTGTCGATGGTGTAGCCCAGCACGTACATCACGCCAAAAGTGCCCACCAGCGAGAGCGGCACCGCCACCGAAGGAATGATGGTGGCCCACGCCTCGCGAAGAAAAAGAAACACCACCAGCACCACGAGCAGCACGCTGACCATCAGCGAAATCTCTACGTCGTGCACGCCCTGCCGGATGCTTGTGGTGCGGTCGGCAACCACGGAGAGCTGGATTGCGGGCGGAATGTCGGCCCGAAGTTGCGGCAGCTCCCGCATCACGGCGTTCACCGCGTCAATCACGTTTGCGCCCGGCGACTTGAAGACGATCAGCATCACCGCCGACCGCAATTTGGAGTGCGGCCCCACGTCAGGATTCACGCCCACCACGCCGTCCGTGTGCGTGTCGGCAATGGAATCGGTCAGCGTGCCCACATCTCCAATGCGCACCGGCGCGCCCGTTGCATGGTTGTAGCCGGCAATGATGGGCGCGTACTCAGCGGCTTTGAAGATCTGGTCGTTGTCGGTGATCATCCAGCGGTGCGTCGCGTCCTGGAAGCTGCCCTTGGGCCGGTTCGCATTCGCACTGGACAACGCCGTGCGAATGGCCTCAAGCCCGATGCCCGTGTTGGCCAGTTGCAGCGGATTCAGTTCCACCCGTACTGCCGGGCTGGCGCTGCCGCCCACATACACCTGCCCAATCCCGCTCACCTGCGAAATTCGCTGCGCCAGCACGGAGTTCGCCATGTCGTAGATCTGCGGCTTCGGCACCACGTCAGAGGTCAGCGTCAGAATCAAAATCGGCGCGTCTGCCGGGTTCGCCTTGCGGTAGCCCGGATTCTGCGGCAGGTAGCTGGGCAGCTGTCCCCGCGCCGCGTTGATGGCCGCCTGCACGTCTCGTGCCGCATTGTCGATGTTGCGGTTCAGGTCAAACTGCAGCACCACGGAGGCCGACCCAAGCGAACTGGTCGAAGTCATCTGGTTCACGCCCGCAATGCGCCCGAATTGCCGCTCCAGTGGCGTGGCCACCGCGGACGCCATCGTCTCCGGGCTCGCGCCCGGTAGACCCGCGTTCACCCCGATCACCGGATAATCCACGTCTGGCAACGACGCCACGGGCAGCACCGAATACGCCACTGAGCCCGCCAGCAAGAGCGCCAGGCTCAACAGCGAAGTGGCCACCGGCCGCCGGATGAAGGGTGCGGAAAGATGCATCGTCAGTCACCCGCCGCCGTCTGCCGGCGCAGCTCCGGCTGCACCACGCCAATCCCCAGCCGGTGCGCCAGCTTGTCAAAGTAGAGGTACACCACCGGCGTGGTGTAGAGCGTGAGCAGCTGCGAGAAGATGAGCCCGCCCACAATGGAGATGCCCAACGGCCGGCGCAGTTCCGCGCCCACACCGCCGCCCAGCCACAGCGGCAGCCCGCCAAGCAGAGCCGCCATCGTCGTCATCA
>DATKTQ010000283.1:0-2775 GCA_035531055.1 Occallatibacter sp. | reverse complement strand
CTGATTGGATAACGGCGTCGGCTCCTTAGGGCCGGTAAACTTGGTGTGGAAAGAAACGACCAAGGCTTGCCGGGAAAGGAGCCGAACATGTTGATTATCGGATGTGATTTGCATTCGCGCTACCAGATTGTGGCGTGGGTGGAGGAGAAGACGGGAGAGGTGATGAGCCGCCGGTTGGAGCACGAGAACGGAGAAGCGCGAAGGTTCTACGAGAGTTTGCCGCCGGGGGCGATCGTGGGAATCGAAGCGACGTTTCCGGCACACTGGTTCGAGCGTTTGCTGGCCGAGTGCGGACACGAGTTGAGGGTGGGCGACGCGGCCAGGATCCGGGCCAGCGAGGTGCGACGGCAGAAGACCGACACGCGGGACGCGGAACACATTCTGGACCTGCTGCTGACAGGACGTTTTCCGCGCATCTGGGTGCCGTCGATGGAGGAGCGCGACCTGCGGCAGTTGCTGGTGCATCGCATGAAGATGGTGCGGACGCGGACGGCGGTGAAGAATCAGCTGCACTATCTGGCGATGAGCCAGGGCGTGTGCCGAAAGCGAAAGCTGTGGAGCGCGCGGGGCCGGGCCGAACTGGAGGATCTGAGGTTGCTGCCCTGGGCGAGCCGGCGGCGCCAGGAACTGCTCGAGTGGCTCGATCAGTTGGACCGCTCGGTGGAGGAACTGGACCGGGCGGTGGAAGAAGCGGGGCGAGGCCGGGCGGAGGTGGCGCTGCTGAGGACGCATCCGGGCGTGGGACCGGTGACCGGGCTGGCCTTTGTGCTGACGGTGGGACCGGTCAGCCGATTCCCGAACAGCCGCAAGCTGGTCAGCTATCTGGGGCTGAATTCGAGCGAGCACTCCAGTGGCGGGCGACAGCGGCTGGGAGCAATCTCGAAACAGGGGAACCGGATGCTGCGCTGGCTGCTGGTGGAAGCGGCGCAGACGGCGGCTCGTCTGGATCCCGAGCTGCATCGCACCTATCAACGATTGAAGTTCCGGCGGGCCAGCGGGGTGGCGAAAGTGGCCATCGCCCGGCGGCTGGCCGTTCGTTTGTACTGGATGCTGCGCGCGCAGAAGGATTATGCGCAGCTGGTTCGCATGTCCGGTAGCCCGAGTAGCGGCGTGGTTCCGCTGCAGGCGGGATCGAGAGACTGATTAGGCGCCGGACCTCCCTGCACGAGGCGGGGAGATTGAAGGAAGAATCATGGTCCGAAAGACCGCATAGATGAGTGGTGGAACCGGGAAAGTTCCATCGTCAGGATTCAAGAGGCGAGCCTTGGTCGGAACCAGCTTCAAGAATCCGCTAAGGATGAAGCCCTGGAAAAAGCTTCAGGGCTTCATCCCAGCCAGCAGCTTAGGCGAGCCGCTGGCGGCCTCAAGGGTCTTCGATGAACGGCCCGACATAAACCGTCGGTCCGCCCTTGACCCCGCCCCCGGCTCGCTACACTCGAAGTGTGCCTTGACAAAGCCGACGACGTTATAGATGCCGCTACAGAAAGGCCGCTGCACCTCCGGGATGCGGGACTTTGCGTTACCCGCCCGCCCGCCGCGTAAGCCTTTTGACACAAGGGCTTTGGTGTGTGAAGATAACGGCGGAGACTTGCCTTGAAACAGGATCGCGTTCATCGTCTTATCGTTGCGGGGATTCTACTGCTCCTCGTGGTTCTGCCCTTATTCACCGACGGCGTTAACCTGCTGGTGGACTGGCTGTGGTTTGGCAGCCAGGGTTATCGTGTCATCTATAAGAACATCCTTTTTGCCCAGATCGGGTTGAGCGGCCTCGGCGGCATCGGCTTCATCGTGCTGGTGGGAGCCAACGTTTTTGTGGCGCGCGCCATCGCGGGGCGTTACGGCTACCGGGTCTTTCACGGCGCCATCGAACTGCCCGGTCTCGACCGCTTTGCGGAAGCCTTCCGCTGGCTGGTGTGGCTGGGCGTGCTGCTGGTGGGCTACGCGGTGGGGCAGTGGGCGTCGTTCCACTGGCAGGACTACCTGCTGGCGCAGCACGCGGTCCCCATGCACCAAGCCGATCCTATCTTCAACATCGACCTGGGCTTCTACCTGTTCCATCTGGACTATCACTGGTTTCTCTTTCACCTGGGCCTGGTGATCGTGATCTGCTGCCTACTGAGCGCGGTGATGGTTTACCTGCTGGAGGGCGGAATCTGGGTGACGCAGCGGGGCCCGAACGTGGCTCCGGCGGCGCGCGCCCACCTGATGGCTCTGGGATCGCTTCTGTTTCTGCTGCTGGCTTACCGGGCGCGCCTGGCCATGTACGGCCTGCTCTTTTCGTCGCGGGGCCTGGTGTACGGTGCCGGCTACACGGACGTCCACGCCACCCTGCCGGTCCTCAAAATCATGCTGGCGCTCTGCGTGGTGACGGCGCTGACTTTGGCCTTCGGGGCGGTGCGCGGCAGGTTTCGTCCCGCCATCTACAGCGGGCTGGCGCTCGTCGCGGTGGGAATCATCGGAGTCAACATTTATCCGCAGATCATCCAGCACTTTGTGGTGACGCCCAATGAGATGGACAAGGAGCGGCCGTACATTGCGAACGCCATCGAGTTCACGCGCAAGGCGTACGCGCTCGACCGCTTTCAGGAACACCATTTCTCCGCCGCCATGGACCTGACGCCAGCCATCATCACCGAGAATGAGGCAACCATGCGGAACGTGCGGCTGTGGGACCACAAGCCGCTGCTCACTACTTTTGGCCAGCTTCAGGAAATCCGGACCTACTACGACTTCGTTAACATTGACAACGACCGCTATCACATCGGCGGCGTCTAC
>DATKTQ010000282.1:0-2298 GCA_035531055.1 Occallatibacter sp. | reverse complement strand
CAAACGTCGCCGCCATCTTGCCCCAGTCGCGAAACTTCAACGTCCGTTTGCCCAGTCGGCATCCGGTCACCATCCCAATCGCGTCCGTCGCGCACCGGTCAATCTCCACGTACGTCACCAGCCGCTTGCGGTCGGCTCCGCGCGGGTCCTCAATACCCAGCCGCGCCAGCCCCAGCAGCGCCATGCGCACGCCCAGAATCTGTCCCGCGCACATGTGCCCGTGGGCCGCCTCCGCCTTTTGCAACAGCTCATCGAGCGTTTCCATCGGCGCACCGCCTCTTTTCTTCGATTCCAATCTGCTCTCTTCTAATTCCGTTTTGCAGGCTCCGCCGGTTTCTCCGCGGCGTCGCCGGAGTCCTCCACCAGCACCGCTGATCCCGGCACCAGGTCGAAGCTCGCGGCGTCTTTGCCCGCCGGATGAAACGTCACCCGCATCGGCTCCCGCTGCCACTCCGTCACGCCGCAGGCCGGGTCCGCACTCTTTGTGGCATCGTAGGCTTCCAGCTTCCTGGCCAGCACCGGCCGCCGCACCGCCAGCTGCGCCACCACGGCATACAGGCTCTTGCCGCTCGCTGTCACCCCGCAGTACGCGCCGTAATCGCGAAACCAGCTCACCCGGCTCACCGCCGGATTGTAGTCCGGCAGCTTCAGCGCCGTCACGCGCCCCGTCGTGCGGTCCACCAGCAGCCACGGCCCCCGCTGCCAAACCCACACCATCTTCTTGTCGCTCGGCAGGCTGTCGTTTAGTCGCAGCGCGCGCCGCACCACAAAGCTGCGATCCGTCACATCATGCGCATCGCCCGTGGTCCACTCCTTCACCTGGCCGTCCACCACCAGCGCGCGAATCCTCAACGCCGTCTCGCCCGCCTCCGCTCCCGCCGGGTCGCCCTCGCGGGAGTAAGGCACCTGCTTTTCCGCCCCCAGAAACACCACATGCGACTTGTGCCGCGCCGCAGGCTTCGCCGCCGTCTTCGCAGCCGGAGCCGCCACCGCCATCGCCGCCGTTCCCAGTATTGCAACCGAAACCCAGAGCCCAAGCCGCATCCCTATCTCCGTGCCTCCTCCACCGTTCTTGCCACGCGGAAAGCTGTACCCTCATTCAAATGCGCCGCCAGCACCTGCATGCCCACCGGCAGCCCCGCCACCGTCTTGCCGCACGGCACCGTCACGCCGCAAATCCCCGCCAGGCTCGCCGTCACCGTGTAAATGTCCGCCAGGTACATCGCCAGCGGGTCGCCCGTCTTCTCGCCCAGCTTGAAGGCCGGCGTCGGCGCCGTCGGCGTCACAATCGCATCCACCTCGGCAAAAGCCCGCAAAAACTCCTCGGCCAGCAGCCGCCGCACCTGTTGCGCCTTCAGGTAATAGGCGTCATAGTAGCCCGCACTCAAGGCATAGGTTCCCAGCAGAATCCGCCGCTTCACCTCCGCGCCAAATCCCTCATCGCGCGAGTGGCTGTACATCGCCGACAACGTCTCCGACTCCGCCGAGCGGTGCCCGTAGCGCACCCCGTCAAACCGCGCCAGATTCGCGCTCGCCTCCGCCGTCGCCACCAGGTAGTAGGTCGGAATCGCGTACTTCGTGTGCGGCAGCGAAATCGGCTTCACCGTGCAACCGGCCGCTTTCAGTCCAGTAATGCCCTGCTCAATCTGCGCCCGAACCTCAGCGTCCAGGCCCTCGCCAAAGTACTCCGCCGGCACGCCAATCCGCAGTCCCTCCGCGCCCTTGTCGCTTTCGGCCGCATAGTCCGGCACCGGCGCAGGCGAGCTCGTCGCGTCCTTCGCGTCATGCCCTGCAATCACGCCCAGCAGCGTCGCCGCGTCGCGCACATTCGCCGCAAACGGTCCCACACGGTCCAGCGAGGAAGCAAACGCAATCAGCCCATACCGCGAAACCCGCCCATACGTCGGCAGCACGCCCACCACGCCGCAAAAACTCGCCGGCTGGCGAATCGAACCGCCAGTGTCGGTGCCCAGCGTGGCCACCGCCATATCCGCCGCCACCGCCGCCGCTGACCCGCCGCTCGAGCCCCCCGGAACCCGCTCCGTGTCCACCGGGTTCCGCACCGGCCCATACGCCGAGTTCTCGTTCGACGAGCCCATGGCAAACTCGTCGCAATTGATCTTGCCCAGTAGCACCGCGCCCGCCTGCTCCAGCCTCGTCACCGCCGTCGCGTCGTAAGGCGGCTGGTAGCCTTCCAGAATCTTCGACCCCGCCGTCGCCGGCGCGCCCTGCATCACCAGCACGTCCTTGATGCCCACCGGAATCCCCGCCAGCGGCCCCAGCGCGTCGCCCTGCGCC
>DATKTQ010000281.1:0-2083 GCA_035531055.1 Occallatibacter sp. | reverse complement strand
TGGAGTTTGACCTGGCGGAGGCGACGGGGAAGGCGCAGCCCGGGCCACAATGGTCGGCGGAGCGCGCGGCGCTTCTGCAGGTGCTGGCGGGCCGGGAGTTTCGCGACCTGCAGGGACAGACGGTGCGCGACTCCATGATGGAGCGGCTGAATGGCTGGCTGAACCGTCTGTTTGCGGGCTTTTCCCGTTGGCGGGCACAGGCGCGGTGGGTGGGCTTTGCGCTGGTGTGGGGCTTTGTGCTGGCGGTGTGCATCGGGCTGGTGTGGGGGCTGCTGCAACTGGAGCGGCGGTGGCGGCTGCGGCTGATTCCGGAGTTGGCGGGGCGGGCGCCTGGCGCGGCCTCAGCGCGCGACTGGCAGTTGTGGCTGAAGGATGCGGAAACGGCGGCTGCGGCCGGACGCTGGCGCGAAGCGATCCATTGCGTGTACTGGGCGGCGATTTCGCGGCTGGAACAGAAGCGGCTGTGGCCGGCGGACCGGGCGCGTACGCCGCGGGAATATCTGGCGCTGGTGGGCGAGGAGGACGCGCGCAGGGCGGGGCTGGCGCAGTTGACGCGCAGTTTTGAGCACACCTGGTACGGGGGAAAGGCGGCGAGCAAAGGCGACTACGAGCAGGCGGAGGCGCTGGCGACGGGGCTGATGGGCGCGGGGGGATCGCGATGAAGGGGATGACCAGCCTGGACGCGACCGACCGGCGGCTGATGCTGTGGCTGCTGGGCGGCGCCATTGCGCTGGCGGTGCTGGTGGGCTTTCTTTTGCCCGATCAGGACAAGGACAAGAACCCGATGCCATCCACTTATCTTGCAGGGCGGCACGGGGCGCGCGCGGCCTATGAGATGCTGGTGCGTTCCGGCTACCCGATGGAGCGCTGGGAGCGGCCGCTGAACGAGCTGGCGCAGACGGCGGGGCCGGATACGGTGGTGATTTTTGCCGAGCCTTATACGCGCGAGATGGACGACGTAAAGGCGGTGCGGCAGATTGTGGAGCGCGGGGGCCGCGTGCTGGCCACTGGGCTGAGCGGAGGTTTTTTGGTGCCGGGCGGCAGCCCCTCGATGCCCGGGGAGTTTCACTTTGCGGCGTGTGAGCTGGAGCCGGACGGGCTGGACCCACTGGCCAGCTCCGGCCCGGTGTGGCTGGAGCCGGAGGCGTCGTGGCAGCTGGGCGATCCGGCCTACCGGGTCCAGTACACGTGCGCGGGGCAGCCGGCGGTGGTGGAGTATGACTACGGCAAGGGGCACGTGGTTTGGTGGGCGAGCGCAACGCCGCTGGAGAACGGTTACCTGCTGCGCGGGCAGAATCTGGACCTGCTGCTGAATTCGCTTGGTCCGCGCGCAGGGCGGCATTTCTATTGGGACGAGTCGCTGCATGGAGAAGTGCGCTCCAACTGGAGCTATGCGGCCGGGCCGGCACTGACGCTGCTGCGTGTGGGACTGGTGCTGCTGGCCGTGCTACTGGTGTTGAGCTTCAGCCGGCGCAGCGGGCCGTTGCGGGAGTTGGCGCAGCCGGCGCGCGCGGCGCCCATGGAGTTTGTGGAAGCGCTGGGGTCGCTCTATCGCAACGCGGGCGCGGCGGGCACGGCGGTGGGCGTGGCGCTGGAACGCTTCAGGCGACGGAGCCTGCGGCTGTGCGGGCTGCGGGCGGCGCCCATGGAAGCGGCGGAATTGGCAGCGGTGCTTCGCCGGCGGTTTCCGAAGATGGACAAGAGCCTGGAAGAGGACTTGGCTGCGTGCGAAGAGGCCGCGGCGAGCGAGAATCTGGAGCCGCGCAAGGCGCTCAAGCTGGTGCAGGCGCTGCACGGGCATATGAACCGGCTGCGGAACGGCGCGCAACTTGGGCGGCAGGGAAAATCGTCAGATAAAGAGGAAAGTCAACCACTGGAAAGGGCCTCATGAGCGAGGAATTTGAGCAGGGAGAACATCCGGAACAGACGCAGGACGGAAACGGACGGACGAGTTTACCGCTGCCGGCAACGGGACGCCTGATTGCGCAGGCACAGGCGGAGATGGGCCGGGTGATCTGCGGGCAACGCGACGCCGTGGAAGAGGTGCTGATGGCGGTGCTGTGCCAGGGGCATGCGCTGCTGG
>DATKTQ010000280.1:0-2217 GCA_035531055.1 Occallatibacter sp. | reverse complement strand
GTTGGCTCCGCGATTTGAGGATTCAATTCCATGGCCCTGTAATGCAAAACTGTTTCGAGCATTGTATTTCGCCTCCCGTCTCCTTGGGTAATTCGTTCCGCTTCCGGCGGGCTTGCGCGCCGCCGCGCCGCTGCCCCGCCTTACCGCACCGGCAGTTCCATTCGCAGGCATGCGCCAGGCCAGGCGCCCTGCACCGCCACCATCCGTCCGCCTGCTGCTTCCACCAGCGCGCGGGAGATTGCCAGCCCCAGTCCGCGCCGCTCCTTGTGTCCGTTTGCGCCCTGCCCGTTCCCGCTCCCGCTCCGGGTGGTGTATCCAGGCTCGAAGATCGCCTCCATCGCCCCTTCAGGAATGCCCGGCCCGGTATCCTCCACCGTCAGGCAAAGCCGCCGCCCGCCGCCTACATCCCGCGGCATCTCCCGCAGCCGGCAGTGGATGTGGCCGCCTTTGGGCATGGCCTCCACCGCGTTCTTCACCAGGTTCACCAGCAGCCGTGTCAGACCCTCGCCAGTCAGCGGCACCGCCAGCGCCCCCTCGGCCGCGTCCACCGTCACGTCCACTCCCGGACCAGCCAGCGCCGCCAGCAGGTTGCGGTTGGAGTGCAACTCCTCGGCCAGGTTGTCAATCGGCAGGGCTGGCAGCATCGCCCACTCCCGTCGTCCCCGGCTCACGCCGCGCATGGTGTTTCCTCCGCGCTGGCTTACCTGCACTCTTCGCTCCGGCGCCGCTCCTCCATAAGGGCTGGTCTGCAGTGCAGTCAGCCGTTCCACCAGCCGGCCACTGGTCGCCGCCACGCCCTTCAACTCCCGCGCGTAATGCAGGTAGGGGGTCGAAAGCACGCCCGGCTCCTCCAGCAGCTCGCAAAAGAGCCCCAGAGCCGTCACCATATTCCGCGCATCATGCGCCACCACCATCAGGCTCTCGCCGCTGTCCTGCGCACAGGCCAGCCTCTCCGCCATGGCGTCCACCGCTCCAAGCTCCATCATTCCAGGCTCCATCGCACCCCATTGACTTGTCCCGTCCATCCGTTGCATCCCCCGTCCCTTTCCTTCGCCGCCCCGGCTTGTGCCGCTGCCGCTTTCTCCTCAAGGATCTTCTGCCCCATCTCCCGATCCGTCCTCGGACCTTAGAGAGTGCCCCGTTTCGGTACTTCCCATTCCTGTAATCGGCGCAGAACTTGCCCACTTCAGATACACGTCGTGTGCCAAACTTGGACATATTTCGCAAGTGATTGTTTTGCTTTGGTTTATCCACCGCCAAAGGCAAACTTTGGATTTTTTACCTCAGGTCTTTGTCCCAGATTGGAACTTTCTAATCCGGCCAAATCTCCAGAAGCAACTCATGCAATGCAAGTTAGCCACCAAATCCCGCTTTGGGGCTGCCTGGCGGCGTTTCCCACTCTGGAACCCGTTCCCAGCCCCGCTCCGGAACCGGCCCGCGCCGCGAACCACAATGGGATTCCCGTACAATCGCTCAATGGCATCCAGTGAATCCCTCTTCCGTCCCGGCGGGCGCGCCCCGAACCAGTTGCGCACCCTCACCCTCACACCGGGCTTCGTGCAGACCGCCGAAGGCTCCATCCTCGTCTCCTTCGGAAACACCCGCGTGCTGACCAATGCCACCATCGAGCCGGGCGTTCCCGGCTGGCTGCGCAACTCCGGCCGCGGCTGGGTCACGGCCGAGTACGCCATGCTCCCGCGCTCCACCGTCACCCGCACCCCGCGCGAGAGCGAGCGCGGCAAAATCGGCGGACGCACCCATGAAATCCAGCGCCTCATCGGCCGCAGCCTGCGCTCCGTGGTGGACATGCAGGCCCTCGGAGAGCGCACCGTCATCCTGGACTGCGACGTCCTTCAGGCCGACGGCGGCACGCGCACCGCCGCCATCACCGGAGCGGCCGTTGCCCTGGCGCTCGCACTCAACGCTCTCGTTGCGGCGGGCACGCTCAAGCACTCGCCCATCAGGCAGCTGGTGGCGGCCACCTCCGTCGGCATCGTGGGCGGCACGCCGCTCCTCGACCTCTGTTACGAGGAAGACTCCCAGGCCGAAGTGGACATGAACGTGGTGATGACCGCCGACGGCGGCCTCGTGGAAACCCAGGCCACCGCGGAAAAGGGAAGCTACTCCCGCGCCCAACTCAACGGGCTGCTGGACCTCGCCGAAGCCGGGCTGAAGGAAATCTTCGCAGCGCAGCGCCTGGTGCTGGGACTCTAGCCC
>DATKTQ010000279.1:0-6673 GCA_035531055.1 Occallatibacter sp. | reverse complement strand
CTGTGGCGCGGATGGCACGGCGTTGAACATCTTCTCCACTGGTCCCAATGGCGAAGAAAACATCAATTCCATGCACTTCGATGCCATTACCGGAAGCCTGGATCTCCTCTACCGGTCTTCTATCTACAACTGTAGTACTAGAGGCGATCGTCCTTTTCTAAAATGATGTCACGTTCCCGGAGGTGCGAGAGGATGCGGTCCAGGCGTCCCGGTGATGCGCCGATGAAGGATGGCGGCGAGATGCCCGCGTGCTTATACGTGCCATCCAATACGCAGCGCGCCACGCCGGTGCAAGTAAAGCCGGTGGTCTTCGCCATGGAGCTCAGACGCATTTCCTTGTCGTAGGGAACGAAGAGCGTGTAGGAAACAGCACTTTCCTGTCCGCCCGTGATTCCACGGGCTGTGATTCGCATGATTGTGAACTCATCTTCGTCATCGCCCGGCTTCCAGGCATCTGGCGTCCAGCCCTTCCCGGTTTCTTGCAGTTCTTTGATGTAGGCGATATGGCCGGGATAGCGAAGGGTTTTCTCTTTCATGTTCGGAATGCGTCCCTCCATCGTTCTAATCAGGGATCGCAAGCCATCGGTGTTGAAGGCTTCCAGGACCAGCGGACGACCGCTGATTTCAAATTGCACAAGTTCCGGCTCTGACAATGCAGGCATCGTGACCACTTTGCCGTCTCTCACGTAACGAGCCGGGCGCGTATATTCCTCCCAGACATCGGAGGGAGAGAAGGTCGGCAAATATTGGTGAGGTTCCGTGCGTCCGAAGTGCAGACCACCAACCATGAAATCGAAGTCGCGAATCTGCATCTGTCCGGCCAGGGAACCAGCCAGGAAGTCGGGGATGCCCGGCGCAAGGCCGCAATCAACGGCTGCGGTTACGTTGCTGCTTCGGGCAAGCTCATCAAGATCGAAGGCATCCTCAGGGAAGAAAGAGATATCGACAACATCTTTCCTGCTCTCGATGATGGTTCTCAATGTGTTGAATCCCATGTGTCCTGGCACGGCGGAGATCACTAGATCGGCATCGCGGATGGCGTCGCTCACCGCTTCAGAACTGCCAAGTTCAGCGACTTTGGTATTGACCCGATAACGGGAAGACAAGGATTCGAGGGCATCGCGGCTAACATCCGCGGAAGTTACCTCGAATTCCTCGGATAAATCCGCTGCGATTGCTTTGCCAACGCGCCCCGCTCCCAATATGACAACTTTCTGCTCCACCACTCACCTCGCATATTCGGAATTGCCTTTTTGGTTCCGCTTCCCTCAGGGTTTTACAACCAGGTACAGGAAAGATCAAATCAGCACGTTGCCAAGTGCCCTGGCGCCCTCGCGCAAAGCGGGCAGACAACGATTGATCAGGGTGGCGCTATCCACGCGCGAAACGTGCGTGCCAACGTTGATTGCGGCAACAACCTTGCTGCCGCGCGTGACAACCGGTACAGCGATGGATCGTAATCCAGCTTCCAGTTCCTCGTCCACAATGGCATAGCCGTCTTTCCGCACTTGAAGAATTGTCCTTTTCAGTTGCGGAATGCGGAGGATAGTCTTCGGTGTATAGGCCCTGGGTTTCAAGGCACGCAGATATGCATCGAGTTCAGCATCCGGCAATGCGGCGAGCAAAACGCGCCCCATCGAAGTGCAATATGCCGGCAGCCTGCTTCCAACGGAAAGGCCGGCGGCAAGGATGCGGCTGGCCGCAGACCGGGCCACGTAAACGATCTCGCCGTTATCCAGCATGCACATCGAAGAGGATTCGTGCAGTCGTTCGGAAATGTGTTCGAGGACGGGACGAGCCGCCTCGACGACGGACGAGGACGAAAGAAACGAGAGGCCAAGGCGCAGCACCAGTGTTTTGAGCCGGTAGACCTGCCGCGATCGTTCAACGTAGCCGAGCAGTTCGAGAGTCAGAAGAATGCGACGAATGGCCGCGCGCGAAAGGCCGGTACTGTGCGAAATCTCCACGATGCTGCGCCCTTCGCGATACCCTTCGAAGCTCTCGATGACACGAAGGCCCCTGGCGAGCGAAAGCATAAAGTCAGGATTCCCCGTCTGCGCGGCAAACGCGTCTGCAACGGCGGCTTCCGGCGGTGGCGCCTGGAGTTTTGAGGGGCTCATCTCCCGATCCTCGACTGTTCGATTATCGCACAGCTTGTACAACGATGGTGACTGGGTTGATAATTCCGTTCATTCCATGGAGGCCTGATGGCAGAGTGGATCACATTGGCGGAAGCGGTTGCTGCCCACGTCCGCGATGGCGATACCGTGGCGATGGAGGGCTTCACACATCTAATTCCATTTGCCGCAGGCCATGAAGTCATTCGCCAAAGACGGCGCAACCTGTCGCTTGTCCGCATGACGCCGGACCTCATCTACGATCAGATGATTGGTGCCGGGTGCGCGGCCAGGCTCACATTTTCCTGGGGAGGCAATCCGGGAGTTGGATCGTTGCATCGCTTTCGTGATGCCGTGGAGAATGGCTGGCCTGGGCCTCTCGAGATCGAGGAACGGAGCCACAGCGACCTGGCAAATGCCTACGTTGCGGGAGCGGCAAATCTTCCGTTTGCGGTTCTGCGCGGATATGCGGGATCGGATTTTGCGCGCGTAAATGCAAGGATTCGCAGCGTGACATGTCCATTTACGGGAGAAGTTCTTGCAGCCACTCCCGCGGTGCGGCCGGACGTTACGGTAATCCACGCACAGAAGGCCGATTGGAAAGGCAATGTTCTGCTTTGGGGAATTCTTGGCGTGCAGAAGGAAGCGGTACTATCGGCAAGGCGGGTGATGGTTACGGTGGAAGAGCGCGTACGCTCGCTCGACGCACCCCCGAATGCATGCATCTTGCCCAACTGGGTGGTGAGTGCGCTCTGCGAAGTGCCGCGCGGCGCGACGCCATCGTACGCGCACGGGTACTACGAACGCGACAATGTCTTCTACCGTGCGTGGGATGAGATTTCCCGGGATCGCGATCGCTTCACGGCCTGGGTGCGGGAGCACATTCTTCAAACGCAGGACTTTGCGGAATATTTGCGTTTACAGGACGCTTCGCACGTGCAGGCGGTGCACCCATGAGCACCTACACTGCTGACGAGATGATGACGGTGGCCGCTGCCCGCATGCTGCACAATGGCGCAGTATGTTTTGTCGGTATTGGCCTTCCGTCGACGGCCGCGAACCTGGCCAGGCTGACGCACGCGCCGGACACTGTGCTCGTATACGAGTCGGGGCCGATTGGAGCAAAGCCGCCTGTGCTTCCCCTTTCGATCGGAGACAGCAATCTTGCGGAAACAGCCGACACGGTCGTCTCTACGCCAGAGATCTTTCGCTATTGGTTGCAGGGCGGACGCATGGATGTTGGCTTCCTCGGCGCAGCGCAGCTTGACCGGTTTGCGAATATCAACACCACCGTAATCGGGCCGTACGAAAAGCCCAAGGTGCGCCTGCCGGGCGCTGGTGGTGCCCCGGAGATCAGTTCCTCAGCGAAGGAAGTGCTGATCATCGTCAAGCAGTCCAAGCGCAACTTTGTGGAGAAAGTTGATTTCGTCACGTCGGTGGGCTTTTTGACTGGAGGCGATGCGCGTGAGAAGCTCGGACTTCCCGGCAAAGGACCGGTGGCGGTGATCACGGATCTTTGCGTCCTCCGGCCCGATCCGGTGTCGCGCGAGTTGAAGGTTGCAAGCATGCATCCTGGAGTTGATCGGGAGACCATTGTGGCGAGTACAGGTTGGCCAGTCCAATTTTTCGAGGACTGCGGACATTCAGAAGTCCCGACAGCGGATGAGCTGCAAGTCCTGCGTGATTTGAAGGCGCGTACCGCCGCGGCTCACGGCGTGCAGGGAGATGCGGCATGAGGTCTGTATTTCTGTGCGACGCTGTGCGAACTCCGATTGGCCGCTACAGTGGAGCGTTGGCGCAGGTGAGGGCCGATGAGCTTGCTGCCGTGCCCATTCGCGAGCTGATGCGGCGTCATCCGGGCTTAGACTGGAGCACTCTGGACGACGTGATGCTGGGGTGCGCCAATCAGGCAGGGGAAGATAACCGGAATGTGGCGCGCATGGCGTTACTGCTTGCGGGCCTTCCTGTCGCCGTTCCGGGCACCACGATGAACCGGCTGTGCGGTTCGGGGATGGATGCAGTGGGCGCGGCCGCGCGAGCCATCGCCTGCGGCGAGTTGGAATTCGTGATCGCCGGCGGCGTAGAGTCGATGTCGCGGGCGCCGTTCGTGATCGGGAAAGCGGAGTCGGCCTATCAGCGTTCCGCCGAGATATATGACACTACGTTAGGCTGGCGATTTGTGAATCCGACGATGCGTCAGATCTACGGAACCGACTCCATGCCAGAGACCGGCGAAAACGTGGCGCGGGAATACGGCGTGGAGCGCATCGCACAAGATGCTTTTGCGTGGCGAAGCCAGATGCGCACGGCTCGCGCTACGGAAAGCGGATTCTTCGCGGAAGATATCGTTCCTGTGCAAATTGCTGGGAAGAAGGATACGGTCACTGTGTCGCGCGACGAACATCCTCGACCCGATACGAATCCAGAAATACTCGCAGCTCTCAAGCCGCTGTTTCCGGGCGGTACTGTCACTGCAGGAAATGCGTCGGGCATTAACGATGGATCAGCTGCGATGATCATCGCCTCAGAAGAAGCAGTTGCCAGGCACGGCTTGCAGCCACGCGCACGCATTCTTGGCATGACGACCGCGGGTGTTCAACCGCGCGTAATGGGCATAGGGCCGGTGCCGGCAACGCAGAAGCTGCTCGCTCGATTGCAGAAGAGCATCGGTGACTTCAACTTTATTCAGCTGAACGAGGCGTTCGCGAGCCAATCGCTAGCCTGCATCCGGCAGTTTGGCTTCCCGGACGACGCAGAGCATGTCAATGCGACCGGAGGAGCCATTGCGTTGGGCCATCCGCTGGGAATGAGCGGCGCGCGCCTGGTGATCACGGCAGTCCACGAACTTGAGAAATTCGACGGACGCCTCGCATTGGCCACCATGTGCATCGGAGTAGGACAGGGTATCGCCATGGCCCTGGAACGTGTTTGAGGCCTCTCCTGATGGGTCACGCTCCTGCGCATTGGACCGAAGTGCAGATACAGAGAGCAGCAACGCGAGGACAAAAGGGAGGCCAAGCGAAAATACGCTCAGAAGGTCATTGGCGTCTCCTTGAAATGGGTTGGGTTCGACATCCCTTTCCGATCAAGTGCAGAGTGTAAGCCGCACGATCAAAGGACCGGGGGACTGATCGGGGAGCATTAGCGCGATGCCGGGAGGGGTTTGTTACGCCGAGGTCAAGTTAGGGTTCCCGGCTTGCCACTGCACCGGGTGCGTCATTCCGTTTGCCACCGCCACCTCAATCTGCCGCAGAATGTTCACAATCTGCCCAAGCGTATGCTTCTTGGCCTTGCCCATTCCTTGCTCCTTCCATACTAGTTTGTCTCATCCCACTGATGGTATCCGCTCTCCATGACATCTGAATCGCATTCGGAAAGCGCTCCCCAAAGGAGTGATTCGCGCTGCCAGATTGTGATCTCACTTCGGTGTAGATGAGCGGGAAGCTGGGGAACAGCGCAAATCGGCTCGCCAACGATGCTCGAATGAGGTCAGGTCAAGAGAAGCCGCAACTACGGAAAGAAGCACTATTTCCGAAGGCGGCGAGACTCAGCACCCTTCAGCACCCTGATTGGAGCCAAAAAGAAGAGGTCGCCCATATAAGCAGTTTATTTATAATTAGATATGGTAGGCACGACTGGACTCGAACCAGCGACCTCTTCCGTGTCAAATCGCCGGGTGCATCGACACGGAAGAGGGGCAAGCGATACCAAGCGACACAGAAGGGCAGTATCCATGCGGGTTTGACGTGCATACGCTGCCTTCTATGAGTACCTGAGAGATACGGCCAGAGGCGGTCCGACACGGGTAGGGATGGGAAGGTTATGACACAAGACGTGACACAGCCCCCAACGAAAACAGCTTGCCTCTACCCTGCCATCGCTGGAGGCACAGACTGGGCACGCGCCATTTGCTGTTAGCGATGCGGCCCGGTGAAGCAGTAGCTTGCCGAGTTAGTTGTCTTAGATCGACCCCGTGGGTAGCTCAGACACCTTTTTCTCAATTTCACGGGGGGCAAAAATTGGTCTGTCCGGGCCTTGTTTCCAATCATCGACGGCGCAGAGATAGGAGTACCGCGCACGCACCTAGCAGGATTCCCCGATTTCCCCGCGCATTCCACCCTTTGCTACTAAATCCCCACAAAAATAGCTCGGTGTTACAGTATTGTCAGCACTGCGTTCATCTAAGCTCTTTCTTTCTCAGAGCGCGGTAGCTCCAGACGGGGGAGCAAGGTACTTTTCGGCGTGGGCATAACCATGATGGGGCGAAAAATGATTCGAGCGCGGAGGGGATATGGAACAGCTTGAACATGAGTGGGTAACGGTGCCTGAGTGTTGCGAGTACGCACGCCGCTCAAGGTGGACGATCTACCGGTACATTCGGAAAGGGATGCTGCAAGCCAGTCAGATAGTTCCGGGAGGTAGCGTGCTGATTAGGCGGAAGAGTGTTGAGGATATGCTCCAGTGGCGCATGAACAGGCCGGTATTACGCTAGTGTTCCATGCGGGTCACATTAAAGTTGTATGTCTATCCCTCACCGGTTATCTTCCAGTGACTTG
>DATKTQ010000278.1:0-3238 GCA_035531055.1 Occallatibacter sp. | reverse complement strand
GCTGAAGCCGTCCTCGACGCCGCGCAGGATGGCGATGTGTCCGTGCCAGGCGCGGTCGACGTTGAAGTCCCATGCGGGAACGAGAAGCAGGCCCACGCCGGCGAGGCCGTAGCGGCGCGCGGGATTGGTGAAGTCCATGTCCTTGCAGATGGCAATGCCCCAGGGCGCGGGCGAGTGGGGAAGAAACGTGAGCGATGTGCCGGGCGTGAGCGGCGACTCGAAGGGCGGCAGCATGTGCTCCTTGTCATAGGTGAGCGGCGCGGCGTGCGGCGTGTAGACAAGCGCGCGATTGTATTGGTGCGGAGGGTCGATGCGCAGGACGCCGGCGACGAGGGTGGCTCCGGCCTGGTCGGCGAGCGGCTGGAAGACTGCATCGGCCTCACGCGGATCGGCGTTGGCGACGACGGCGAGCTTTTCCGGCATGACGATGACGGAGGCGCCGCGGGCGATGAGGCCCTTTGCGACGGCAGCGTAATCGCGGAATATGCGGGAGGCATCCGCGCCAGTTGGAACGATGGAGTCGTTGGCGGCGATGTCCGACGTGATTAGGCCGACTTTCACGGGCTGGCGCACGGCGGGTTCGGCAAGGCGGACGACGCCGAAAAGGAGCATGAGTGCGAGAGCGCCGAGGCCGGCGGCGCAGATGCGGAGGGCCTGCGCGGGCGCAGTGCGGCGCAGGTGCCAGGCCGTGGCGAGCGTGGCAGGAAAGAGCAGGATGGCGAAGGAGATGCCCCAGGGGCCGGTGACGGAGGCGAGTTGCAAGATGGGCAGGAAGCGGAGTTGCGTGTAAGCAAGGCTGCCCGCGGTGCCGCCGGAGGTGGTGAGGCTGAAGAGGTATTCGGCGCTGGTCCAAAGTGCGGGTATGGAGACGAGGGCAATCCACGTGGCGCCGCGCAGCAGCAGTGCACGGTAGAGAAGAACTGCGCCTGTGAAGAGAAGCGCCTCAATCGAGAGAACGACCGGCCAGGGAACGTGCAGCATGCTGAAGTAATGGACGTAAGTGAGGCAGCCGAGAAACCAGCCCGCGAATGCGATGAGCGCAACCTGGCGCGCAGGGCGCGTGGCGAGGAGCAGAACCGGAAGCGGAGCGAACCAGAGGAGCGGCCAGAGGGGATTGAGCCCGTAGCCGAACCAGACGAGCACGGCCGTGCAGGCCACGGTGAGCAGAGCAAGGCCGGTGCGCCGGAAGTTAAATGCAGATGCCATCGAAGTGCCTCCGGAAGGCGCGCAGGCAGAGCGCGCGGAACTGCGCGGGGGAAAGGCTGGTGCGGCCGCCGAGATGAAGCATGACAAAACCCTGCAGGAGTGCGCCCATCTCAAAGGTGAGTTCCCAGGGATCGTCTTTGCGGAAGAGGCCGGCGTCCATGCCCAGGCGGAGCAATTCCGCGGTGAGACTGGCGGTGGGGGATGCGCCGCTTTTGAAGTCGCGGGGATAACGGCGCGCGCCCTTGCGCGGCTTGAGGAACATGAGCTCGAAGAGGCGCGGATTGGCGAGGGCGAAGTCAAGAAAATCGTCAAACAGGCGGAGAAGGCGCTGGCGGCTGTTGCCGGTGCGGCGGTGAGAGTTGAGCAGCGCGGCAAGTGCGTCAAACCCCTCGTCGGCGAGGGTGTTGAGCAGGCCGTCGCGATTGGGGAAGTGGCGATAGATGGCCATGGCGGTGACGCCGGTGGCCTGGGCGATGCGGCGCATGGTGACGGCGTCGGCGCCCTCTTTGACGAGGATGCGGCGGGCGGCGGACGCCATGCGTTCGGAGGTGGGTGCTGCGCTCACGTATACAGTGTATACATACGGAAAGGAATTGCAAGCCGAACGCGCGAACAGGCGCTTCGGCTGCGACGGGGAAGCCGCGCTAACTGGTGTGATCGAGCAGGATGCGCCAGCCCTGCGGGCCCTTGTGCCAGACGAGGGAAAAGATGCCGTCATCTTTCTTGGCCGCGCCGTGGGTGGTGCGCGCCAGGTGGAAGCGGCCGGTGACGATGGCGTATTCGACAGGACCGCAGGCGCCGGGCAGCAGGCGGACCGCGATGCCGCTGAAGGTGAGCGTGCCCATCTGCGCGCGGCTGGCGTAGGACTGGCGATAGCGCTGTAGGATGGGCCGGAAGCCGTGACGCACGGTGCTGCCGATAAAGGTGGTTGCGGGCGAGTCTTCATAGGACTGCATGAAGGCGGGGATGTCTCCGCGGTTCCAGGCGGCAACCTGCGCAGCCAGCATGGCGCGGAGGGCGGCTTCGTCGGCCGACTGCGATGGGCTTGAATTGGATGGGCTTGATTTGAGCGGCGTGGACTGGGCAATGGCGGATGGAACCGCGACCAGGAACAGGACGAGAGCGAAGAGTGGCAGGTTGCGGAACATGCGAAGCCTCCGGAAGATTCCGGACCAGCATACAATGGCAGCATGAGCGCCGGAGCTTCTCCTTTTCGTGTGGTGCACACGGTCTGTTCGCACGACTGCCCGGACAGCTGCGCGGTGCTGGTGACGGTGGACGAGGCGGGGCGCGCGGTAAAGGTGCAGGGCGACTCCAACCATCCGGTGACGCAGGGATTCCTGTGCGGCAAAGTGGCCAAGTATCTGGATCGCGTGTACGCACCAGAGCGGCTGCTTTACCCCATGAAGCGCAAGCCGTGCATGGCCAAGGGACCGCTCAAGCGCGGGCAGGAGCACGAAGCTTTTGAGCGCGTGAGCTGGGACGAGGCGCTGGATGCGATTGCGGCGCGACTGCAGGCGATTAGCGACGCGCACGGGCCGGAGTCGATTCTTCCCTACAGCTATGCGGGCACCATGGGGCTGCTGGGGTTTGGATCTATGGACCGGCGGCTGTTCCATCGCATGGGCGCGAGCCAGCTGGACCGCACCATCTGCTCAGAGGCGGGCGGGGTGGCGTGGAACCTGGTGTACGGGAAAAAGTTGGGCACGCCGACCGAGGACTTCCGGCTGGCGAAGCTGATTTTGGCCTGGGGCGCGAACATCCACGGCAACAACGTCCACCTGTGGCCGATGGTGGAGCAGGCGCGGCGCAACGGAGCGCGGCTGATTGTGATTGACCCCTACCGGACGCGGACCGCGGCACTGGCGGACTGGCACATTGCCATACGGCCGGGGACCGACGTGGCGCTGGCGCTGGGCCTGATGCATGTGATTCTGCGCGAAGGGTTGGAAGACCGCGAATACATTGCCGAGCGGACGCACGGCATTGAGGCGCTGGCCGAGCGGGTGCGCGAATATACGCCGGAGCGCGT
>DATKTQ010000277.1:0-3082 GCA_035531055.1 Occallatibacter sp. | reverse complement strand
TTGTTCGTCACCAGCAGCGGCACGCACGTCGTCGGACCCGCCGGCGCCGTGTAGTTGTTCCAGCAGTCCACCGGGTGCCCGCGATGGTCCAGGAATCCTTCCTGGTTCTCGCCCAACCCGTAGTAGTGCTCATCGTCCGGCGAAACAAATGTCGCGCCCACCGTGTAAAACGCATCGTCCGTCGGCCGCCGGTCCCGCGCCAGGTCCGCCGTGCCATCCTTGTGGTTCGGCACAGCCTGCCCCCAGCCCGTCATCTCCAGCAGCTTCTTCCCCTCCGCCGTGCGAAACACAATGTGCGCCCCCGGCGTCGACCCGTTGAAGTACTTCGCAATGTCCTTCTGCGTCGCCAGCTCCGGCCCACCCGCGTGCGGCCGCTCCACCGTCACCACCATCCGCCCCGACCGGTACACATCCTCGTCCGCCGTCTCGCTCGCCGCCCATCCGCTCGCGTCCGGCGTGCCAATCACCCCATACCCCGGCTTCGCCAGCGCCGCATCCTTCGTCAGGCTCAGCGTCACGCGCACAATGTTCGGCGCATAGGGCTCCAGCACAATCGTCTCGCCCTTCCGGTCCAATTCCAGGTGCCGGCTCGCGCTCTGCGCCGCACCGCTCACCGTTCCCAGCGCCATCCCCGCGCACACCGCCAGCAGCAAACCACCGTTCTTCATCGCTCTCTCCCGCCCCGCAAACCGCGCGGCAAACTGCATCGCCCATTGAGTCTAAACCGATTGACTAGCGCTTTCCCACCGCGTCCCTCTTTCCCCGGTCCCACGGCGCGATACCATCAATCCGTGGCCCCACTTCAACCCCCATCGAAACCCCCATCGAGAACCGGTCCCGCCTGGCAATCCCGGCTCGTCCTTCTGTTCGTCATGCCCTTTGTGGCTGCCGGCCTTGTGCTGCAGGCGCACTGGTGGTTCCTTGCCGCGCCCTCGGTCGCCCTCTGGACCCTCGGCCTCAGCGCCCTGCTCGGCCTCGTCGCCTGGCGTTCGCGCTCTGCCACGCCCACCGCCGCCCTCACCGGCGCGGCACTCTGCGCCGCCCTCATGTTCACCACCGCCACCCTGCCCTTCCATCCCTGGCAAACCGCGCTCGTCCCCGTCCTCACTCTGCTGCTGCTCACATCGCTGTCCACCCGCCTCGGCCGCCGCCGCAAGCTCGCACTCGGCACCGCGGAAAGCCGCTCCGGCCGCAACGCCGCCCAGGTCGCCGCCAACCTCGGCGCTGCCGCACTCGTCTCCAGTCAACTCGCCCAGGCTTGGCTCATCAGCCAGCGCTGGCTGCCCGCCGCCGCCCACGCGCCCGCCGCCCTCGCAACGCCCGCCCTCGCCGCACTCGCTGAGGCCGCCGCAGACACGCTCTCCTCCGAACTCGGTCAGTTGATGAGCAGCCGCCCCCGCATGATCACTACCCTGCGCACCGCGCCTCCCGGCGTCGATGGCGCCATCAGCCTCGGCGGAACCTGCATCGGCATGCTCGCCGCCGCCCTCGTCGCCGCTGCCGGCTCCTTCGCCCTCGGCGGCGGCTGGCCCATGCTCGTCCTCAGCTGGGCCGGCGGTGTCTTCGGACTCTTCTTTGACAGTCTGCTCGGCGCCACCCTCGAGCCGCGCGGCTGGCTCAACAACGACGGCGTCAACTTCCTCTCCACCGTCAGCGCAGCCGCCTTCGCCCTCGCGCTGCTCGCCCTCATGCCGCAGCTCGGCCTCGTCGGGGTTCCCGGCTTTTAGCCGTTTCCGCCGAGCTTTTCAATTCCCTGTCAGCACTAGGACGATTTGAAAGGCACGGGCTTTTGAAGGGTACGGGCTTCAGCCCGTACGAGAGAGGGGCATCTTCAAGATGGGGCTTCAGCCCCCGAGGGAATGCGCTCCTCAACAAAGCTGAATGCAAGAATTCTTGTATCAATTCCCTGCCCTGGTCTCTGTCACGCTCTCTTATTCCAGATGCAGCCGCCAAGCCGTGTAGCTCAGCATCTCGTGCACAATCCGGTCCGTGTCTGAGAAGCCACCCTCCACCGGCACCTTCGCCCGCGGAGAGGTCCGCACATCTAGCCCGTTCGCGGCGCAAATCGCATGGATGCGGAACATGTGCGTGTCATCGCTCACCACCACCAGCCGCTTCAGTCCGTTGGTCCGCGCAATCACCGCCAGCCGCCGCGCACTCTCGGCCGTGCTCCGGCTGTGCGTCTCGGCAATAATCGACGCCTCCGGCACACCCAGGCTCATCAGGTACGTCTTTCCCACGCCGCCTTCCGTGTACTGGTCGCCCCCGTCGCCGCCCAGCGTAATCAACAGCGGCGCAATCCCATGCTCCCACAACGATTCCGCATGCTCCAGCCGAGCCCGGTAGACCGGCGAAGGCCGCCCGTCGTACTCCGCCGCGCCAAACACCGCAATCGCGTCCGCAGGCGCCGCCTCGTCCACCACCGCCCAGCGCTCAATTTCCGTGTATACGTGATAGAACCAGACCAGCCCGGCCATCGGAATCGCGATGAGGCCCACGACCAGCGCAACAACCATCCACCTGCGCGCCTTCGGCCTGGACTTCTCCCTCATGCAGTCATCTTAGCGCTGCAGCACCATGACGATTTCATGCGTCGGAATCGCGCCCTCGCGCAGAATCTCCCATCGCCCCGGTCCCAGGCTCAAATCCACAATCGTCGTTGGCTGCGCGCGCCCCGTCGGCCCGCCGTCAATAATCAGCGGAATCCGGTCGCCAAGCTGGTCCCGCACGCAAGCCGCGTGTGTACACTCTGAGGCGCCCTGCAGGTTCGCTGAAGTCGCCGTAATAGGCAGCCCAAACCGCTCCACCACCGCCCGGGCAATTGCCGCGTCCGGCACCCGCAGCGCCACATTCCCCGTGTTCGCCGTCGAGCGCAGCGGCAGCTTCGTCCCCGCCCGCACAATAATCGTCAGCGGCCCCGGCCAGAACTTGTCCGCCAGCCTGTCCAGCATCGCGTCCGTGTCCCGCGCCAGCTCGTACGCCTGGCCCAGCCCAGACACCAGCAGCGAAAGCGGCTTGTGCTTCTGCCGCGTCTTGATCTGGTAAATGCTCTCCACCGCGTGCAGGTTCACCGGGTCCACCG
>DATKTQ010000276.1:0-4449 GCA_035531055.1 Occallatibacter sp. | reverse complement strand
CATGGCGGCGGCGACGAAGCCAGCGCCGGCGGGTCCGGCGACGGCATTGAGCGCGGCGACGGCGGGGCGCTCACTGGCGGCAATTTGCGCGGCGGGGAGGATGTACTGGATGGCGGCGTTGGTGGCCATGAAGAGAATGCCAACGATGAAGAGGCCGCCAATGAGGGCGATGGGCAGGCTGCGCTCGGGGTGGCGGACTTCGCCGGCGACCATGGTGAGGTCGTTCCATCCGTCGTAGGCCCAGAGGGTGGCGATGAGGGCGAGCATGAATCCGCCGAAGCCGCCGATGGCGTGGGGCAGCGTCGTGGAGAAGTTGGACCACGTGCCGGTGGAGGCCGCGAAGCAGACGGCGACGACGATGAGGATCAAGACGCCTTTTAGGATGGTGAAGATGAGCTGGAAGTCGCCGGCTTTTTTGATGCCGAGGTAGTTGAGTCCGGTCATAAACCAGGTGACGACGATGGCGAAGAGTTGCGACCAGAGGAGCGGCGTGCCGGCGACGGGCGCGGAGAGAAAGGCGAAGGCGGGGAAGAACTCGAGGGTGCGGGCGAGGCCGATGGTGACGGCCGCGATGGAGGCGGGCTTGGCGACGGCGAACCAGGTCCACATGTAAAGGAAGGCGGTGGTGTCACCGTAGACGCCGCGGAGGTAAACGTACTCGCCGCCGGCGTAGGGGAGCATGGCGCCGAGCTCGGCGTAGGTCATGGCGCCGAAGAGGGAGAGCAGGCCGCCGATGATCCAGGCGAGATAGACGAGGGTGGAAGAGCCGGTGTCCTGCATCATTTCTCGCGGGACGAGGAAGATGCCGCTGCCGATGATGGTGCCGACGACGATGGCGGTGGCCTGGCTGGCGCCGAGGACGCGAGGCAAGTCGGCGGGGGCGTGCTGCGATTGCGAGGGGACGGGAGCACTCATGCGGTGAGGAGAGGGTAGCACAGCGCCTGCGGTTGGGCCTGGAGAACTTTGGCGGATTGAGCTATGGAATGTGGGCTGCGATGCCGAGCGATAGGGCAACCGATTGCTGCCGCTTATCCAGCGTCCAAAGTTGCGTGGATGGGGTCAGCAAGGTCGAAGCGATCAGTTGAGCGTCCACCAGGCCGATTCCGCGCGCGTGCAGCGAGTGGGCCTCAATCATCTTCCTTACTTCAAATGTGGTGGCAACGCTCGCCTGCGGCATCATGTCCAGGTAGGCGAGCGTTTGCCGACGATTCTTGAATGAGCCGAGGGCGAGCTCCGCGATCACGAGTGGATGAGCTAAAACAAAACCAGCGTCGAGCATCCTCCGCAAATGCGGGCTGCCCTTGCGAAGATGGTCGATCCATACAGACGTGTCCGCGAGAATCACTTCCGGCCAATCCGGCGGCGGGGGATGTCTTGAATCTCAGGTGCAGAGCCGCCCAGCGCGGCAAGGCGACGGGCACTCTCCCGCTCAATTAGCGCCTTGAGGGCCTCGCGGACGAGAGCCGTCTTCTCTGTCATACCAGTGAATTCCTCGGCTATGCGGAGCAGGTTGTCGTCGAGTGCGAGCGTGGTTCTCATACTTCCTCCATGCATGGATTATAGCATCAAATGATGCTGAATTTCATGCCAAAGGTTGTGCTATTGGGCTTTTGGCTGGATGTGGCGCTGGAAGAGGCCGCGCAGTTCGTCAATCTGCTGGGCGGAGCAGATGTGCTTGGGGATGGCGATGAACTTTGCTGGAGCGAGATAGAGCATGAAGAGGTGTTTGTTCTCAGTGAAGGAACGAACAGCATTCCACGCGATGTCGGTTTTCGTGTTGGAAGATTCCGAATGGATGCCTTCGTCGGAGAGGTCGAGTGTGACGCTGCCATCATCGATGCGTGTGCGGCGATAGCAGCTTTTGAGGCGGTAGCGATAGTAAAGGGGGAGACCGGCGAGAAAGATGCCGGGGGTGGCGACAACGATGGTGTTGCCGCCAGACGCCGGATCTCGCGCAATAGAAAAAGCGAAGACGATGAAGATCAGTCCGGCGATTGGGTACACCACGAAGGTGATGAATTGCCCGATGCGCCGCCACCATGTGCGACGGGCGTGAAGGCGCATCGCGTTGCGGTAGTCGTTGAAGCTGAGGGTGAATTGGAGGTGGATGGGCATGGGAGCCCAGTATACAAGGCGAATAACTTCGTTTCGAGATAACTCTTGAGTTAGCCAGTGGGTTGCTTTTGGTGGAAGTGCTGCCAGATGGCCTTGGCGGTTTTGCGGGGGACGACGGCGGCGAGGGATTCGGCGGCGGCCTGCTGGACGTCGCGGAGGCTGCCGAAGTGGGTGAGGAGGCGCTGGCGGGTTTGCGCGCCGACGCCGGGGATGGCGAGGAGTTCGGAGTCGCGGTCGCGCATGGCGCGGCGCTGGCGGTGGTAGCCGATGGCGAAGCGGTGGCTCTCGTCGCGGATGAGCTGGACGAGATGGAGGACGGGTGAGCGGCGGTCGAGGACGATGGGCTCGTCCTCATTGCCGTAGAGGTAGATGACTTCTTCTTTTTTGGCGATGGAGGCGAGGGGCTGCGAGGTGAAGCCGAGGGATTCGAGAGCCTCGGCGGCGGCGTGAAGCTGGCCGAGGCCGCCGTCGATGAGGATGAGCGACGGCATGGGCTGTGCTTTTGGATTGGCTTCGGCTTCGTCCTTGAGGCGCTTGTAGCGGCGGTGGACGACCTCGCGCATGGAGGCGAAGTCGTCCACGCCGAGGACGGTCATGACCTTGAATTTGCGATAGGCGGACTTGTTCATCTTGCCGTCTTCCCAGACGACGAGGGAGGCGACGGTTTCCGCGCCCTGAATGTGGGAGATGTCAAAGCACTCGATGCGGTGGGGAAGGTCGGGGAGCATGAGGACGTCGGCGAGTGCCTCCTGAATGGCTTTGCGTGATGGCTCGAGGACGCGGAAGCGCTGGGTGTGGGATTGATGGGCGTTCTGGCCGGCGAGATCGACGAGGGATCGCTTTTCTCCGCGCTGGGGTACGGCGAGCTCAATGCGGTGGCCGGTGCGGGCAGTGAGCAGCGTGGCGAGGGTCTCGCGGTCGTCGAAGTCGGCGGGGACGAGGATAGTGCGCGGGACGTAGTGCTGGTCAATGTAAAGCTGCTTGAGGAGCGCGGAGAAGAAGGGGCCGGGATGGAAGGCAGTTTCCTGGTCTTTGTTTCCCTCAGGGGCTGAAGCCCCACCTTCCACTGCCGGCTGGTTGTACGGGCTGAGGTCCGTACCCTTCGCTTTTGCATCCGATGCATTTTTGTCTTCGGGATTCGCTACCAGCAGTTCGGGCAGGTCTTCCCAGAAGAATTCGCGGCGGTCGACGATTTTTCCGGAGCGCATGTGGAAGAGGTTGACGGCGAGGCTGCCGTCCTCGAAGTGATAGCCGAAGACGTCGGCTTCGTCGCTTTGCTCGGCGGTGGCGATGCGCTGTTTTTCGCTGAGCTGGTGGATGGTGGAGAGCTGGTCGCGGAGGCGCGCGGCGGCCTCGAATTGTTCGGCCTCGGCGGCGGCGATCATGCGGGCGGTTAGGGCGCGTTCCAGCTCAGCGTGGCGGCCTTCGAGGAAGAGCTGCGCGTCGCGGACGGCGGCTGAGTAAATCTCAGGCGTGGTGAGGTCCTGGACGCAGGGGCCGAGGCAGCGGTGAATGTAGTACTGGAGGCAGGCGCGGGGATGGTAGCGGGAGAGATCGACTTTGCAACTGGGGATGAGGAAGCTGCGGTGGATGAGCTCGACGACGCGGTAGGCGAGGTTGCCGGGGAAGTAAGGGCCGAAGTAAGCGGCGCCGTCCTTGCGGAGGCGGCGGGTGACGAAGACTTTGGGGTGGCGGTCGGCGAGGGTGAGCTTGACGTAGGGGTAAGTTTTGTCGTCGCGGAGGAGGATGTTGAAACGGGGCTTGCGCTGCTTGATGAGATTGTTTTCGAGGGCGAGTGCCTCGTGCTCGTTGGCGACGAGGATGTAATCGAGGTCGACGGCCTCGCGCATGAGGGAGCCGGTTTTGGCGTTGGCCTGGGAGGCTTCGAGCAGGTAAGACCGGACGCGGGAGCGGAGGTTATTGGCCTTGCCGACGTAGATGACTTCGCCGTCGGCATTCTTGTAGAGGTAGACGCCGGGCTGGGTGGGCAGGGTGCGGATTTTCTCGTAGAGATCCATGGAAACCGGGACAGAGTGCGGCCCATCCCTAGCATAGCGGGTGGGGGGAGGCGATGCGCTTTGGGCGAGTTACGGCGGGAAGGAATGGGAAATCCTTACCGGAGCGGGTAAGAATTACATGGTCCGGACAGGTCGGAACGAGTGGGAGAACCTGGATAAGTAGATGATTCTGCGATAGATAAAGGAAATTTGCAGTTTGGCCCCGAGAGTGCAATGAAGAAGGGCAACAGAAGTGGATTGCTGCGGAGACTTCTGGGCGGGATCTGATGACAAGCGGCGGGAGGATGGAACGATGTTGACGAATCGATTCGGTTTT
>DATKTQ010000275.1:0-17550 GCA_035531055.1 Occallatibacter sp. | reverse complement strand
TGTCTGTTCGACCAATAGATCTACGATGTTGCTTCCGACGGCGATGTGCTTGAGTGATGCGCTGTTCCAGCTGGCCGGTAAATGCGGGTTGACTGTGATGGTTTTGGTTTGGGCGTTGATGGAGATGCCGAAGAGACCGCGGAGCGCGGGCGTGATGACCATGGCCGAGGACCAGAGCTGGTGTGAAGTGCTGCGGCCGAAGGGGACGAAGAAGTCGCCGGAGAGCAGTTCGGTGACAGCGCCGAGGTCTTGGGCGCGGGTGAGATTGGCGTTCTCCATCAGCATTTGATAGCCGGCGAGGGGCTGGTTGGCGCGGTACTCGGCGAGGGCGGCCCAGCCGGTGAAGAGCGGCCAGACGGAGCCCTGGTGGTAACTCATGCCGTTGTAGTCTCGCTCGGTGTTGGCGACATCGCGCAGGCCCCAGTCGGTGTTGAGCGAGGCGGAGGCGAGCTGCTGGAGGCAGGGCTCGGGGTGGTCGAGGATGGGCTTGCCGCTCCACCAGTCGAGCGCGGGATAGACGGTGGTGGTGCGGTCGATGTTGCCTTCGCCGTTGTAGCTGAAGGCATAGCAGCCTTTTTCCGGATTGGGGTACTCGCGGTTGATGGTGGCGGCGACGGTGGTGGCTCTCTGTTCCGCAGTTTCCGCTTTTGCAGTGTCGTGGAGCACCGTTTCGATTTGCGCCATGGCGGCGGAGGCCTGCTGATCGAGGAGGGCGAGGTAGATCTCCTGGTGGGGCAGGCCGGTGGGCCAGCTCTCCACCCAGCCGGTGCCCTGCGAGTTGTCGTAGATGCCGTCGTGGTCGGTGTCGTGCGCGGGATCGGTCTCGAAGGCCCAGGCCTTCTCGATGGCGTCGCGGTGGGCGGTGAGGAAGGCGGTGTCGCCGCTGGCGCGCACGTAATCGAGCGTGGCGAGGAGGAAGAGCGGTGTGGAGTCGGCGGCGGCGTACTCGTAAGGGAATTGCTGCCAGTCAAGGGCGGCGGCGGTCTGCGAGTACTCGTGCATGATTTTGCCGTCGTCGCGCTGGCGGCGGATGAGGAACTCGAGCTCGTCTTTGGAGAGCTGGAAGTCGCCGAAGCCGTTGACGGCGTAGAGGGTGTAAAGGGCGTCGCGGCCGAAGAACCAGCCGAAGCCGGGACGGGCAGAATCGCCGGACTCGTAGTAGCCGGCGACGAGAGCGGTTTCCCCGGATTGGGAGAGAGTCTTCAATTGCTCGATGGAGATTTCAGCCCAGGTGAAAGCTTCGTCGAGGTCCTTATTCGGCGTGCTGATGGAGGTGGCGTGGGCGAGGAAGTGCTTCCATACCTCGCTGTGCGCCTGGTAGAGCGCGGGGATTTGGGCATTGAGGCGGGCGAGCGTTTGGCCGAGGGCGTGGGGGTTGGCCGTGGCGATGGTGGAGCCGTAGGCCATGAGCAGCGGGAAGAGGCGTCCGTTGTCGTGGTCGGGATCAATGTGGATTTTGAGCTCGGCGGGATAGACGTGGGGCCGCTCCTGATAGGGCGCGAGGATGCCGGGCTCGGCGCCGGGCATGGCGACGGCGGCGGCGAAGTCGGGGTAGTCGGTGTGAAGGACGTAGTAGCCGCCGGGCTCGTCCTCTTCGTGCGGGTCGGGCGAGACCCACCCCACAGAGGGGGTTCCGTCGTTGCGATCGGGCCACATCCAGCGCAGTTCCGGGGTGAAGCGGAAGGTGAACTCGGTGGGGTGGAGGCAGTCGAATTCAAAGAGGACGATGGGGCCAGTGCCGGCGGGCGCGTTGGCCGGCGAGAACATGATTTGCCGGACGGTGAAGCCGATGTGGGAGTAAGTAAGGATGGTGCGGTCTGGGCGGACCTCGATTTCGGCGGCGTCGCGGTTGACGTCAATGGGGACGGTGTAGCCCTGGATATCGGCCTGGATGGTGAGGTGGGAGAGGAGCTTGACGGGGAGCGGCCAAGCCTCAAAGATTCCGTCCTGCTGGCCGACGAGGACGCCGTGAGGGCCGGCGACGGTGAAGGGCTTTTCGGGCTGGACGGGGGCGCGGAGGACGGGGCCGGAGGTGTCAAATGCGATGGGCGCGAGCGAGGTGAAAGTGGGCGCGACGGGCGGCTGGGCGGGCAGAGCAGCGGCGGAAAGGAGGGCAGCGGCCAGGGCAGCGGAGGTGCGCAAAAACGGAGCGAGACGGGACATCGGGGAATCCTTTGCAAACGGCTCAAAGCCAACAGTCTACGGCATTCGGGCAAGTGCTGCCTTGTGGGCGGGAGGAAGCGGCTCGGAAGGGAGAGGCGGGGAGCGGGATTCCAGAAACTGGCGGGCAATTAATTAAAAACCGTAGGTCCGCGAAACTCTATACAGATTCTCATATATAGGTCGAAAAGATGGGATGACTTATTTGGAAGTAAAGAACATTTGTTCAATAGTTTATGAATTTATTTCAAGGGGCTGGAGATTGGCCCTCGTCATGCATCACAGTCACGATAAGCAGTGTCTTGTCTCTGCCTGGCTGGATGCGGCCGCAAGCCATTCCAACCGAAGGATCGATTTTACAATAGGCACTTTTCTTTCTGATTTGGAAGTTTCTGGATAGGATGCAGCGCAACGGCACGCAAGTTGACAAGAAGCCGGAACGCTGAAGTTGAGCAAGCGAATTGGGAGCCCGGAAGGGTATCACTGATTCCGACTGATGACTTGGAGGAACGCAATGCGAATTTTCCACATGGATGGCAAGGAAGGCCGGATGTTCCGGTGCTCGACCATGCTTCTGGTCCTAGGGCTGATTCTCGGTTTGGGCATGAGCACGGAGCGGGCATTTGCCGATAACGTGTACGCCTCGATCCGCGGAACGGTGACGGATGCGACGGGTGCGGTGATTGCCGGCGCGACGGTGAAGGCGGTCAACGCGGACACGGGCGTCGCGACGGTAGTGACCACGAGTGATCGCGGCGATTTTGTGTTTCCCCAGCTGCAGATTGGCCACTACGACGTGGAGCTGAACAAAGACGGCTTCAAGTCGTTCAAGGCAACAGGCATTCTGCTGGTTGTGAACCAGGTGTACTCGCTGGGCGTGAAGCTGCAGGTGGGCGCAGCAGCGCAGACCGTGGAAGTGGCGGCGGACGCGATCCAGGTGGAGACCAGCGACACGCAGCTGAAGACGCTGGTGGACGCGGCGCAGATTGTGGACCTTCCGCTGAACGGCCGCAACTGGACCTCATTGGAGCTTGCTGCTCCGGGCGTGCAGGCGGCGGATACGCGGTTTGGCAGCAACTACTCGGTGAACGGCTCGCAGGCGCAGCAGTCCAGCTATCTGATCAACGGGCAGGATTCGAACGACATCGTTCTGAACTCGCCGCTGATCATTCCCAGCCCGGACGCGATTGCGCAGTTCAACCTGATCGGTTCGACGATCAACGCGGAATACGGCCGCAACTCCGGCGGCATTGTGAACGCCATCCTGAAGTCGGGCACGAACTCCTTCCACGGCGACGTATTTGAGTTTTACCGCGACTCGTTCCTGAACGACCGCAACTGGTTCCAAAAGGTCGCACCTCAGTATCACCAGAACCAGTTCGGCGCCACCTTCGGCGGGCCGTTCCTGATTCCGCACCTTTACAACGGCCGGGACAAGTCCTTCTTCTTCTTCAGCTACCAGGGAGAGCGAGCCCGGCAGCCCGGAACCTTGGAGAACCAGCGAGTGCTGAGCCCGGCGCAGCTGGGCGGCGACTGGAGCATGGCGGAGAACGCGCCCTTCACGCTGAGCGACAACCCGATTCCGTTTGCAGTGCAGGGACCGAACGGCGCCTGCGGACCGAATACCAGCAACACGACGTGGACTTCCTGCTTCCCGACCAACCAGATTCCAACCAGCAACTTCAACCCGATTGCGACATCGCTGGCGGCACAGTACAACCCGACCCCGAACACCACCAGCCCCGCGGGCGACCCGAACTACTACACGTGGACCTCGGCGAACACGGTTCTGGACGACCAGTACATTGGGCGGATTGACCAGAACTTCAACGCAAACAACCGGTTCTGGGGCACGGTGTTTGAAGAGCACAATAACCGGCTCACGCCGATTCCGTTTACGGGTTCGACGCTGCCCGGCTTCCCGTCCAACAACGACCTTCAGTACCGGCAGTACATCGGCTCCTACACGCGGGTGTTTTCGCCCACGATGCTGAACGAACTGCGCGGCGGCTACACGCGCATGAACTTCAAGTCCGGCAACCCGGTGACGGTAACCGATCCTTCGACCTACGGCTTCCAGAACATTGTTCCGCAGGATGCATCGGCGGCCGGTTTGCCGACCATCGCGATCTCGAAGTACTTTACGCTGGGTACCAGCACCAACGGCCCGCAGCCCCGCATTGACCAGACGATGCAGGCCGACGACAACTTCTCTTGGGTTGTTGGCCGGCACACGCTGAAGTTCGGCTTCAGCGGACGGCGCTTCCAGGTGTACAACAACTTCGACGCGCGCAACAGCGGGTCTTTCAGCTTTACCTCGGGGGGCAGCAAGTACTCGACGGGCGATCCGGGCCTGGACTTCCTGATGGGCATCCCGACCACCTATCTGCAGAACTCGGCCAGCCTGATTAACGTCCGCGCGTATGAGGACTACTTCTACGGGCAGGACAGCTTCCAGGCCACCAGCAGCCTGACCATCAACTACGGTTTGGGCTACCAGATTGACACCCCGCTGAACAACTTCCAGCAGGGCAAGATTGGCGTCATCTGCTTCCAGCCCAACGTGCAGTCCTCGGTCTTCCCGACCGCACCGGCAGGCATGACCTATCCGGGCGACAAGGGTTGCACAATGTCCGGCTACTCGACCAACTACAGCCACTTTGGACCGAGAATCGGCTTTGCCTTTGCGCCGATGCTGGGCAGGCTGACCGGCGGAGCGGACCGGAAGCTTTCCATCCGTGGCGGCTGGGGCATGTACTACAACCGCACGGAAGAAGAAGGCAACCTGCAGAACCTGGGCATTCCGCCCTTCGGACTGAACTCGAACGGTATCGACTCGTATGTGACAGGCTCGGTCCCGAGCTTTACCGATCCCTACTCGGACGTTGCCGGGAATGGCGCTGTTTCGACTCCGTTCCCGTATCAAGCGCCGGCGGCGGGTGAGACGAACATCGACTTCACCCAGTTCTACCCGATGTCTCTGAACACCTTTAGCAACCACTACCAGATGCCGGCGGCAGAGAACTTCCAGTTGACCATCGAGCGGGAGCTGCCTGGTTCGCAGATCCTTTCGGTGGGCTATGTGGGCTCTGTGGGACGCCACTTGGAGCGCAACTACGAGCAGAACCTGATTACAGCGCAGGGGCAGCAGGCTTGCCTGAATGACTACGATTGCGTTCATCTCGATTCAACCGGCAACTACGTTGGCGGCTTTACCTTCCAGCACTACTTTTATCCGGATCACTCGCTCTACCCCGGCGATGTCTTCGCCTCGGTCGGCACCGAGTATACGGATGGCAGCAGCAACTACAGCTCACTGCAGGTGAAGCTGGTGAAGAAGCTGACGCACGGGCTCTTCTATCAGGTGGCGTACACCTACAGCCACGCGCTGGACAACGGCTCGAGCCTGGAAAACACGGGCTACCAGGATCGCGGCACCAACCCATACCCGCAGTTTGCGCACCTGAACTATGGCAGCTCGACCTTCGATGCCCGCAACCGCTTTGTGGTGAACTACAGCTACGAAGTGCCAATTCCGGCATCGTGGCGGTCAAACGCCTTTGCCCGGCTTGCGCTGGGTGGGTGGAAGGGCGTGGGCCTGACGACGCTGGCTGACGGACATCCGGTCACGCTGTCGGACTACGAACTGCTGTCGCTGACCTGCGATGGGCTGTCCTACTACGCCTGCGCCGATGTTCCGCAGCAGCTGAAGCCGGCGAAGTACACCGATCCGCGGCACGGCGCGCAGCCTGGGCTGTTGAACACGGCTTTCGACACGACGGCCTTCGCACAGGAGCCGGTTGGCACCTTCGGCAACGCGGGACGCAACTTCTTCCGCGGACCCGGAATCAACAACACGGATCTTTCCGTCCTGAAGGACCTGCGTTTCACCGAGTCGAGCTACCTGGAACTGAGGATTGAGGGCTTCAACCTCTTCAACCACACGCAGTTCGACGGACCGGACGGCGAATTTGCCGACGGGCCGGGTTCGTTCGGCGTAATCACGACCGCCGCATCGGGCCGCGTGGTCCAGCTGGGCACCAAGCTGTACTTCTAACTAGAAAAGAAGTCGCAACACGGCAAAGGGCGCTCAACATGAGCGCCCTTTTGCTTTAGGCGAAAACGAGGACGAGGGGAAAGCTGCACATGCGCGGGGCGCCGCGCGGCTCAGGCGACGGCGGGGGTCTTGAGGAACTCAAGGGCGCGGACGAGGTAGGCCTTGAGGTCTTTGCGGGCGACCACAGCGTCAAGGAAGCCCTTTTCCAGCAGGAACTCCGCGCGCTGGAAGCCTTCAGGGAGCTTTTGGCGGATGGTCTGCTCAATGACGCGGGGGCCAGCGAAGCCGATGAGTGCGCCGGGCTCGGAGATGTTGAGATCGCCGAGCATGGCAAAGCTGGCGGTGACGCCGCCGGTGGTGGGGTCGGTGAGCACGCAGATGTAAGGTACGCGCTCGTCGTCAAGCTGGGCCAGTGCGGTGGAGATTTTGGCCATTTGCATCAGGCTGACGACGCCCTCCATCATGCGCGCGCCGCCGGAAGCGGCGACGATGAGGAGGGGCATTTTACCCAGGCGAGCGCGGTCTACGGCGCGGGCGATGGTCTCTCCCACGACGGCGCCCATGGAGCCGCCGATGAAGCCGTATTCCATGGCGCTGACGACGACGCGATGCGGGCCGAGGCTGCCGACGGCGTTGAGGATGGCGTCATCGAGGCCCGTCTGCTCGCGGGCCTTGGCAAGGCGCTGCTGGTAGGACTTCACATCGACAAAGTGGAGGGGATCGGTGGAACGGAGGCCGCCGTCGACAATCTCGTAGCCGGGCTCGAGGAGCAGGTCGAGCCGCTGGCGCGCGTCGATTTTGAAGTGGTGTTGGCACTTGGGGCAGACGTTGAGGTTGGCTTCGAGGTCGGCCTTGAAGAGCGCCTGGCGACAGCCGGGACACTTGCTCCACAGGCCTTCGGTGCGAACGCGGCGCTCGTCGTCATCGTTGGAGTCGCCGTTGGGGCCGTTGGGTCCGCCGGGGCCCGTGGGTGGGAATTCGCCGTTCTCTCGTTTGAACCAGGACATGACGAGACCCATTGTAAATGGAGGGTGCTGGCAAGGCGAGGAATTTGGGGCGGGGCGGGCTGGCTTGGGAGTTGAGGTCCGCGGCATCCCCATCTCCTTCGTTTGGAGACGTGGGAAAGGAACGTGCCTCCTGCCCACAACAGACTCACCGCGCCGCAACCTCCCGGCTTCGTTTACGCTGGTTGCGCCAAGTTGGGTTCCGCCATGCAACTCCACATCGCCATCCCCGAGCCCACCGCCGTTGACATCGAGTACAACCAGCGCGCCCTGCCCCATTAGCGCATCGCCCGCCTGCTCGCAGTCGAACAACTACGACGCTGCCGGAGATGTTCTCTACGACGGATGGAATCAATACCTCTATGATGCTGAGGGGAGACTCTGCGCGGTGAAAGGCCCGGCCTCAGTCACCGAATACGTCTACGACGCCGAAGGGAGACGCGTCGCCAAGGGCTCTCTGTCCAGTTGGCCCACGGCCTGCGTAGCGCCAACGACTGCCAACGGCTTTACGCTGACCGCGAGCTATGTTCTCGGTCTGGGCGGCGAGCAGGTCTCGGAATTGAATGGCTCCGGTGCGTGGCAGCATACGAACGTCTTTGCCAATGGAACGCTGCTGGCCACCTGCCACGATTCGGACACCTACTGCGCCTTCAACGACTGGCTTGGAACCAAGCGCGCTGAATACACGCCGGACGCCAAGTTTTCCACTTTCTCAAGCCTGCCCTATGGAGATTTTCCGTCGACTTCCGGCAATGCAACGGACGCCACTGAGCACCACTTCACCGGCAAAGAACGTGACGCAGAATCAGGCAATGATTATTTTGAAGCTAGGTACTTTGGATCGAGCATGGGGAGATTCTTGATCCCTGATCCATCCGGGCTTGTGTACGCCGATCCGAAGAACCCGCAGAGCCTCAATCTCTACGGCGGGTGGCGCATCCTTTTCCTGTCAGTGAAGTGGGTGCCCCATCCTTCGCTTTTTCTGGCGAAGGATGGGCTGGCACGAACCTCGCTCATCGGCCGGGTGCCCCAGGTCCGGATTTTCGGACCTGGGAAACCACGAACCCCACCCCGCCACCCATCCCTCGTAGCTCAGTCCCTGCCCGTGTCAACCCCTCATCCCGACTTCCGCCCGCAACCCCCTCATTCCACCAGGCAAAATCTCCGCGCCGCTTTGCCGACAATTTTCCCCTCCCGCCGCACAATAGAACCGTGGAGGAAAAACCCACGCCCTCCACGCGCCACAAACAAGCTGACGGCTGATAGCTGATTGCTGCACCGAAGGTGCAGAAATCAGCTGTGACACTGTGCAGCACAGCCCCAAACCCTCATTTTCGACTGTGAAACTGTGAAGCTGTGATCCTGTGAAACTGTGGCGGGCTGGCCCAGATGCCAGGGGAGCAAAGTGAGTTCTGCCACAAACGATGGTTGCCCCGGGTGCCTCGCCTTTGGGCACCCGGGAAACCGATCCGACTGCTCGTGAGAATGTTGGCGGATGCCTGCCCCGCATCTCCCGCTTTTGGAGACGGGGGAGCGCACGAGCCCTGCCCGGCTTGCCGTACACTGGTTCCGCTATGCAACTCCGCATCGCCATCCCCGAGCCCACCGCCGCTGACCACGAATACAACCAGCGCGCCCTGCCCCCCTACCTCGCCGCCCTGCAGTCCGCCGGAGCCGTTCCGCTCCTCGTCCCGCTCCATGAGCGCCCGGACCGCATCGCCCGCCTGCTCGCTTCAGCCCAGGGAATTCTCCTGCCAGGAAGCCGCTATGATATTGACCCTAAAAGGTTTAACGAGGTAGAGATACCGCAATGCGGTACACTGGACCCCGTCCGAACCGCCGTCGATGAGCTGCTTCTGCAGGACGCCTTCAACCTCCGCAAGCCCGTCCTCGCCCTCTGTCACGGCGCCCAGACCCTCAACGTCTGGTGCGGCGGCTCCCTCTTTCAGGATCTCCCCACTCAGGTCGGCACTGCCGTCCACCACGCTCCTGGCCGCGACGTCACGGAGGCTCACCCCGTCCGCATCACTCCCGGAACCCGCCTCGCCGCCCTGCTGCCTCCCGGAGAGGACACGGTCCAGGTCAACTCCAGCCACCACCAGGCCATCCGCACCGTCGGGCGCGCACTCCGCGTCGTCGCCGTCTCCCTGGCTGATTCCGTCGTAGAAGCCGTCGAGCTCGACTCGCCCGACCACTGGGTCGTTGCCGTCCAGTGGCACCCGGAGCGCACCTACGCCGCCAGCCAACTCTCTCGCGCGCTCTTCGCCGCTTTTGTCCATGCCGCGCGGACCTGGCAGCCGCGCCCCGTTCTCGAGGCCGTCGCCCGGGAGTCCGTGGCCTCCCGGTGACCACCCCCATGCCCGAATCCATCGCGGATCGCCTCAACCGCCTGTTGGCCACCGCCGGTCTGCCTGTGATGGATGCCTTGCAGAATCAGCGATTTGAGGCGTATCTTTCGCTGATTCTCCGCTGGAACGCCCGCACCAACCTCACTGCCATCCGCGACGAGGACGGCATCCTCGCCCGCCACTTTCTGGAGTCCATCGCCTGCGCCCGCGCCCTGCCGCCGGAGGTCGCCACCCTGCTCGACTTCGGTTCCGGCGCCGGCTTCCCCGGCATTCCCATCGCCCTCTGTCGTCCGCAAATTGCCGTCACCCTGGCCGAGTCCCAGGGGAAAAAGGCCGCGTTCCTGCAGGAAGCCCTCCGCGTCCTTCAACTATCGGCAAATGTCCACTCCGGCCGGGCTGAAGACCTCGCGACGCAGTTCGATTGCGTCACCCTCCGCGCTGTGGACAAAATGGAGCCGGCCGTTCGTGCCGCGTCCAGTCTCGTCCGGCCCGGCGGCTGGCTCGCGCTGCTCACCACGCCCACAGAACTGCCCGCGCTGGAAGCCGCAGCCGGTCCGGAATTCAGCTGGATGCCCCCCACCCCCCTCCCAGGCAGCGACACCCGCATCCTCGCCCTCGCTCGCCGCGTCAGTTTGCCAGCTTGATCTCAACCAGTTTGCGCACCCCGGCAAGGTCCGCCGATTTCTTCACATAAACAACCGCTCCCGTACCCTCCGGCCAGCGCCTCGCCGTCCGGATCTGCTCCCGGATTTGTTTGGACAGGGAGCTGTCCTTCGCGGCAACTACCCCGCGGTCGCTGAGCAGAAGACTCGCGCGGAAACAGCCATTGCACGGACCGAGGTAAAGGATGGTCCGCTTCTTCCGCTTCAGGCGCAAAGACCAGCCATATTTTGGCGAGTCAGACTTCCATTCCTCTTCCGTGACGCCGTGTTCCACCAGCCAATCCAGAATCTGCTGCCATGGGCCGGCGGAAGGCCCGAGGGTGGTTTGAATCTCGTTCGGGGTGGGCTGAGCGGAATGTCCGACAAAAGCATTTGGGAACTCCATGGCGCAACCTTTCCGGGGAAGGACAAATTGGTAGAAAGTGTAGCGCGTTCCCCGGTTTCGCGCTGTGATGTACTCGCAGCTCATGGCATGTTCCACGTGGAACATGCGTCATGCGCTTCAGCCCTCCAAGTTCCACGTGGAACATACCCCTCGGCCCTTATCGGAGCCTCCGCAATCACCCTCCCCGCCGCCTCCAAAACAAAAAGTTTTCCACCGAACGCACTTTTTACACCTGTTGCACCCGACTTCTCTCGCCCCCGCTCAACTCCTTTCCCCTCAAAGCCTTATCTTGCCCCATCCACACCTTGCCCGGAAGCTTTCCACAGCTTGGCCAAGTTCTCCACAGTGCAATTCTCTGCAAGCACGAGGCCCCGCCCTTTACCCTGATGAGCCATGGGTAAGATTCTCGGCGTAGTCAACCAAAAGGGCGGCGTGGGCAAAACCACTACCGCCATCAACCTTTCCGCCTGCCTGGCACTGGAGGGGCTGAAAGTTCTGCTCGTCGATTGCGACCCCCAGGCCAACGCCTCCAGCGGCCTCGGTCTCCAGCGCGACGACAACCGCCATTCCATCTATGACGTACTGGTCGGCAACGCCACTGCTGAGCAGGTGATCCTGCCCTCGGAAATCGAAAACCTCTGGATCCTGCCCGGCTCAAAAAACCTTACCGGCGCAAACGTCGAGCTGGCCGCAGTCGAAGATCGCGCCGTGCGCCTCCGCCGGGTCCTCGAGCCCATCAAGGATCAGTACGATCTTCTGCTCCTCGACTGCCCTCCGGCGCTCGACCTGCTTACGTTGAACTCCCTGGTGGCCGCCAACTCCCTCATTGTGCCCATGCAGGCCGAATATTTTGCCCTGGAGGGTATTTCTGAGCTGATTTCCACGCTGGAACGGGTGAAAGCCTCTCTGAATCCGGACATTTTCATCGAAGGTGTGCTGTTGACGATGTACGACGACCGCACCAACCTGGCCCAGCAGGTGACAGAAACCCTCCGCGAATACTTCAAGGACCGGCTCTTCCGCACCGTGATTCCGCGCAACATCCGGCTGGCGGAGGCGCCCAGCCACGGTAAACCCGTAGCCCTCTACGACCCACGCTCCCGCGGAACCGAGGCTTACTTTGAGCTGGCCGGGGAGTATATGGCACGCAATCACATGGTAAGTCCGCGCGCTGCAGCCCGAAAAGCCGCCGCGGCCAGCAAGCCCAAGGCCGAAGTGCGCTTCTGGCCGTATTCCTGACGGCGCCGGCGCCGCCTGCTGCCAAGTGACTCTGAGGACGATACCGCCCGGACCCCTCGCCGGGAGCTAAGGATAAGAAAGCATGACTACTTCCGCCGCTGATCCCAAACGCCGCGCCCTGGGCAAGGGCCTGGACTCCCTGTTGCCCCGCGTGCACGCCACGGCCGCGCCAGCCGCCGCCGCACAGGAGAACGAGGGAGGCAAGCCCAGGGAGATTCCCGTCGAGCTGATTGACCGCAACCCTTTCCAGACGCGCATGCGCGTGGATGAGGCGCAACTGGCCGAGTTGGCCGCCTCCATCACGGCCAACGGCGTGGTGCAGCCCATCCTGGTGCGGCCGCAAACCAACGGGCGGTTCCAGCTGATTGCAGGCGAGCGCCGCTGGCGGGCCTCGCAGCAGGCGGGCAAAAAGACCATCCCAGCCATTCTGCGGCAGGTTTCTGACGAGCAGGCGATGGAGATCACCATTGTCGAAAACCTGCAGCGGGCGGACCTGAATCCGATGGAGCAGGCGCGGGCTTTCAGCCGGCTTTCCACCGAGTTCCACATGACCCAGGAGCAGATGGCGCAGCGCACCGGCAAGGACCGTGCGTCGGTGACTAACTTCATGCGTTTGTTGAAGTTACCAGAGAGCGTGCAGGCCCTGGTCGAGTCCGGATCGCTGACGTTTGGTCATGCCAAGGCGCTGCTCGGGCTCAATCATCATCCGGGCCTGGAGAAGGCGGCGCAGCGGGTGGCGCAACTTTCGCTTTCTGTTCGCCAAACGGAGACCATGGTACAGAACATGCTGTACCCGGAGAAGGCCAAAAAGGAGCCCAAGCCAGAAGAGCCCGTGGACCCCAACGTGAAGGAAGTGGCCGAGCAGCTGCAGCGGGCGCTGGGACTGAAGGTGCGCATCGAGGACAAGAACGGCCGCGGCCGCGTGATTCTCTCATACTCCAAACTTGAAGAGTTCGACGCGCTGCTGGAGAGGCTGGCGGGGAAATAAAAGCGGGCCGAGGGCGAGTTCCGGAGGGCGGAACCTTACCCTATTACGGACTCACCTCGTACGGACTCAGAGTTGAGTGCTGTCGTCCAATGCCACTACTTCTTGAGCAGCGCCGGCCAGTTGAGGACTACCGTAATGGGCTGGGGCTTTGCCTGGGCCGCGGGCACGATCATCAGGAAGCGCTGGCCGTCTGGCGAAACAGCATAGACGTTTCTCCAGTACCAGGGCGGAATCAGTTGAGTCTCGAAAAGCTCCTTGGGAATGCCGGCCTGGAAGGTTGCCGCATTCGTGTCGACGGCCACCGACATTACCTTGTCGCCGCCGGATGCGCTGCCGCCCTGGGAGAGATAGAACAACTCTTTGCCATCGCGCCGCCACATGGGTTCTTCCCCGCCCGCGGTCGAGATCTGCCATTTTCCGGTCGCCTGCGGAAAAGTCTGCACATAGACTTCGTGCCTTCCAGTTTCGTTTGAGGTGTAGGCCACGTAACGGCCGTTGGATGAGAATCGGCCGGTTCTCGCGCCGAACCCGCCTTGCACGAAGGGAATTGGTTTGCGGTCGCCGAAAAGCGGCGAAACCACGAGTTGAATTGAATTCGGGCCATCCGCCGTGTCATAGATGACATAACGGCCATCCGGCGAAACGTCATCGATGGCCCTTGCCTCGCTGCTGGATTGGGTAACAACTTGCGCGCTCCCCAGCCCGTCGGCATCCTTCTGGTAAATGCCGTAAGGGCCCTTGCGTTTAGATGAGAAGAGGATCTGGCTTCCGCCCGGCAACCATGATGGATTTGTATCGTCGGCGGGGTTGAAGGTGAGCCGCGAGGCGGCGCCGCGCTTCAGGTCAAAGACCCAGATGTCCTGCTTGCCTTGTTCCCCCCTCGCCACGGCAAGCCGGGTCCCATCGGGAGAGATCTCCGGAGTCGACCAAACATCCGGTTCGCCCAACGTGCCTTGCTTTACTCCTCCGCGGTTGAACCAGGTTAACTGGCCAGTGGTGTTTTGAATGGCCGTGTATTCGGCCGTGTAGGCCAGCACGCCCGCCGACGAGACGGAGAAGTACCCGTAGCCAGCTAAGGTGCTCCCAATGCTTTGTGCAACCGGGAAGGCCGCACCGGTAAAGCGCAGCGCCTTGGCATCAAAGGGCCGCGCCATCAACGTACTCTGATCCAGATAGAACACGTCGCCGGGAGCAGCGTATGCGACGTGTGATCTCATTTCCACCAAGTGCTTCAGGGTCTTTGAATCGAGCGAGCCTGCCCCAAGGATATTCTCTTGCGTTCCGGGCGTGTTTATCACCACAAGGAAGTGGCGCCCATCGGGGAGAAATTGCGGAAAACTGTAAGCCATCGCCTGAGCTGCGGGATCGGGCGCAAGCACCACCGTGGGCGTTCCGCCCGTGTCGGGCACGCGGTAAAGGTTGCGCTGGCTCGAAAACAGAATCACGCCGTCACGGCTCCAGGTTCCGCCCGGGCCACCCACCGTTTGGCACAGCACCTGGAGCGCCCCGCCTGAGGCTGCCACCTTTTCCAGTTTGTCGTTTGTGAAGAAGCCAATCTGCTGGCTGTCTGGCGACCAGAAGGGCAGAAATGCCCCGTCCGTGCCCTGAATTGGCTGGGCGGTCAGGCTGTCCAGCGGACGCAACCAAAGCATTGGGGGTTTGTCCGGTCCGGGCTTGGCGACGAATGCCAGCGTGCGGCCGTCCGGTGAAAGGCTCGCCTCGCCGCCCGTGACGAAGGTTGCGTTTTCAGGCTGAGGGACGGGAAAGCGAACCACGTTTTGGCGCGGTCTGGGTTGCAGCAGGAGCCAGGCAGCAAGGACGGCAGAAACCACCGCGATGGCGCCCAGCGCCCACGTCAGGTAGCGCCGCATGAGCGAACTGCGTCCGGCATTCGAGTTTTGGCTGCCGTAGAGACCCGCTTCCCCGTCCGCGCCGGACACGATCTCCTCAATTGCCAGACGTGCATCGCCAATGGCTTGTAGTCGCTGTTTCGGGTCCTTCTGCAGGCAGCGCCGCACCAGTCGCTGGATCGAGACAGGCGTTGTCCCGGGAAGCAGCGTCCAGTCCGGTTCGCCGCGGATTACTGCGGCAAGCACATCGGAGATCGTCTCGCCTTCGAATGCCTTCTGTCCCGCCAGCATTTCGTAGAGCACGCAGCCAAAGGCCCAGATGTCTGCCCGCCGGTCCACCGGCTTGCCCTTGGCCTGCTCCGGCGCCATGTAGGCCGCTGTACCCAGGATGAAGCCCTCCTGGGTCATGGCCATGCTCAGCGTCGGCGAGTTGCTGGGATCCCGTGACACGGCCGAGTCGCTCCCCGTCAGCACCTTGGCCAGGCCAAAGTCCAGCACCTTCACCACACCCTCGGGCGTAATCTTCACATTTGCCGGCTTCAGGTCACGATGGACTACGCCGTGCTCGTGCGCGTACTCCAGTGCGTCGGCAATCTGCTTGGCAATATTCAGGCATTCGTCCGGCTGTACACCGGAGCGGCTTCCGCTCGAAGAGGCGCGCACGTTCAACGATCTTGCGATGCGCCCTTGCAGCGTCTCGCCTTCCACCAGTTCCATCACCAGCGCGCGCTGCCCGTCCGATTCTTCCAGACCGTAGATGGCTGCAATGTTGGGATGATTGAGTGCGGCAAGCGTGCGGGCTTCGCGCTCAAGCCGCGCCAGAGACTGGCCGTCCTGCGCCATCGCGGAAGGCAGAAGTTTCAGGGCAACGTCGCGCCCCAGCTTTGGGTCGCGGGCGCGATACACCTCTCCCATCCCGCCCGTTCCCAGCGGCGAGACAATTTCATAGATTCCGAGATGCCTCCCCGCCTGTTGCCCCATGTTTCGCGTGCCAATGATACACCGGAATCCAAGGCCAGTCGCGCCTTCATTTTGCAGGTTGGGTCACCCAGGAAGCGGAGCTAAAGCTTGCATGCCGGTGGAAGATCAGGGCATGCGCAGGCGGATTCCGCGGGGATAGATAGCTTCCTGGGCAGCTCCATCCCGGACTCTCGCATGCAAGTTCGCCGGACTCAGTTGGTCTGTTGGCTGCCGGACGGAGCTGCGTTCAGCTCGGCGATGAGATCGTCGATGCTATTCTGGTCGGCCCAGCGCGTGCCGGTCCAGGCGCCCTGAGGATTGTCGGTCAGCTCCCGTTGCGCTTCGGCCTGATTGACGGGCAGAAAGGTGAAGCCGATGCCTTTGGCGTCTTTGCGCGCGACGCAGGTTTGCACGGCCATGCGGCTGAGGGCGGCAAAACCGAGCCGGTCTGTGCGTTCCAAGCGCAGCGGCAGGAAGGTTCCGGGGCGCCAGTTCTCTTCCGTGAGCATGTAAAAGCCGGTGGCGCTGATGTTGGCCACGGGAAAAGGCGTGGAGGTACCAACCATGCCGAGATACGCACGGAGTGGCGGCGCGGGAAGCCGCTTGTGGATTCGGCGGTCGAGCAGGCGTGCCGGCTGCTTGAACAAGTTGACGAGACGAGAGCCGAAAGACGAGCTCTGCCGGCCGGGCTGGGCATAGGGATCGGTTATGGACATCGGTCAGACCCTCTCCGTCGGTGCGGATTCTGGCGCCCATTGGGCGGCGTGTGATCCAGCGCACACGGCTGTTGGACCATTTTGCTCTAATCGCCGGATTTCGGCAATCGGAAACAGAGCCCGCGGGGGCTCTCACGCGCCCGGCGGAAGGTTCAGCGGCGCTTGGGGCTGGCGGACTGGGCGGTTCCCAGCTCGGAGACGAGATCTTCAATGGCCTCACGGTCAGCCCAGCGCGGACCCCGCCATCCTCCTTCGGGCTCCGTGAAGGAACTCGATTTGGGAGTGGGGGCTACGATTTCATCCTTGAGCACAAAAGCGAATCCGACGCCGGCAGAGGTGGAACGCACGACGCGGGTGGACACGGAGACGCAATGGAGGGCGGCAAAGCCGGGCTTGTCCGTGCGCTCCAGGCGCAAGGGCATATTGGTGCCGGGGAGCCAGCGGTCCGGTGTGACCAGGAAAAAGCCGGTGGCGCTGATGTTGCCCACCGGGAAGGGCTCCGTGGAGCCGAAGACGCCAAGATAAGCGCGGAGGGGCGGGTCGGCAACGCGGTGCTGGCCGCGGCGCTCTGCCATGCGGCGCGGATCCTGCTCGACCCACTTGAAGAACCGGGAGACGAAGGAGTTATGCGCTGTGGATTCCTGGGCTGCGGAGTTCTGTGGCGCGGAGGCAGGGTTGCCGACAAGACGGTCCGGAGCAAACTGAGCGTGGTTCGATTTACTCGTGCGCATGGGGACCCCTTTCCGTCGCGGCGGATTCGGGCGCCTGTCCTTGCGCGGCGCGCAAACCAGCGCACACGGCTTACATAAAAGGCTACTCCTGTGGGATTGCGCGGGCAAGCATAAATGTGGTTTGGGTGACGAGGGATTCTCGGAAAGGAATGGGGTGGGGACGCGGCGTGGACTGTTGAGGTCCGTGCGATCCCAGGTCCCCATTTCTTGCTGCGCTCCAAAGTTGGACCTTCTACAGCCACCCGTTGCAACATCCGCGAGAATCTGTTCTTCGCTTTTGTCTACAACGCACTTGGCGTACCGCTTGCAGCGGGCGTGCTGTTTCCTGGTTTTGGATTGCTCCTGAACCCGATGATCGCAGCGGCTGCGATGAGTTTCAGTTCCGTCTCTGTGATCGCCAATTCGCTGAGACTGCGGACGATCAAGCTGTAAAGCATCAGCAGAAAGCAC
>DATKTQ010000274.1:0-5377 GCA_035531055.1 Occallatibacter sp. | reverse complement strand
GCTTCAAGCAGCAGGAGAATTCTTCTCGTTGTGTTGGCGTTGGAATCATTTTCGCCACCAATCATGTGGATAATCTGATGGCTGAAGGTGAGCATTCCAAACGTTTTTTCAGGCCCGGGCTGATCGAACTCATTTGAATCCTCCAGCTTCTTACGAAGCCGCAGGAGGTCCTTCTGATGTTGTGGGTTTGCCTGCCCGTCCACAAGAAATGTCCAGTCCAAATCGCTTTCACTCGTGAATTCGAGCCGTGCCAGTGATCCGTGAACGACGATGCTCACATCTGGTGAAGTCTCGCCTTTTAAGAGCCCCGCGAGAATATTGTGCTTTTGCTTCGCCCGGTTCCGGGCTGCAACCAAGGAAGGCCAACTTGAACCGAGCCTATGTGCAAGTTTGTCAACATACGAGCCGATCTCGATAGGGCCGGTAGCCGTGGAAGACATGTGCAACTCCGCAAGCGCCCGTTTGTGAAACACGCCATGCGCCTTTGTCGGAATGCTAACAGTGAAGGCCCTCCATGCGTTTTACACAGCCACGCCTTCTATGGGCCGCTGCCGCCTTCGGTTTTTGCCACCTGGTTGATGATGCGCTGGACGAGGACGACGCGGACGTGGATGCGGCGGGCGACGTCGGGGAGGAACTCGGTGATGAAGTTGTCAATGGGGGAGGTGGCGATGCTGATGGCGTAACGGCTGGCGGTGGCGGTTCCGTTGGACTGGATGCCGGGGACGTAGAGGTTGGAGATTTCGCTTTCGATGCCGAGGCCGAGGAGGTTGGCGTAGTTGAGCATGCCGCGGCCGTTGTCGCCCTGTGTCCAGACGACCTGGACGATGGCGTGGCCGAGGCGGCGGGGGATGGAGGCTTGAGGCATGCGGTGGTAATGGGGGTCCTGATGGACGAGAGAGGGTATGAGGAATGTGCCGAAGAATTCGCCGGTGAGTTCCTGGGTGTAACTGACGCCGACGTTGCGGGCGAATCCGGGCATACCGGGCCCGTAGGGAGAGTGGGCGTCGGCGCCGACGACGATGGCGGACTGGGCGAGGATGGTGATGGCGTTGAAGGGGTCCAGGAGATTGCGCACAGCGAGTCGGGCTTTCTCCTTTGGGGTGAGTGGTTTGACCTGTGGGCCGTTGAGGAAGCGGGCGAGCCAGTCGATGACCGGGGGCTTGGCGGTTTGGGTGCAGGGCTGCGGGGCGCTGCGGGTGGGAGTGGAGGTGGCCGGATCGCTATCGGTTGGTAGAGGCGTGCAGGGCCGAAGGTCGGCGGGCGTGTGCGGCTGGGGAGCGGAGGGCAGCTGCTGGGGCGGGGTGGCCTGCGCGGCAAGGGTGGCGGGCAGGATGGCGAGCAAGGCGGCGAGCAGGGCGACGAGCAGGGCGGCTGGGCGGAGAGCCGTGGGGCGGGAGTTGAGGGCTGGCCTGGTTCGTCGTTCGGGCAACGTGCAACCTCATATGCGGCAAAGTCCTAGGGTGCGTACTTAGACGGACGCAGAAGGCGGCCAGTGAGTTCCCCGGGCCGGGTTCCGGTGTGTTTTCCGGATGGACTCCTGATTCGACGAGCAGAGATTCCTCAAAGTTGAGATGAGTTCCGACGAGAAAAGTAACCCGAGGAAAACGGGAGAGTTGGGGCCGGAGGAGGGCGGCGGACCGAATTGGCATCCTGTTGACCAAGGGAGCACGGGGCGGGCGGGGCGGCATTGACGCGGGTGCGGAGCGAACGCAGACTGGAAGGGAGGGAAATTACCGTGAATTCGTATCCACCACCACCGGGAATGCCGCCAGGACCGCCGCCGGGACCACCCCCGGGGCCCAGCGTGGGCCAGCGGATTGAAGAGGCGATTGAGCTGATCGAGATGGAACTGCGGCACGCGATTGCGTATGTGAATGACGCCGTGGTTCCGCCGGTTCGCAAGGAATCGATTGCCGCGATGCGGAAGCTGGGGGACACGCTGAAGAGCCTGGCCGACCGCATGGAGCAGGGCCGGACGGAGAACAAGGGTCCGGAGAACAAGAGTCCGGAGAATAAGGGTCCGCGCGCTTGAGGATGGATCTGAAACGGATGAGAACCGTGCGCGGGCGGGCGCTGTGGGCCGGATTGGGGCTGGCGGCGCTGGCGGTGACCGGGTGCGGACATCACAGGCGAGCGCGGCTACCGGTTCCGCAGGCGGGGCCGCCGGTGGCGGAATATCCTTCAAACAATCCATCGAACTATCCATCGACTTATCCGACGGGGCCGACGCGCCCGCGGGAACGGATTCCGATGACGCCGGTGCCGGACGGCGGGGTGAGCGATGCGGATCTGGATTACGTGCTGGCGCATCGGCCGATTTACAGCGAGGTGGGCGAGGCAACCTGGTATCGGGCGCCGTACAAGGGACGGAAGGCGGCCAACGGGCAGGTGTTTCGCGACGACCAGCTGACGGCTGCCAACCGGACGCTGCCGATGGGGTCACTGGTGGTGGTGACGAATCTGAAGACGCGGCAGGCCTCGGCGATGCGGATCAGCGACCGGGGGCCGTTTGCTCCGGACAAGATTATCGACCTTACGATGGCCTCGGCGAAGGCGACGGGGGTGTACCGGATGGGCACGGCGCCGGTGCGGGTGGACGTGTATTGGACGCCGAAGCCGATCGACGAGGGCGGGCGGTGGTGCGTGCAGATTGGGGCGTTCACGAGCGAGCGCAAGGCCGAGCAGCTGAAGGCGCAATTGAAGCGGAAGTATCCGGAGGCGCAGGTGATTGAGTTTCCGGGGGAGCGGAGCTACTGGGTGCGGATTCGGCCGGCGGGAGACGACCGCGCGCGGGCGGAGTATATTGCCAACCACGTACATCCCGCGCAGGGAGACGCGTACCTGACGCGGCTGGACTGAGGTCGGATGGGGCGGGGCAGATTTGAGTTGCATTCGCCGGGCGGGACCTCTACATTGTGACCGGACCACGACCCGGAGGGCGCAATGGCAAGCGATGCGGCTTCATCTTCGCGAGTTCGCCAGAATTACGTGGCGATCCTGGTTGCGGCAATCGCCTGCTTTCTGTTGGAAGCGGGCTGGTACTCCTTCTTTATGGATGGCTGGCTGAACGGCATTGGCCGCACGCGGCAATGGCTGCTTGCGACGGGGATGAACCCGGCGCTGCAGTACGGCACGGCGCTGGTTTCAGCAGCCGTGATTGCAGCCTCCATCTCCTGTTTAACACAGCTTGTGGGTCCGCAGACGGCGCTGCGCGGAATGCGCGTGGGCGCGCTGCTGTGGATGGGGCTGGTGGCGACGACGTGGGCAACTGAGTATGTTTTTGAAGTGCGGCCAGTGAGCCTGTTTGCCATCAATGGTGGCTTCTGGCTGCTGAGCATGGTGGTGATGGGGGCGATTGTTGGTGGCTGGAAAAAGAAGTAGGAATCTGACATTGATTCTGGCGTTGGGGCTGGGTCTTGTGTGGCTGCTGGCGACGCCGGATTTGTGCGCGGCAAAGATTAAGACCCCGGTGGCTGGCGCGCAGGCGGGGCAGACGCAGACCGGGCAGACGCAGGCCGGGCCGACAGAGGCCATGAATCCCAAGGCCGGCCCGACACAGGCTGCGACGGCGAAAGCGGGGCAGCAGCCGAGTGTGGGGGAGGCCTACACGCTGCCGCCGGAGAAGCTGGCGAAGGCGATTGCGCTGAGCCGCATCGAGAACACGCTGCACTTTGCGGGCGAGCTTTGGGGGCTTGCAGTGCTGTGGCTGCTGCTGGGGACGCGAGCGGCGGCGGGCATGGAAGCCTGGGCGCGGCGGTTGGTGACGAAGCGCTGGATGCAGGGGCTGGTGTTTTTTGCGGCGCTGCTGGTGGCGACGACGCTGGCGAGCCTGCCGCTGGATGCGATTGGGCACGCGGTGAGCCGGAGTTTCGGCATCAGCGTGCAGGGCTGGGGAAGCTGGCTGGGCGACCAGGCGAAGGGGTTGGGCCTGTCACTCGGGATTGGCGTGCCGGTGCTTCTGCTGTTCCACCGGATTGTGCGGAAGTGGCCCCGTCGCTACTGGCTGGGGGCATGGGCGGTGACGCTGCCGCTGATGGTGCTGGGGACGTTTGCCGCGCCGTTTCTGGCTCCGATTTTCAACAAATTTGAGCCGCTGGAGAAGACGAATCCGGCGCTGGTGGCGCAACTGGAAAAGGTGGTGCAGCGGACGGGGACGCACATTCCGCCGGACCGCATGTATCTGATGAAGGCCAGCGCGAAGACCAACGGGCTGAATGCCTACGTGAGCGGGCTGGGCGCGAGCAAGCGGGTGGTGGTTTGGGATACGACGGCGGGGCGGATTCCGAACGACGAGATTCTGTTCATCTTTGGGCACGAGTCGGGGCACTACGTGCTGCACCATATTCCGAAAATGCTGGCCGGGTCGGCGGTGTTTCTGTTCTTCCTTTACTGGGCGTGCGCGGGGTTTGCGGGGTGGATGGTGGGGCGGTTCGGCACAAGGTGGGGGCTGAACGGGACGGGTGACGGGGCGGCTGACGGGACGGGTTACGACACGGGGCTGGCGAGCCGGGCGGGGTTTGTGGTGCTGCTGCTGGCGGTGTCGGTTGCGAGTTTTATTACTGAGCCGGTGGGCAACGCCTTCAGCCGCTACTTTGAACACCAGGCGGACGTGTACGGGCAGGAGGCGATCCACGGGATTGTGCCGGACCCGCAGAAGACGGCGGTGGCGGCGTTCAATGCGCTGGGGCAGGCGTGGCTGGAGGACCCGAATCCGAATCCGTTTATCGAGTTCTGGACGTATAGCCATCCCTCGGTGCAGCAGCGGGCGGTGTTTGCCGAGCACTATGACCCATGGAAGAATGGCGGGCATGGGAAGTATTTCAAGAACTAGGGACTAGGGGCTGGGGATGTGGCGATTGTTTGGCGGGCGCAGGCAACGGGAAGAGGTGGAAGTGCTGAACAAGGAGGAGTCCAGGGCGCTTCGCGTGAAGATTCGCCACGTGCTGATGGACCAATGGGACCCGATCGGGGTGCGTGATTTCCCGGAAGCAGCCGACGAATATGACCGGTACATTGGCGACGTATATGAACTGCTGATGCGGCGTGCGGTAGGGAGGAAGATTGCCGATTACCTGCGGACGATTGAAGTTGGGCGGATGGGTCTGACGGATATGGACGGGAAGCCCCTTATGCCGGATGAAAAGCGGATGGCGGCCGTTGAGGAGTTGCTGCGGTTGCGGGGGTGAGGTTCGAGGCAGGCGGATGAGCGGGTCGCCGCCAGTAGAATCGGAGCTATGCAATTTCTATCGATGTCTCGACGGAAGACCGAGCAGTTTGGGCCAGAGGCGTTTGCGGCGCTGGGCGGGCGCGAGGGAGAACGGGTGAAGGAACTGTACGCGGCGGGGATTCTGCGGCAGATCTGGCTGCGGGGCGA
>DATKTQ010000273.1:0-5259 GCA_035531055.1 Occallatibacter sp. | reverse complement strand
GATGAGCGTGTGCCCGGTGACGATGGACTTTGATTATGCGGCGGCGTTTGGCAAGTCCAGCGCGAACGGCTACGAGCGGCTGCTGCTGGACGCGATGCTGGGCGACCAGACGCTGTTTGCGCATCGCGACGGCGTGGAGACCACGTGGTCACTGTATACGCCGATTCTGCAGGCGTGGGCGGCGAAGGAGCCGGAGGTGTTTCCGAATTATTTTGCGGGAACGTGGGGCCCGGACTGCGCGGACCGTCTGCTGGAGAATGACGGGCACGTGTGGCGAAATGACGTGGGCGGCAAGGGCTAAGCGCGCAGGCGGGAAACGCCAGAGGGACGAAAGCACAGGAAAAAGGAACGGGCCGGAACTCCGCTAGGGAGTTCCGGCCCGAGTTGTTTGGGGCTGCCGGAGAATTACTGGCAGCCGGTGAAGGCCAGGTCGAGGCCGGTGGCCGTGGAGGGCAGCGGCGTGGACGTGAGTGCCGTTGCGGCGGTCATCTGCTCAGACGGAGTGCAGTCGATACTCGAGGAGGAACCGCTGACGGTGGCATTGCCATCAACGAAGTAAGTGGCCAGCGGATTGGCCGGAGGCGTGTAAGTGATGGTGCTGGAGGACCAGGCACCGATGTAGGCACCGGAGGCCGGGAGCTGCAGCGCGTAGTTGGCGCAGTCGGCCGAGGTTGGATTGCAGGCCGGGTTCTGGTTGGTGTTGGGCGCGGTGGTGACGATGAGATCCGCACCGCCGGTCTGCGTGGTGGTCATGGGTATGGGGATGGTGTAGTCCATGCTGCCGATGGTTTCAAGGACGGTGAGGTCGGCGTCAATGACGGTACCTGCGCTGGAGGCGTTGACGGAGGTGACCTGTCCGGAGAGCGTGGCCAGCGAATTGGTCGGCGTGCCGGTGGCGGCCAGGACGGATGCCGAGGCGTTGAGGGTCACGGTGCCGACGGTGCTGCCGACGGAGACGCCGGTAACGATGGTGGGGGCCAGCGCGATGCCGGTGGAGTCAGAACCGGTGACGACCACGTCATACGGCTTGGTGGGATCGCCCTGCATGACGGGGCAGATGACCCAGGTGCCGTCGGAGGCGGTGGTGGCCGCTACGAGGAAGCGATCGACGGGATTGCCATTGGCATCGGTGCCCATGGGCTGCTCGAGCGCGACGATGGCGCCGGCGATGGGGTTGCCGTTGGCATCGACCACCTTGCCGTTCATGGAGACGGAGGTGGTGCCGACTTCACCGGCGTGGAGGACGGGCTTCAGGCGGAATTTGCCGTTGCCCTCCTGCACGATGGAGGAGCAGGTGTTGAAGTCGATGTTGAGGTCCTCGGTTTGCCCGGCGGAGATGTTGAATGCGCCGCCGGCGATTTGGCCGGAGGGAATCTTGATGCCGGTCTGTGCCTCACTGGAGAGCTGGAGCGGATAGGTGGTTCCGTTGGCGACGACGCAGTTGGCGGAGCCGGCGCTCTGGCACATGTCCGTGGCGCTGATGGCGGGGTCCGTCGCGGAGCCGGTGGAGAGGGTGAGTCCGGCGGTGGTGGGGGCAAGAATGAGGCGAATCTGCTGGTAGCTGCCGGCCTGCAGCTCGAGGTTGTCGCCGAGGCTGGCGAGGAAGCACTGGTTGTTTGCCTCACCGAGCAGGTTGACCTGGATGGCCTGGTTGTTCTTGGTCAGGTTCGGGGTCAGGTCGGTCCATCCACTGTCTGTGGCGCCGGCGGTGGAGCTGATGTTGGCCTGGACGTCAGAGACGGTGACCCAGACGGCGGAGTAGGGGCCGTCGGGCGCGGCGCAGGTGGCGGGATCACTGAGGGTTACGTGGACCTGGGCCATGCCGGAAGCGGTGGCGGCGCTGCCACTGCTGCAGGCGACGATGATGCCGGTGACGCCGGTGAGGAGAATCAGGCAGCCGAGAACAAGAATGGACTGCCAAAGACGGCTCGAACGGAGACGAGAAGGGGAGTGGGTCATGGTGTTCCTCCAGAAATTGGCTCTTCGCTATTGCGAAGAGAACCAAGGCAAACCAAAAGTGGGAAAAGGAACGCAGTAATCAAATTAGAGAGCCGGTTAAGCCCAAACGTTGCACAGGCGCTTTCTTTCTTTCTTTTAGAAAGCGATGGGGTGAAAGGGCAACCCAAACGCAACAAAACCGGCCTTACTTTAGTGCCACTTCAGTGCTCATTCCGGGGTTCTGGAATCACCTGGACGAAGGTACCTTCGTCCAGCGTGCTCTGGAGGAACCGGACCACGCCACCCTGAACGATGCCGGGCAGGGATGCCCCGGCGGATTTGGCGGAAATGGAGGATAGGGCAGGCTTTGGCTGGTCCCTTGCGGGCGCTTTGGTGCCGGCGTCCATGGCCTCGTTGGCGAGTTGATCGGCCTCCTTGTTACCCCCGCGGAGGGTGTGGCGAATGTCGAACCGGTCCAGGCGTGTGGCCAGGCCGCGAGCCTTCTCCCAAAGGGGGCGGAGGGTGGGGCTGCCGACCTTGTAGCGGCCTTTCATCTGGTTGACCATGAGTTCGGAGTCGGAGACGACGCGGAGGCTCGGGATGCGGTTTTCGAGGGCCCATTCGAGGACGGCGACGAGGCCGGAGTACTCGGCGTAGTTGTTGGTCTGGCGGCCGAGGAAGCGGCTGAGGCGGGCGACGGTTTGGCCGTGGGGGTCCTGAATGACGGCGCCGTAGCCGGCGGGGCCGGGGTTGCCGCGGGAGCCGCCGTCGCAGTGGGCAAGGTGCCAGTCGTCGGCTGGGGCCGGGGCGTTGGAGAATAGGGGGTCGCGCATTGGTTACTAGTGTACCGGGCAGGAGTGCCGGGGAGGTCAGAAGCGCTCACAATGCGGGCTGCGGGCCGTCTATGAAAGTACGCGATTGTCTGAACGATTCAGATGGGAGCATCGATGACGACGGAAGCGGCAAGCTATCCAGCAGCGGGTGGGGTTCACGGGTCTTTGGCGTGGCCGTCCAAAAGGACGGTACAATCTTCCCCAGAGATGGCTGCCACGCGTGCAATTCACAGACCGGATCAGGACCCCGAGCGCATGCAGGCCCGCGCCTCCGAGATGGAGCTGATTCGGGAGGCGCAGGCAGGGTCGCGCGCGGCGTTTGACGCGCTGGTGCGGCAGTATGAGCAGCAGGTTCTGCGGCTGGCGTTGCACCTGACGGGAAGCGAGCATGACGCGGAGGACATTTACCAGGAAGCGTTTCTGAAGGCCTTCCGGTACATCGGGAACTTCCGCTTCGAGTGCTCGTTCTACACATGGATTTACCGGATTGTGACCAACCTTTGCCTGGACCAGCTGCGGCGGCGCAAGACGCGGCGGGAAGACCAGGCGGTGGTGCTGGACCACTCCGGCGACGAGATTGACCTGCTGGCGTCGGTGTCTGACAATCGTTCGTTCTCCAATCCGGCACGGGAGCTGGACCGCAAGGTGCTGGGAGAGCGGATTCAGGCGGCGCTGGACAAGCTGACGCCGCGGGAGCGCATGGTATTTGAACTGAAGCACTACCAGGGTCTGCGCCTGCGCACGATTGGGGAGATGCTGAACACGACGGAAGAGACCGCCAAGAACACGCTCTTCCGTGCGACGAAGAAACTGAGAACGCAGTTGGCGGGATTGCGGTAAAGCGACCCCGGAGGATTTCGGGGCGTGATGATTGCTGGACTTTGTGGTTGAGGCTGGAAGGACGTTAGTGAAATGAATTGCGAACTAGCACACGAGCGAATCGTGTTGGCGGCTTATGGGGAGCTGCCAGACGAACAAATCCACGAACTGGACCGGCACCTGAGCAGTTGCGCGGAGTGCCGCGAAGAGCGGGAGCAGCTGCAGGCTATGCGGACGCTGGCCGCGGTGTGCCCGGTGCTGGAGCCGCCGGCCAATCTGGTGGCAAGGTCGCGCCTTCGACTTGAAGAGGCGCTGGACGCACTGCCGCCGAAGCGCTGGTATGAGCGGCTGAGTGAGAAGCTGGGCAACAACTTTGCCGGCCTGCAGGCGGCGCCTGTGGGAGCGGCGCTTCTGCTGGTGATCGGCATGGGCGCGGGCATGCTGGGCGGCTACGAGTACTCGCAGGGCCGGGTGGCGCATGCGGCGGTGGCGGCGCAGGCGGCAGCGCCGATGCAGAATCCGCTGGTGATTGCGCCGTCGAATGTGTCGAGCATTTCCAGCATTGTGCAGCAGCCGAACAGCGGCGTGGTGGAGGTGCGCTTCAACCAGGTGGTTCCGCAGCAGATTCAGGGATCGCTGGATGATCCGGCGATTCGGCAACTGCTGATGATGGCCTCGGCGGATGCAGCGTCAGAGGGTGTGCGGGATGACTCCGTGGGCCTGCTGGCGGCCGAGTGCCGCGCGGGACACAGTTGCCAGGCGGCGGGGATTAGGGATGCGCTGATGGTGGCGCTGCGCTATGACCGCAACGAAGGCGTGCGGGAGAAGGCGCTGAAGGGGCTGGAGCCCTATGTGGCGCAGGACATGCGAGTGCGGGATGCGGTGCTGGAGGCGCTGCTGAACGATAACGATCCGCGGATTCGCACGGAAGCGATCAACGTGCTGGGGCCAGTGGAAGCCGACACTACCGTGCGGCAGGTGCTGTACTCGGTGGCGAACTCCGATCAGAGCCCGCAGATCCGCAACGTATCGCGGCAGGTGCTGAGCCGGGTTCCGCAGATTCAGTAAGGCAGGACCGCGATTCCGTGGTGACCGCGCCGACGATGCAGAGCGCGGACCGCGGGGAGCGGAGAAACAGGGGAGACCGATCACGATGAAGTACTTTTTGAGGCCGTACCATTGCTTTGGAGTTGCCGTGCTGCTGGGGATGGGCGCAGTTATGGCGCCGCCTGGCGCCGCAGCGCAGAGTTCGGGAATCGCGCACCTGCTGAATTCGACGAAGATGCTGCTGCACCAGAGCTCGCAGGGCTATCTGGGCGTGCTGGTGGGCGACGTGGACCAGGACGCGGCCAACCGGCTGAAGCTGAAAGAGACGAAAGGCGCGCTGGTGACCCTGATTGACCACGATGCGCCGGCGGCGCAGGCGGGCATCCGCGTGAACGACGTGCTGCTGGAACTGAACGGGCAGACGGTGAACAATGCCGAGGAGTTCGGCAAGGCGCTTCGGGAGCTGCCGGCGGGGCGCACGGTGAGCATTGTGCTGAGCCGCGACGGCAACGTGCAGACGATTGCCGTGCAGCTGGTGGACCACAAGAAGATGGAGCACGACGTCTGGAACAAGATTGATGCGGGCGGGGACGAGTTTGCGCCGGTGCCGAGCATGGGCATG
>DATKTQ010000272.1:0-14231 GCA_035531055.1 Occallatibacter sp. | reverse complement strand
GCCGCGGGAATTGACGGGATCTTTCTTGAAGTGCACGACGACCCGGCCAACGCCAAGTCCGACGGCGCGAATGCGCTGGACCTGAAGCTGCTGAAACCGCTGCTGGAGCGGCTGCTGGCGATCCATGAGGCGGCGAGGGAGTAACCCATGAATCGACGCACGTTTCTTTCCGCAAGCGCAGCCGCGGCCGGCTCACTGGCCGCGCCGCACAAGGGCCTCGCCGCCATGTTGGCCGAGGACAGCGCATTGCCGCCCAATCTGAACCTTACCCGCCACCGCTTCGGCGTGAATTACACGCCCTCGCACAACTGGTGGTTCTGCTGGAATGACTGGGACCCTGCGCCCATCCAGCGCGACCTGGACGCCATCGCCGCGCTCGGCGCAGATCACCTGCGCCTGCTGCTCATCTGGCCGTTTTTTCAGCCCAATCCGGCCTGGGTGAGCCCGGCGCATCTGGACCGCCTCAGCCAGCTCGTCACCTTCATGGGCCAGCGCAACCTCGACGCGCTGGTCACCGTCTTTACCGGCCAGCTCAGCGGCTGGTATTTTCTGCCGCCATTCAACCGCCAGTCCAGCGGCTTCTTTACAGACGCCACCATGCTCACCGCGCAGGACCTGTTTGTGCGCGAGCTGGCGCGCACCCTGCGGCCCCACTCCAACGTCATCGGCTTTGACCTCGGCAATGAGATCAACACCTGCTGGAGCGGCCCAACCGCCGACGGCGATGCCTGGATGCGCCGCGTCTTTGCCCAGATGCACCGGGAGATGCCGAATCATCTCCACGTCAACGGCGTCGATCACATGCCGTGGTTCCGGGAAGACACGTTTTCTGCGCTGGCGCTGGCGGCGGCGCGTTTTCCCGTGATGCATTGCTATCCGTTTTGGACCGGCGCGATGAAGTACGGCGGCGCCATGGACCCGCCGAGCGTAAAGCTGCTGGCGGCTATGGCCACGCTCATCCGCTCGTATGCCGACAGCTCGCAAAAGCCCGTCTGGGCCGGCGAGTTCAACACCTGCATTCTGGAACTGCCGGAGAAGCAGCAGGCCGCGTGGCTGGAGAAGGCCGTCACCGCCGCCATCGATCAGGGCGTCAGCTGGTTCACTTACTGGGACTCGCATGACGTGGACCGCAAATTCGCCTTCAACCCGCTGGAGTACAACCTGGGCCTGCTCACCAACGACGGCCGCGTCAAAGACCAGGGAAGAGTCTTCCAGCAACTGGCGAAGGCATACCGCGGCAAGCCGGTCGTCTTTCCCAGCACTGCTCCGCCCCCGCCTCCGGCACACAGAACCGTGGACGCAACCTGGAGCTGGATTCTCGACTGGCTGGAATGGAAGCCGCAGAATCACGGGCTTTGACCGCGCATTTTTCGGCGCGTCGTCACGGCGCGTTCCTGCGGCCCCTGTTACCATTTCAGCCATGTTTACGGTGTTTCTGCGTCCTTTGCTTCGCGCCCCCGCCCTGGCCTGCCTTGCTTTTTCCCTTGTCTCCACTTCCGCACTCTCCGTTGCCGAGCAGCAAGAGTCAGCGCCTTCGCCCGCCCAGCAACACATGGACGAGATTCTGCGCGGCCTCAATCGCGGCCATCGCATCGGCCAGGTGGCCGTCTCGCCGGATGGCAGTCGTCTGGCCTGGACCGAGGGCGGCCGCCGCGGCGGAGAAATCCTCGTCGCGCCGCTGCAGGACCTCAAGCACACCCAGCGCGTCACCGCCTCCACCCAGCCGGACCAGCGCTGCAGTGAGGGCGCGCTCGCCTGGGAACCGGACTCCAAAGCGCTCGCATTCTTCTCTAGCTGCGCAAGCGGGGATGGGCAGGAGAATTTGTATCTGACGCAACTGGATGGGCAGCCGGCGCGGCGGCTGACTGAGTTGAAGGGCTACGAGAAGTCGCCGGAGTGGTCGCCGGATGGGAAAGCGATTGCGTTCCTTTATGTGAAGGGAGCGACGCGGCCCTCGGGGGCGCTGGCGGCGGAGAAGCCGTGGGCGGGAGTCATTGGCGAGGACAACATCGAGATTCAGCGCGTCGCGGTGACCGAGGTGGACGCTTCTCAGCCAAACGCGACGGAGGTGACGCCCGCCAGTCTGCACGTCTTCGAATTCGACTGGTCGCCCGACTCCAAATCGCTGGCCTACATTGCCGCCGATCCGCCGGGAGAAAACAACTGGTGGGTGGCCGAGCTCTATACGCAGCCGCTCAGCGGCCAGCCCCGCGCCATTCTTGCGCCTTCCACCGTTTCCGGCCCGCTGCATGGGCTTCAGATTGCCGTGCCCCGCTGGTCGCCTGACGGCAAGGTCATCGCCTTCATCGGCGGCCTGATGAGCGACCAGGGCTCCACCGGCGGCGACGTCTGGCTGGTCTCCGCAGAGGGCGGCGAACCGCGCGACATCACGCAAGGTCGGCCCACGTCTCCCGCATGGATGACCTGGGGCGGCAACGATCTGCTCTTCGTCAGCGAACTGGCCGGCGGCAACAGCCAGCTCATGCGCTTCCGCCTGCGTGGCAATCGCATCAGCGGCGGGGAAGTCACCTTCGGCTCGCCCATCTTCAGCATTCCCGGCAGCGTGGGAGACGGCCGCCTGCACATGAGCCTTTCCTCCACCGCAGACCGCTCGCTCTTTGTCTTTTCGGCCAGCACCTTTGACACCGCTCCGGAGATTTACGGCGCGCGGCCCGGCACCGTCATGTCCTCCGGCCTGGACGGCGTGATGCGCCTCTCGCACTTCAATGACGGGGTCACGCCCGCCTGGGGCCGGTCTGTCTCGCTCAGCTGGCGCAATGAGGCCTTCCACGTGCAGGGCTGGCTCATGCTGCCCAAAGACTTTGACTCGGCAAAGAAGTATCCGCTCATTGTGGAAGTGCATGGCGGTCCGGCCTCCGCGGTCACGGCCCACTGGGGCGGCGGCGGCGGGCTCAGCCCCGCTGCGTTCTCCGCCATGGGCTACTTCGTGCTCCAGCCCAATCCCCGCGGCAGCTACGGCCAGGGCGAGGCCTTCACCCAGGCCAACCGCAAGGACTTCGGCTACGGCGACCTCCGCGACATCCTCGCCGGCGTCTCCGCCGTCGAGGCCAAATACCCCATCGACCCCAACCGCGTGGGCATCACCGGCTGGAGCTATGGCGGCTTTATGACCATGTTTGCCATCACCCAGACCTCGCGCTTCAAGGCCGCCGTGGCCGGTGCCGGCCTGTCCGACTGGCTCAGCTACTACGGCGAAAACTCCATTGACCAGTGGATGATTCCCTACTTCGGCGCTTCGGTCTATGACGACCCAGCCGTTTACGCCAAAAGTTCGGCTATCCACTTCATCAAACAGGCCCATACCCCCACTCTGGTCGTCGTGGGCGACCGCGACGGCGAGTGCCCAGCGCCCCAGTCCTTTGAGTTTTGGCACGCCCTGCACGACCTCCACGTGCCCACCCGGCTGGTCGTCTACCCCAACGAGGGCCACGGCTTTGTCAATCCCGCCCATCGCCGCGATGTGATGTTCCGAGCCGTCGAGTGGTTTGACAAGTACATGCCGCCCGCGGGGAAGTGAATCCCGGGCTCCGGCCCTCCGCTGCTTTCCATCCGCCGCGCCGGCAGTCTATGGAAAGAAACAGGGGAGGGAAATGGGCAAATCAGACGGGCCTCACCCCCGGTGTACGAGTCTGCCCTGATACACTTTTCTTTGGAGAAATAACATAAGCGTGGTTCGTCAGCCGGCCCAGTGCATGGGCGTTTCACCCTCGGCCGATTGCCCAGCCCTTCCTAGCGGTTTGGCTGTCCTGCCCGGGTGTTCTGGCGGTTCGCTTTCAAAACCTTTTTTTTGATGCTATCGGAGAGACCGTTCCGCGGTTCGATTAAGTGGGGCGGGGAGGATTCATGCGGCGGTATTTGACGCTTATCTGTTTGTTGTTTCTGACCATTCCTGCCGGGATGTCGATCTCGGGCTGCTTCCGGAACCCCGCTGGCAACTATTGCAACGGTTCGGGCTACGGATTGAAGGACACCGCGGTCTATTCGATTGACCTGGAGCCGCGCACCACCGGCATCTCCCTGGCCTTCGGACAGACGCGCCAGATTTCGGCCCCCATCGCCAAGACCTGCAAAGGCGACTCGGCCAGCGTCACCCGCTACTCTTACGGCACCACGAACAACCAGCTCGTCGACATCTCGCCCACGGGAAACATCTGCGCCGGCACCTGGAACCGCAACTCCGGCGGCGGCATTGGCGACTACACCATCTGCCAGATTCCCAGCCCGGTGCCCAGCAGCAGCGGCCTGCCCTACTCCTCGGCATACATCACTGCCGCGGCAGACTCAGTTTCGTCCAATCCCGTGCAGGTCTTCGTGCACGCCCCGGTCAGTTCCATCGCGCTGGCGTTAAGCGGCTCCCAGCAGTGCTATTCGCAGAACACCGTGGCCCAGCTGGATGCGGAAGCCTGCTACTCCGGGCCCAACAACCAGCAGTATGAGCTGTGCGCACCGCCTTCGGTCACCAATTACTCCTGCAAGGGCGGCCTCGCCCCCGGCGTCACCTCCGTGCCGGACTGCACCGCGTCCATCGGCACGCTTTACTACTCGGTCGGCACCAGTTCCGTGGCCACCATCAACGCTGAGACCAACCAGATCACCGCCAATCTGCCTGGCACCACCGCCATCAACGCATCCATCGCCGGTTCAGGCTCTTCCGCTGGATACTTCTCCACCTGCCCGCCCAAGACCATCTCCGTCACCCTCAACGGCGCCACCAGCGGAACCGTGACCCAGGGCGTGCAGCAGAACCTGGTCACCAGCGTGACAGACACCAACGGCAACCCCATCACCGGCCTTACCATGGACTACCAGTCCACCAACCCACTCAACATCAGCGCAGGCTCCACCGGCTCCATCCTGGCTTCCTACCCCGGCGCGGCTTCGGTGTATGCCATCTGCCAGCCCACCTCCTGCAATCCTTCGCCCATCAATCAGGTGGGTCTGTATGGCACCGGCCTGTCGGTCTCCAGCAATCCCGTGGATCTGACCACCCCAGGAACCGCCAGCGCCTACGTCTGGTTCTCGTCTCCCGGCCAGTCGCAGTACTTTGTCCCGGTCGAGCTGCTCACCGGAACCCTCGGCTCCAACGTGCGCTTGCCCTACGTGCCCAACTCCATGGTCATGGACCGCTCCGGCCTGGACCTCTACTTCGGCTCCTCGCATGAGCTCATGGTCTACAGCACCACGTCCAACTCGCTGGCCAAGCAGGACACCAATGTCCCCGGAGTCATTCTCAACGTCGCGCCGAACAATCGCACCATCCTCATCAATGACCAGGTTCGCCAGGTCTTTTATCTCTACGGCACCGGCGGCTCCGTGCTCTCCACCTTTGGCGGCATGGGCACCGCGGCCTCCTGGACGCCGGATTCGCAGACCCTCTACATCACCGACAGCGCCTCGGCCGGACCCGGACACACCGACACGCTCTACGTCTACAACGCCAACAATGGCTGGACCACTTACCCGCTGCCCGCCTCGCCCTCCACGTGGACCCCAGGCCAAACGCCGCGCGAGCTGGCCATCACCATCCCCGGCGTCGGCGCTTACTTGAGCGGCAACCCAACCGTGGCCCACACCTGGTGCCCCACCGGCAAAATCGGCAACTATTCCACCATGTCCTTTTATCCGCAGGGTGATTCCGTCAACGCGCTCACTGACATTCTGGGCGCCACCAATGACGGCAAGCACATCCTGGGCGCGGCCATGAGCGGCGGCGGCGTCACCTTGAGTGACATCGGCATCACCATCCCCGTCGGCGCATGCCCCGCGGCAGACTCCAGCGGAAACCTCTCCCCGCTCACCATCCCGCACACCCTCAACCAGCTTCCCGTCGCGGTCAACGCCACCAGTCTTAACCAGGTGGTCGTTTCGCCCGCGTCGAACCTGGCCTTCCTCACGTACAGCGGTTCCACCACCGGCGCGCAGCTGCCCTATTACATCCCCGGCCCCAACGGCTCGGCGGGCACGCTGGGCTATATTCCGCTCACCGGCGCTTCGGCCATCACCGCGCCCATTGTCGGCGCCTTCAGCCCAGACGACAAAATCTTCTTTGTCTCCACCCAGGGCGACGACTTGGTTCACTACATCAATGTGCAGACCCTCACCGACACCAAGCAGATAAACCCCAACCTGCCCGCCTGCACACCCGGGGCAGATCCCGGCTGCACGCTCATTTCACCGCCCGCCAGTGGCGCGGTGCCGGCCACGGCCATCGCCGTCAAGCCGCGCTCCACCACGTAAACTGCGGCGCAAGCAAGCCTGCGGGGCCGGTCCTGTGCCGGCCCCTTTTCGCGCCCCGGCACAGCCGCCCCGTCACGGTAGAATCAGAGTTAGAGCATGATCAAGGCAATCACCATTCTGCGTCCCGCCGGCAGCGCCCAGGCTTATGACCGTTTGTCCGGCTTCTTCTCTGCCATGGGCTTTGCGCACGGCGCCGGATGGCAAGAGGCGGAAAGCCGAGGAGCATCGTTCCTGGCCCCGCTCGGCAACCTCGAATTTTTTGACGGCCTCGCTCCCTCGGTCGCCGGAGTCCTGGTGGAAGTCACCTCGCTCGACGCCGCATACCAGGCTGCGCAAATCTGGCTGCGCGCCACCGACGGAGATACGGCCCTCGAGCGCCTCTCGCCCATCACAGACACCGATTGGAAGTCGCGCATCTTCACCGTCGAGCCTGAGCCCGGCTTCGCCTTCACCTTCTGGGCGTGGACCGATCCTCTCCGCGGCAAGCCCGTCGCCCTGGAAGGCGACCTCTCCGCCGAAGGCATGAGGTTTGCCATCGTCGCCGCCCGCTGGAACGCCGTCATCACGGACCGCCTGCTCGAAGGCGCTCTCGACGCCCTGCTGCGCAGCGGTGCCGCCTGCGCAGATATCCAGATTGTCCGCGTCCCCGGCGCATGGGAGATTCCCTCCGCTGCACGCACCCTCGCCAGCTTCAGCCAGGTGGATGCCATCATCACTCTCGGCTGCCTGCTGCGCGGAGAAACCGCCCATTACGAGGCCATTTACAACGAGGTCTCACGCGGCATCGGCCAATCCCAGCAGGAGACTGGCATCCCCCACAGCTTTGGCGTGCTCACCTGCGAAACCCTCGAGCAGGCCCTCAACCGCGCCGGTGTCAAGGCCGGCAACAAGGGCTTTGAAGCCGCTGCCGCGGCCATTGAGATGGTGAGCCTGCACCGCAAGCTCCAGGGCGGTCCCGCTTGACCGGCGCCACGCGGCGCAAGTCACGCGAGCTGGCCATGCAGATGCTCTTCCAGGCCGACGTGGGCAAACAGACCCCCGACCAGGTCCGCGCCACGTTCTGGAAATCCAGTGACGACGTGGAGCCGGAAGTCCGCGGCTTTGCCGAAGACCTCTTCCGCGTGGCCATCGCCCACCAGGAACGCATCGACGAGCTGCTCGTTGCCAACAGCAAGCACTGGCGGCTGGAGCGCATGCCCGCAGTCGATCGCAACCTGCTCCGCATGGCCGTGGGAGAGATGATCGGCTTCAAATCCACGCCGTTCCCCATCGTTATCAATGAGGCGCTGGAGATTGGCCGCCGCTTTTCCGCGCCCGAGTCCATCAACTTTCTCAACGGCATGCTGGACGCCATCGCGCGCAGCCTCATCGACAGCTAGCTGCCGCCGCGCCGCCCTTTCGCAACCGCATTTTCATCTTCGCCGTGCATACTGGTAGTCATGATGCGCGCCTTCCGTTCCCTCCTCCTGTTCTGTCTTGCCATCGCTTTGTCCGCTCCGCTGCTGGCCCGCACCGGTGTCACCGCGGTGCTGCCCAACGGCCGCCGCATTCGCCCCGCCGGCAACTGGATTCCTCTTGCGCCGTATCCGTTCGCGCTGGCCGTGCGGCCCGATGGCGCACAGGTCGCCGTCCCTTCCATCGGCTTTCCCTTCGCGCTCAACGTCATTGACTACCCCTCCTCCGCCGAGCCCATCGTCCATCGCATGCCCGCCGGAGAAAAGAACGACCCCGCCATCGAGGTCCACGCCGGCCTCGCATACTCGCCCAACGGCAACCTGCTCTACGTCGCCACCGGCGACTCCGGCCACATCCGCGCTTACCGCACCCGCAACTGGCAAACCGCCGGCGACGTCTCGCTCGACGGACCTACCGCCGGCAAGAATTACAGCGGCAGCTTTGCCGAGACGCTCGTCGTCTCCGCCGACGGAAAAACCCTTTACGCGCTCGACCAGGGCAACTGGCGCATCGTCATTCTGGACGCAGCCACGCTCACCCGCCTTGCCTCTGTGCCCACCGGTAACTATCCCTTCGGCCTCGCGCTCTCGCCGGACGGCAGCCGCCTCTACGTCACCAACACCGGGCTCTTTGAGTACTCCACCATCCCCGGCGCCAGCGATGCGGACCCCCTCGGCACCGGCCTGCACTTTCCGCCCTTCGGTTATCCCTCCCGCGCCGCCCGCGAGGGCACCGTGGCAGAAGGCAAAAAAATCCCCGGCCTCGGCCCGGAGAACTCCCTCCGCGGCAGTTCGCTGTGGACTTACGACATCCGAGACCGCATGCATCCCGCCGTACTCGCGCGGCTCCATCTTGGCGCGCGCATCTCTGCGGTTCCCGGCCAAACCGTCGGCGGCTCGGCTCCCACGGGCGTCGCGGCCGCTGCCGATGCTGTCTACGTCGCCCTCGCGCATGACGATCAGGTGGCCAAAGTCAGCCCGAACGGCGCGCATCTGCTCGGCGAGGCCGATCTTTCACCCTTCTCCGGCGCGCGCTTCCAGGATGCAAAAGGCCGTCCTCTTCGCGGCGTCATGCCCAGCGGAATCGCTGTCCACAGGGGTCGCGTCTATGTGGCCGAGTCCGGCATTGACGCCGTCGGCGTGCTCGATGCCGCCACCCTCCAGGTCCTCGAGCACATTCCCGTCGGCTGGAATCCAACGGCTCTCGGCTTCTCCCCCGACGGCGAGATCCTCTACGTGGCCAACACGAAGGGCAAAGGCGCCGGCCCCAACGCAGGCAAGGGCCACGATCCCCAAATGCCCTCCTACATAGGTTCGCTCGAGCTCGGCAGCCTCAGCGCCATTCGCCTGGTCGGTCTGCCCTCGGCTTCCGACCTCACGCAGACCGTGCTGGCCAACAACATGGCCGCCATCGCCAACCAGCCCCCGCTGCCCCGGCTCAAGCACTGCTTCCTCGTCATCCGCGAGAACCGCACCTACGACGAAATCCTCGGCGACGTGGCCGGCGCCAACGGCGACCCCACCCTGGCCCGATACGGCATGGACGGCTGGGCCCAGGAAGACCCCGCCGCCACCCACCTCCGCGTCACGCCCAACATCCACGCCCTCGTCGCCCGCTATGCTATGAGCGACAACTACTACGTCGACTCCGACGTTTCCGCTGACGGCCACCGCTGGGTGGTCGGCATCAACCCCACGCCCTTCTTCAACACCGCCTGGACCTCCGGCTACGGCGGTCGCCGCACAGAGTCCGCCACCGCCGCGCAGCCTGGTCGCCGCGCCCTCTTCGGCGGCGCAGACGCGCCCATGCCCGAGGACGAGCCGCAGTTCGGCTCCCTCTGGGAGCACCTCGTCGCCGCTGGCAAAGGCGTGCTCAACTACGGCGAAGGCCTGGAGATTGAAGGCAACGCCGAGATTCCCGGTTCCGAGCCCGAGGGCCAGCGCCTCTTCCTCAACGCGCCCCTGCCCTTGCCCGTCTTTGAGTCCACAGATCGGAAATTTCCCACCTTCAACCTCGGCATCCCGGACCAGTTCCGCGCCACCGAGTTCGAGCGCAACTTCCGCCACCGCCTCGCCGCCGGCACCGTCCCCGCGCTCGTCGTCATCCGCCTGCCAGACGACCACACCGCCGACCCGCGCCCCGAGGACGGCTACCCCTATCGGGCCTCCTACGTGGCCGACAATGACCTCGCCCTCGGCCGTATCATCGCCTTCCTTTCCACCACCCCCATCTGGAAAGACTCGGCCATGTTTGTCACCGAGGACGATGCCCAGGGCGGCGTCGATCACGTCGATGCCCACCGCAGCGTTCTCCTCGTCGCCAGCCCCTGGGTCCGTCCCGGCGCCGTCTCGCATGACCACACCAGCATGGGCTCCATCACCCGCACCATCGACGAACTCCTTGGCCTCGGTCCGCTCAATCTGGAGGACGCCCTGGCCGCCGAAATTACCGGCATCTTTGGCAGCCAGCCCCACACGCAGCCCTTCGCCGCGCTGCCCTCGGATACCCGCGTTTTTGACCCCGCCAAAGCGCGCTTTGCCCGGCCCAAAACAGCAGCAGCCGCCGCCGCACTCCGCGACGTGGACGATCCCATCGTCATCCGCAAGGAAATGGAGAAATCCCGCGGCAAACTGCGCAAGCCGAAGAGCAAGAACTAGCCACTGCTCCCATTGCTGGTGCGTCGCCGTGGCCTCAGCCCTCCGGCGCGCCGCCTTGCCTCGTCCTGCCTGCAAAAAAAATGCTGGACGTGCCGCCCGGTTTTGCGTAATGTACAGCAAACATCCAGCAGTTTTTCCCTTTGCACGTGTTTCAGATATTCAACGCTCTGTAACTTCGTTCGGCAGTGTCTTTAACACATGCCGAGTAATCTGGTCCTCAGTCGCACCTCTAACAAAACGTAACAATCTATGCTCTTATTTTCGGTTGGATTCACTCGGTAAACGGTCCCAGCGCCTGCAGACTCTCTTCTGCAAACAAAGCGCGTACGCCACGCTTCCCTGCGTGCCGCGTGCCCGCCGCCGGAGAACCTGAATCGCGCAGTTGTCTTTTCTCTTTTTTTGTAGCTTCCGCTGCACCCCTTGCGCATCAGACGACAAACTACTTACACCTGCTGCACCTTTAGGAGACAGTGACTTATGCCAAGCTTTACCCATCGTGCCCCGCATGCCATCCAGCGGCTCCTTTGGACCGTCTTAGGAACGCTCCTCGCCTTTGCTCTTCCGTGCTTCCAGATGCACGCGCAGTCCACTCAGGGCTCCATCGTCGGTTCCGTCAAGGACTCCGAGGGCGCAGTCATTCCCAACGCCGCCGTCACCCTCACCAACACCGGTGAAGGCACCGTGCGCATGGCCCGCGCCAACTCCGTCGGCGACTATCGCTTTCTTGACGTGAAGGCCGGCCACTACTCCATGGCCGTCGTCGCTCCCGGCTTCCAGCAGTGGACCGTTTCCGGAGTCACCCTCACCGTGCGCCAGGAACTCCGCGTAGACGCCACCCTCACCGTCGGCGAAGTGCAGCAGTCCGTGCAAGTCAATGGAGACACCGTCAGCGCCATTGAGACGGAGTCGCCCACCGTCAGCGGCACCTTCACCTCAGATGACGCCACCAACCTGCCCGTCAACACCCGCGCCAGCTTCAGCGGCACCAGCGCAGCCAGCATCCTGGGAACACTGCCCGGCGTGCAGGATGACAGCTCCGGCATCTCCCTGCAGGGCGCGCTCCCGTATCAGACCGAAGTTACCGTCGACGGCGTCACCCTCAAGAACGCAGCCGGCAGCGGATTCATCAGCGACTCCTTTCCGTCGACGGAATCGATCTCTGAAATCCGCGCCGATGGCGTCATGGCCAATGCCGAGTACGGCGACCCCGGCCAGATCGTCGTCACCACCAAGGGCGGCACAAACTCCCTCCACGGCTCGACCTTCTGGTATTACCAGAGCTCGGCCTTTGATGCCATTCCCTACACCTATCCCATCACCACCAGCAAGGCCAGCGTCCACGGCAACACCTTCGGCGCAAGCCTCGGCGGCCCGGTCGTCATTCCCCACCTCTACAACGGCCACCGCCGCACCTTCTTTTACGGTGCGTATGAGGGCTGGCGCCATCCCGCCCAGACCACCCTGTTTGAGAAGGTCCCCAGCACCACCATGAAGCAGGGCGACTTCTCCAGTTACAGCTCCACAGGCTTCACCGGCCTGCGGGATCCGTTCACCGGCGGCAGCTATGGCAACACCATCACCCCCGGCGACATCAGCGCCATCGCGCAGAACACTCTTACGCAGTTCTATCCCGACCCCAACATCGGCAACCCCGCCGACTACACCGATGACAACGTGGCCAACTACCAGACCAAGGTAGACCAGAGCGGCCAATCCAATCAGTTCGACGTCCGCGGAGACCAGTACTTCGGCGCCAACCAGAAGTTCCTCATCTGGGGCCGATTCACCTGGAAGAATTTCCCCACCAACAGCCCGCAGAATCTCAAGCTGCCCTCCTCGGTCAACAACAGCCAGAGCCGCGTCATGAAGGTGGACACCAACTGGACCATCTCGCCCAGCCTCATCAATGAGGGCGGCTTCGGCTTCACGCGGTACACCTCCGGCTCCAGCAACAGCTTCAACGGCCTGGCCTGGACCAACTCCCAGGGATGGCAGGGCCTGCAGAACCTCTTCTACAACGGCATTCCGGAGATGGATTTCGAGAACCTGCAGAGCCTGAACGCTGACCGCCTCACCGGACTCAACAAGTCCTTCATCTACGACTACAGCGATACGCTCATCTGGACCAAGGGCAACCACACCTTCAAGTTCGGCGGCGACATCCAGCAGATTGAGGCCATCTCGCCCCTCGGCTTCAATGGCGCGGACAACTACGGCACCTACCAGTTCAACACCAGCGGCAGCACGGGCATGTTCACCGGCGTCGACTTCGCCGACTTCCTCCTCGGCCTGCCCAACCAGACCTTCTACGACGTCGTCAAGCAGGACAATGACGGCATCTCAGCCCATTACAACTTCTTCGCCCAGGACGAGTGGCGCCTCGGTCCCCGCCTCACCCTCTCCTATGGCGTCCGCTATGAGCTGCACCCCGGCTACTACGACAAGTACGGCGACATCGGCAACTTCGATCCCACCGTGCCCCTCTCCGGACGCGTGCTGTATCCGCAGGGCAAGCAGGATCTGCTAGCCCAGGGCTACCTGGCAAGCGCCAACGCCTGCAACCCCGACGGCGTGACCAACACCAATTCCGCCACCGTCAACGGCGCGCCCTGCATGCCCGTCCAGGGCAACAGCACCGCCGGTTTCCCCTCAGGACTCAAGAACTACCCGCACCTGCGCTTCATGCCCCGCTTCGGCTTTGCGTATCGCCCCTTCGGCGATGACAAGTGGGCTCTCCGCGGCGGCTTCGGCATGTATAACATCAACGTCATGGGCTCCACCTTCTACTCCCTCACCGGCACGCTGCAGGCCTACACGCAGCAGTTCTCCAACTCGTACAACTCGCAGTCCCACGCCATCGGCTACCAGTGGCCGGCCATCGACCCCGGATCCGGCGGCGCAGGCTGCACCAACTGCTACGGCACCGACTACTTTGGCACCGCCAACAGCACTAACTGGAAGGACCCCTACACCGAGCAGTGGTCGCTGAGCCTGGACCACGACTTCGGTTCCGGTTACGCCGCGCGCGTCACCTACATCGGGTCAGAAACGCATCAGCTCGAGTGGGCGCCGGACGAAAACACCCTGCCGTACTCCACCACTGTTTCGGCCTTTAATGCACCCATCAGCAGCCGCCTCTTCCCCAACTGGGGCCGCATCAACACCCGCGCCACCGGCGCCAACGAGAGCTACAACGCCCTGCAGGTGGAGGCCAGCCACCGGCTCCAGCAGGGCCTGGAGTTCCACTCCGGCTTCACCTGGGCCAAGAACCTGGCCGATAACCAGGGCCCCGCCGGCACCGGCTTCGGCGGAGAAACCGGCGGTCAGCGCGCAACCTCCATCCTCAACCGCCACGTGGACTTCGGCAACGCTTACGGCACCCGCCGTCTGCGCTGGAACACCACCGCGCTCTATGACCTGCCCTTCGGCCGTGGAAAGATGTTTGGCGGCTCCATGAACCGCGTGGCCGATCTCGTGGTTGGCGGTTGGCGCCTCTCCTCCATCCTTACCGTCCAGACCGGTCCTTATGAGACTCCCTACTTCCCCAACGGGCAGGGCGATCCCTCCGGCACCGGCTCCGGCCTCAACGGCGCTTACGGCGACGGCACCGGCAGCTTTGACACCGGCCACCGCAACCAGCACCCCGACCAGCTCACCGGCGTCAGCGTCAATCCCGCCGGCAAGAACCGATTCAATTGGACCAACTCGGCGGCCTTCGCCTGCCCCGGGGACCCCTCCTGGACCGTCGGTAACGCCTGCACCACCGGCGCCGGCTTTAATCCCGCGAACGGCGACCCCCTCAGCCCCCATCCGCTGCCCATCGGCCGCTTCGGCAACAGCCAGGTCGGCTCCGTCGAGGGC
>DATKTQ010000271.1:0-8931 GCA_035531055.1 Occallatibacter sp. | reverse complement strand
GACGGGCGGCAGGTTGGCGTCCTGGCTGTTGCGATTTGGACGTTGCTGGCGCGGCTCGCGAGCCGGGCGGGACGGCGGCGCCGGTGCGGGAGCGGGGGCGGCTGCGGAGGCCTGCTGCGGGGGCTGCACGGTGAGGTTGTTGACGACGGTCTTTACGCCGTCGATGGAGCCGGCGTCATTGCCGGCCAGGGCGCGGGAGGCGTCGTCGGTGACGGTTCCGTTGAGGGTGGCCACGCCGTTGGCGACGCTGACCTGGATGTTCTGGCCGTTGAGCGCGGATTCGGCCTGGAGTTTGGACTGAATGCCGGTAGTGACCTGCTGGTCTGTTGGAGCGGCGGGAGTGGCCTGCTTTTTGCATCCGGTGACGAGGCCGGCGGCGAGCGCCATCACGGCCACGGCAGTGATCCAGTTTTGATGCGGGGCACGATGCGTGCGAGTTGCTTGTGTCTTCATGGGAAGCTTCTCCGTTCGATGCTGATTTCCAAAACTGGTTTCAGGCGGGCCGGGATGCGGCAGGGCTGAACCATGCGAGCCTGCCCGAACCTGCGATGTAGGATGCCGTCCTGATTTTAGGATGCAGCAGGCGCGGCTAAAGTTGAGCATTTTCCTCGACCTCGGAGTGCAATCAATTCCCAGGCGAAGGGGCGAAGTAGCCTTTGCGGACCTGCACTTTGAGCCCGTCGCCGGACCCGTCTGCATGGCACTCGACGGCGATGTGCCGGTAGGTGCCGTCCTGTTTTGCGTTGGTGGGCGTGTAGCTGGCGACGTACTGAGTGCGAAGCTCGTCGGCAATCTGCTGGAAGGCGGCTTCGAGCTTTCTGCCGTTGTTGCCCACATTGATGACACGGCCGCCGGTTTCCTCGGCCATTTTCTTGGCGGCGGAGTAGCCGCTGTAGCCCATGTTGAAGTTGCCATAGAAGCCGGTATCGGCAATGAGGATGACGTAGATGATGGCGTTGGAGTGCTGGGCGGCGGCAATGGCTCCGTTGAGGGTGGTTTTGCTGCCCTGGTCGTCGCCGTCGGTAAGGATGATCATGGCCTTGCGGCCGGTTTCCTGATTGAGCTTCTCGTTGGCGGTGAGGTAGACGGCGTCATAGAGCAGCGTGCCCTTGGGGGTTCCCTGGATGGGGACCGGCCCGCCGCCGAGGCCGGGGATGCCGGCCGCGCCGTTGCCACCGGCGGTGTTGATCTGGGCCTTGTCCATGGCGTGGGAAAGCATGCTGGCGGAGTTGGTGAAGTCCTGCAGCAGATCCACGTTGACGTCAAAGGAGAGCAGGAAGGCTTCATCCTTGGGGCGCAGCACTTCCTTGAGGAAGCGGTCGCCGGCCTGCTGCTCGAGGGGCAGAACCTGATATTGGCTGCCGGAGGTGTCCAGCATGATGCCGAGGGTGAGGGGCTGGTCGGTCTGGGCGACAAAGTTCTTGAGGGTCTGCGGAACCTTGTCTTCCGAGACGCCGCAATTGTCTTTGGTGAGATGGGGAACCAGGTTGCCGTGCTTGTCCTTCACGGTGAAGTAGAGATTGACGAGATTGACGTTGATTTTGAAGGTGGCGACGGACTGGTCTTCGACGGGCTGCGGTGGGGCGTTGCTGACGGGCGACGCGTCCGGCGAGGGGGCGAGCTGGCCCCATGCGGCCGGGGAGACGGCCGGGAGCAGGAAGAGCAGGGCGGCAACTCGAAGAATGGGGATGCGCATGACCTTAAGGAATAGACGAAAACAGGACGACGAAGAGAGCATATCGCACAGGAGAGACGGTCCGAAGAGGACATGCGGGGCTGTGTTGCGTCTGATACTCTGACGAGTGGAAGTCTTCCGGCGCGAAGACCGGCTGGCGCCCGGTGCGCGGCTGGAAAAGCCGGGCGTGGCAGGCGGCGCCTGGAGAGGAAAGGAATACCTGTGAAGCTTGGTTTGACGGCAGTGGCGCTGGCGGCGCTTTTTGGAGGATGTGTGGCGGGGAACGCGGTGGCTGCGGCCCAAACGGCGCAGCAAACGGCCGTCCCGGACGCTCCCAAGCCGCAGAAAGCAGACTCTTTAGCGAATGTTGCGGGTCCGATTACGCCGGGTGTGGGCGCAGGCGTGGAGCAGCCGGCCGGGGGCTCGTCCAACTCCCAGGGCCAGCCGCAGCAGGCGCCGGTGACGCCGCCGCCGACACCGCCGAAGGCAGACTTCCAGGCCAAGCCGCCGGAGATGCCGCTGGCGGGCCAGAGTGTGGAAAAGCTGGGCTACATGATCCACCTGAACGTGAACTTTGTGGAAGTTCCGGTGACGGTGAAGGACAGCAAGGGCCGGCTGGTGCCGGGGCTCACTTGGCGCGACTTTGAGGTGTACGAGGACGGCATGCGCGTGCCGCTGCAGTTCTTCACGGTGAGCGGGTTTCCGCTGTCGGTGGCGTTTGTGATTGACCAGGGCCTGCCATCCAACGTGATGTCGAGGGTGAACGCATCGCTGAGCGGGCTGCAGGACGCCTTTACGTCATATGACGAGGTGGCGGTGTTCTCCTACAGCAACGGGTCGCAGGAGCGGACCGGGTTTACGGGTGCACAGAGCACGCGGCTGCCTGCAGTGCTGGCGCTGACCAAGGCGACGGGCACCGAGCAACTGAACCCGATCGACAGCGGCCCGATGGCCGGCTGCAGCGTGCATGTGAACGGCAATTGCGCGGACCCGAACATTCAGCCGGGGCTTTCGGCTGGCGATGCCTCGTTTATCAAAATACCCAAGGAGATTCACACGCTGAACGACGCGATTCTGGCGGCGGCTAAAGAACTGTCGAGCCGGCCGAAGGAGCGGCGCCGGATTATCTACGTGGTCTCTGACGGCAAGGAGTACGGCAGCAAAGCGAAGTACAAGGACGTAATCCGCTACCTGCAGACCAACCAGATTGCGGTGTACGGCACGCTGGTGGGCTCATCGGCGCAGTGGGGCGAGGGCTTTGTGAGCCGGCTGCATCTGCCTTTCACGATGTATGACAACATTCTGGCGAAGTACTCGTTTGCCACCGGCGGTACGCTGGATGCCGAGCGCGGCGTGAACGGGATTCAGCGGAGCTACCAGAAGATTGCCGAAGAGGCGCGGAACCAGTACACGCTGGGCTACCTGAGCCATCAGCCACTGCTGGATAGCAAGTTCCGGACGATTGATGTGCGCGTGGACCGGCCGGGGCTGGAAGTGATTGCCAAGCGCGGCTACTACCCGACGGCCGAGGACCTGCACTAGGACCGCGGAAACGCGAAAAGGCCCGCGCCGATTGGCGCGGGCCTTTTGATTTTCTGTCTGCGCGAGCGGCGCGGAATGCGGGTATGAGAAGTGCTCTGGCCGGAAGTGGGCCGGAAGCCCGCCCAAACAGGCTCTGGCTACTTTTGCTCGCCGGGGGTGTTGGCAGGAGGCGGCGCGACTGGTGCGCTCGGCTGCGTGGGTTGCGCCGGCGGTGCGGGCGGAGCGGACGGCGTGGGGTCGTTGATGCCCTTCAGCCCTTCCTTGAATCCCTTGAGACCTTCCCCTAGGCCCTTGCCGAGTTCCGGCAGTCGCTTGGCCCCGAAGAGCAGAAAAGCTACGACGGCCAGTACGATCAGGTGCCACGGCTGCAATAAATCGCCCATTGTTCTTTCCTCCGCGCGCCACGCGTGCCCGGCGCGCTGCTTCACTGGGCTTATTGTCGCACAAAGGCGGCAGGGCTGGCAGGCGGGTGCTGGTCCTAGTTGACGCGGGCCGGATTGCCGAGGCGGGTGGTGACCATGGCGAAGAAGCTGTGCAGATCCTCTTCCTCGCCGAGGGTGAGGCGCCGGTAGACCTTGATAAGCGGAAAAAGGCGCGAGCCGCGCACGTCCACGGCGGGCACAGCGGCCACGCCGCCGGGATACTGGGTCATCTCCCAGGTGCCGGCATAGCGGCGGCGGAGGACTTCGCCGAGGTAGCTGCCCCAGAGGCGGACTTCAAAATCGAGGTCGAGGTCGGGGCTTTCGCCTGCGATGACGAGGATTTCATCGAGCGTCTCGACGGAGTCTTCGGTAAAGTCCAGGCGGCGGTCGAAGGTGCTGCGGGCCAGGTCCGCGGCGGCGCGGGCGTAGCCATCCATCATGGCTCCAAGGTCTGCAAAGGCGCGGGACTCGAGGTCCTTCTTGAGAGAGTCGTTCACACTCCTGAGTATAGGCCCGCGACGGCTTGAGGCCACCGGCAGCGCAGCGGCGAAGCTGGCAGGTGGAAGCGCAAATGTGCCAGACTGGAGAAGTAGCCAGGAGGCTTTCCCAGAGCCTATGAACCTTCCGAGACATTTCCTTGTTGCCGCGAGCCTGCTGCTGGCCGCGGGGCCTGTTTCCTCCGCCGGACGGGTGATTTATCCAGATCCTTCCGTGGCAAAGGTCCAACTGGCCGCGGCGCTGAAGACTGCGACCGCGACGCACAAGCGGGTGCTGCTGGACTTTGGCGGCAACTGGTGCAGCGACTGCGTGGTGCTGGACATCTACATGCACAACGCGGAGAACCTGCCGATTCTGCAAGCGAATTATGTGCTGGTGCACGTCAACGTCGGCCGCTATGACGCGAACCTGGACCTGGCAAAGCGTTACAGGATTCCGCTGAAGCTGGGTGTGCCGGCGCTGGCGGTGCTGTCGAGCCACGGGAGTCTGATCTACAGCCAGGAGCACGCGCAGTTTGAAAAGATGGGGCGCGTGGAACCGGGAGCGGTGACGGAGTTTTTGATCCGGTGGAAGCCAATCAAGCCGGGCTGCTCGGCGGTGATGGTGAGCTGCTGAGGAGCGCGGAGCTTCCGCGCGCGCGGCTCAACTGAGCGGGGCTCAACTCAAGGGCGCCAGGTGCTTGGTGTTCTGGTAGGTGTACTGGATGCGGTGGATGACGGTGATGGTGGAGAGCACCGCGAGCACCCAGAGGACGGGGGCCATGATGTTGAAGAGCGCGCCGAGGATGACGAGCACGATGCGCTCCGGGCGCTCCATGAAGCCGACCTTGCACGAACCGATGAGAGCCTCAGCGCGTGCGCGGGTGTAGGAGACCATGAGCGAGGTGACCATGACGAAGGCTACCAAAACAACGTAGCGGAAGCGGTTGATGCGGCCGTAGTAGACGAGCATGCCGAAGAAGAGGACGACGTCGGAGTAGCGGTCGATGACGGAGTCAAAGAAAGAGCCGAAGACGGTGACCTGGTTGGTGCTGCGGGCGACGCGTCCGTCGACCATGTCAAAGATGCCGGCGCCGATGATGACCAGGCCCGCGTAGATGAACATGCGGTGTTCGTTGGCGGCGTTGGCGTGGCCGAAGAGGAAGGCCGCGGCGATGTTGATGACGAGTCCGATGAAGGTGAGGATGTTGGGCGAGATGCGAGTGAGCGCCAGGCCGCGAACGATGCGGTCGAGAATCCATCCGCATCCGCGGCCAAAAGCGCTGGTCCAGGTCATTGCCAATCTTCCTGCTTACTGCGGTGTGCCATCCGCTTCGATCTCGCCGACTTCGTCGTGGATGGTGGTGAGTTTGAGGATTTCGAGTTCGCGTTTGCCGTTGGGGGTGACGATGGTTGCGATGTCTCCGACGCGCGTGCCGACGAGCCCGCGGCCGATGGGTGATGTGGTGGAGATGAGTCCCTTGGTGACGTCGGATTCTTCGCTGGTGACCAGGCGGTACTCGATCTCCTCGTCCTTGGTGGCGTCATACACAACAACTTTGGAGCCGAAGCCGGCCTTGTCGTGCGGGATGTTGGCGAGGTTGACGAGGGAGAACTCGGCCATGCGGCGCTTGAGCTGGCCGAGGCGCGCGTTCACAAAGTCCTGGCGCTGCTTGGCCATGTGGTACTCGGCGTTTTCTGAGAGGTCACCCATGGCCACGGCCTTCTTGATCTCGGCGGGCAGCTCGTGGGCAAGCTCATGCTCCAGAATCTCAATTTCCTTCTGAAGTTGTTTCTTGATGTGATCCGGCATTCGTAATCCGTGGCGGGGAACTGTCTCTCTCAGTCCACGCGAGAGGAATGAATTCGAAGTTCCATTATACGCGGGTGGGTTCGTCGGGCGGGCTGGAGGGGCCGGAGGGGTTGCCGCAGGAGTCCAGGAAGGACTGCAGAATGAGGGTGGCGGCGACCTGATCGACGAGGGGCCGGTGGGCCTGGCGGGGGTGGCCGGCCTGGTAGAGAATCTGGTGGGCTTCGCGTGTGGTGAGCCGCTCATCCCACAGGTGGATAGGCAGGCCGGTGAGCTGGCCGAGTTCGGCGGCGAAGGTCTGAGTTTTGGCGGCGCGGGGGCTCTGCTGTCCGGAGAGGTGGAGGGGGTTGCCGACGACGATGCCGGCGACGCCGAAGCGGCGGGCGAGGCGGGCCAGAGAGCGGAGGTCCTCGCGGGGGTTGCGGCGGCGCTCCAGGGTGAGCACGGGCTGCGCGGTGAGGCCCAGTTCGTCAGACACAGCCACGCCGATTCGCTTCGATCCGAAGTCGATGGCGAGGTAGCGGGGTGGGCTGGCGGAGGTCATGGCGGGCGGTCTGAGACTCAGCATACCGGCTGGCGGGTGGGAACGGTTCGCGGTGGGGTTGCACTCCCGATACAATCATCAGAAGGACGCGAATCCGCGGGTCCAATTACCGCGTCTTAAACAGAGAAGGATTTCCAGCCGAGAATGACGCGCCAGAGACGGAGAAGCAACAAAAGAAGAGGCTTTGGCGCCACAGGAACCTGGCTGGTGCTGTTTCTCGTACTGGCAAGTGTGGCGGCCGCGGCCGGCTGGCTGCTGGTGGTGCCCTTTGGGCCGCAGACGGAAGTCTTTGTGGACGTGCCGCCGGGGGAATCATCGGCGCACATTGCGCGGCAGCTGGAAGCGGCGGGAGTGATTCGCAGCCGCTTTGCCTTTGACCTGTTGCGCTGGGTAAAGCGGGGGACGCTGCAGGCCGGCGAATACCGGTTTGACCATCCGGCACTTGTGACGGAAGTGTATGCGCGCATTGCGCGTGGGGATGTGTATACCCGGATGGTGACGGTGCCGGAAGGGGCAAATATTTTTGAGATTGGGGAACGCTTGGAGCAGGCAGGCTTTGGCACTGAGCAGGAGTTTGTGGACGAGCAGGCCCGGGAGACGGGGCTGATTCGGGACCTGGACCCGCATGCGACGAGCCTGGAGGGCTATCTGTTTCCGGATACCTACTATTTTGCGGGTAACACCACGCTCAAGCAGATTACGGTGACGATGGTGAAGCGGTTTCGGCGGGCGGCGGCGGAGCTGGACCTGAAGGAGAACGTGCATGACGTGGTGACTTTGGCTTCGCTGGTGGAACGCGAGACGGCGGTGAGCGGAGAGCGCCCGGTGGTGGCCAGCGTGTTTGAAAACCGGCTGGCGAAGAAGATGGCGCTGGGAACGGACCCCTCGGTGATCTATGGGCTGGAGCTGAAGGGAGAGTGGCGCGGGAAGATTTACGCGAGCGACCTGAAGCGGGACACGCCGTACAACACCTATCTACACGCGGGGCTTCCGCCGGGGCCGATTGCGAATCCGGGTATCCGGTCGCTGCGGGCGGCGATGCATCCGGCGCGCACGGACTACCTCTACTTTGTGGCGGCGGGGACGAATCCGCAGGGCAGGTCGCTGTTTGCTTCCACGCTGGCTGAGCACTCGCGCAACGTGGCCGGCTACCGGCACGCGATGAAAAAGGCAGGTGAACCGTGAGGGCGGTGAGGAACTGGGCGGCCGGGTTGCTGACGCTGCCGTTGGTGCTGGGCATGGCAGGCTGCAGCCTGTGGCCCACCACGCGCAGGCTGCCGGTGCCGCGGGCTCCGCTGGTGACGCGGACGGTGACTCCGGCGGAGCTGGTGGAGCAACTGGACGAGCGCTGGAATACAGTGGACGGGCTGACGGCAACCGTGGAGATGCAGGCGACGGAGCTGAAGACGAGGGAAGGGCTGGCGAAGGATTTTCCATCGGGCAAGGGCTACATTCTGATGCGCAAGCCGGAGATGCTGCGCGTGGTGGGAACGTACTTTGGCGTGCGCGTGTTTGACATGGGGAGCAACGGGAAGACGTTCAAGCTTTACATTCCGTCAAAGAGCCTTGCGTTTGAGGGATCGAACTCGGCGACGGGAACGTCAAAGAATCCGCTTTACAATATGCGGCCGGGGTTTTTCTTTGACGCGATGATGGTGCGCGGGCTTGGCCTGGAGGATTTGTACTCCGTGACGGCGGATACGGAGACGATTGAGGATGTGAAGAAGAAGCACCTGCTGCTTGTGCCCGAGTACATTTTGAACGTGATGCGGCGGCGTCCAGGAACGCAGGAACTGACGCCGGTGCGCGTGGTGACCTTCCATCGCGACGATCTGCTGCCCTATGAACAGGATCTTTATGACGACAAGGGCGACCTGGTGACGCAGGTGAGTTATAGGAATTACAACGATTTTGGGTCGGGGCTGTTTCCGGCGCGGGTGATCATCAAGCGGCCGCTTGAGGGGATTGAGATTACGCTGGATGTGCTGCGTGTGACGAAGAATCCGAAGTTTCCCGCGGATGAGTTTGAAGTGAAGATTCCCGAAGGGACGACGATTCAGACGCTGCAGTAGAGCGTGTTGCCTCAGGAGCTGAACTGTCTCGTTTTTCACTTCTGGCTCGACGGGGAGAATTGCATCGTGTGCAGAATCTACTGACCGTTCTTTGCCGGTAGAGCGGGATTGGAATTGCACGTGTCCGCCCGCACAAGCGATGGAGTGCGTCCTAAACATACCGCTCGAAATCGTAGTGGTATCCCAGGTCTCAAAAGCGAGACCTGGGGCACCCAATCATTTGTGGATGGTCAGATGTGGGCCACCCGCCGTTGCCCAACAACGGCCGACGACGATAACAACTGAAGGTCACAAAGTGAAAACAGCCGCATTGCTGGTAACGGACGAGCTTCGCCATGACGACAGAATCTTACACCGGTCCGATGGTCGAGATTCGTGGAAACCCACCCT
>DATKTQ010000270.1:0-12439 GCA_035531055.1 Occallatibacter sp. | reverse complement strand
GCCGCGGGGATTACACTGAGAGAGTGAAGATCGCGATTGCCCAGATTAACCCCACGGTTGGGGACTTTACTGGGAACCTGGAACGCATCCTTTCCGCAAGCCGCCAGGCAGCCGAGCAAGGCGCCAGGCTGACGGTGTTTTCTGAGCTTGCGATCTGCGGCTATCCGTCGGCGGATTTCCTGGAAAAACCGAGTTTTCTGGCGCGGTGCCGCACGGCCCTGGATGAACTGGCCGAGGCGACGAGCGGGCTTTCGACTGCGGTGCTGGTGGGCGTGGCGCTGGCGGCGGAGCCGGGAGCGGGCAAGCCGGCGGTGAACGCGGCGGTTCTGCTGGACGGGGGACGCCTGCTGCTGGAGCAGCACAAGCGGCTGTTGCCGTTTTATGACGTGTTTGACGAGCAGCGCTACTTTTCCGCGTCCCGCGCGCAGCAGGTGGTGGATCTGGACGGGGTCCGGCTGGCGGTGACCATCTGCGAAGATGCCTGGAACGACAAGAACTTCTGGCAGCATCAGCTTTACGCGGTGGACCCGATGGAAGACCTGATGCGCCAGAAGCCGGACATCCACATCAATCTGTCGTCCTCGCCTTTTTGGCACGGCAAGCGGGAGGTGCGGCGGCGGATGCTGTCGGCCTCGGCGAGGCGGCACGGGATTCCGGTGGTGATGTGCAACCAGGTGGGCGGCAACGACAGCCTGATTTTTGACGGTACCTCGCTGGCGCTGAATGCGAAGGGCGAAGTGGTGGCGCAGGCGGCGTCGTTTGCCGAGGAGACGCTGGTGCTGGACCCGTTTGCGGCGGCGGCGATTGCGGTTCCGGCGGAGGACGACACGGAGGCCGCGTACCAGTCGCTGGTGCTGGGGACGCGGGATTATGTGCGGAAATGCGGCTTCAAGCAGGTGCTGGTGGCGCTGAGCGGAGGGGTGGATTCGGCGCTGGTGGCGTCGATTGCGGCCGAGGCGTTGGGCGCGGAGAACGTGCTTGCGGTGGGGATGCCGAGCCCGTATTCGTCTGAGGGATCCATCAGTGACAGCCGCAAGCTGGCGGAGAATCTGGGCATCCGGTTTGAGCTGATTGGAATCAGCGGCTTGTTTGCGGAGTACAACGAGGCGCTGAAGCCGCTGTTTGCAGGGCTGGCGGCGGACCTTACGGAAGAGAACATTCAGTCGCGGATTCGGGGCACGCTGATGATGGCGTTGTCGAACAAGTTTTCCGCGCTGGTGCTGACGACGGGCAACAAGTCCGAGATGGCGGTGGGCTATTGCACGTTGTACGGGGACATGGTGGGCGCGCTGGCGGTGATTGGCGACCTGGTGAAGACGCGGGTGTACGCGGTGTGCCGCTGGATCAACCGGGAGCGCGAAGTGATTCCGGCGGCGATCCTGGAGAAGCCGCCTTCCGCGGAGCTGCGGCCGGACCAGAAGGATACAGATTCTCTGCCGCCTTATGAGGTGCTGGATCCGATTCTGGAGGCCTATGTGGAGCGGTATGAAGCGGCGGAACAGATTGCCGAGGACCACGATTTGCCGCTAGCGCTCGTCCAACATGTGGTGCGCCTGGTGGAGCGGAGCGAGTACAAGCGCCAGCAGGCGGCGCCGGTTTTGAAAGTGACTTCCAAGTCGTTTGGCATGGGTCGCAGGTTTCCCATTGCCGTGAAGGTTCAGGTATAAGAGAAGGCGGGAGCCAATCCCGTTTTTTGGAGGAAATTCAGCTTGAGTCGTCCGTCTGTTCGCATTGCCGGTGCCGTCGCGCTGGCCGCATTTTCCCTTTCGCTGTTGCCGGCATTTGGCCAGCAGCAGGTGCCCACAGCATCCTCCCCGGTTCCAGCGGCCCCGGCCCCGACGACGGCGCCGACGTTCCCCAAGCCGGATCCGTCGTTTTTTACGGCCACTGCGCCAACGGCAGATGAGGTGAATGCCTTTCTGCAGACCAGCTGGGGCTATGACCCGCGGCGGGTGTGGCAGGTGCAGGCCATCCTGAAGACGCACGTGGCGGGCCTGAGCAAGGTGGTGGTGCTGGTGGGCGACAAGACCGGCGCGCAGAAGGTGTCGGCGCTGGAGTTTTTCGCGCTGCCGGACGGCAAGCACATCATTGCCGGCAACGAGGTTTTGCCCTTTGGCGCCAACCCCTATACCGATGACCGCGCGGAGCTGCAGGCCAAGGCGGACGGACCCTATCGCGGGTCTCCGTCAAAGGAACTGGAATTGGTGGAGTTTGCCGATTTCCAGTGTCCGCACTGCAAGGAAGCGCAGGCCAACATGGATAAGCTGGTGGCCGATTTTCCGAGCGCGCGGGTGGTGTTCCAGAACTATCCGCTGGCGCGTATCCATCCGGAGGCGGTGCGTGCGGCCACGTATGGCGTGTGCGTGAACAAGATGGGCGGCAGCAATGCGTTCTTCCAGTATGCCTCGGCGGTGTTTGAAGGGCAGGAAGGGCTGGCCACGCCGGACGGCGCCACGCTGACGCTGAACAGTGCGGTGACAAAGGCGGCTCTGGATCCAGCGAAGGTGGCTGCGTGCGCGGCGACCCCTGCGGCGGGCGCGGATGTGGAATCCTCAGTGGATCTGGCTCGCGACCTGAATGTGAACCAGACGCCGACTTTGATGGTGAACGGACGGCAGGTTCCGCTGGGCGGAGTGCCTTACACAACGATCAAGAGCATTGTGGAGTACCAGGCCAAGCTGGACGGCGTAACGCTGGAGACCCCGACGACGCCGGCAGCCGCACCGACTAGCAAGTAATCTCGAAATCGAGTTCGCTCAAGAAGCCTCTGGGGGTTTGCGCCGCGCATGGCGCGGGCTCCCGGGGGCTTTGTGCTGCCTGAAGAAGAAGCGCGGGAAGGCCCGGAGTGTATCGCCATCGACCGATCAGCGCGGCGTGGAGCGGTCAATGCGGAGCATGGGGGAGCGGCCGGCGGGGTGGGGATCTCGGATGACGTGCGGGGTGATGATGAGGAGCAGGGTGGCGTAGTCCTTCTCGGTGTCCCTGGCGGAGATGTTGTTGAGGCCAGGAATCTCTGATAGGCCGGGAGTGCCGCTGAGGGCGCGGGCTTCCTGCTGGTCAAGTTCGCTCATGATGACGAAGGCTGAACCCTCTTTGAGGGTAACGACGCCGGAGTAGGAGCGGTTGTTGAGCACGGGGACTCCGTTGACGGAGCTGCCGGCGAGGGCCGTGAGCTTCATGTCGAGGGTGAGGGCGACGTCGCCGTTGCGCATGACGTCTGGGGTGGCCTTGAGGGTGAGGCCGAGGTCCTGGTATTCCACCTGCGGAATCTGCGAGGCGGCGCCAGCAAGCGAAGCGAGGATGGAGGAAAGGTCGCTGGAATTTCCGGCGCTGGTGAGGCCGGGGATGTTGAGGGTGTTTCCGCCAAGGTTTGAGAATGAGGAGGTCATGATGGGGTAGCGCAGGCCGGAACGGACCGTGCCTGATTCGTCATTGGCGAGCCGGAGCTGAATCTGATCCAGCTCACGCGATGCTGATGAGTTGAGGTTGAGATTGGCGGATACGGAGCCGGGGGAAAGCCCGGAGAGGGTGAGGCCGCCGCCGAAGAGCGCGATGCCGCTGGAGAATAGCGAACTGGAGACCTGTCCGGAGGCGAGCAGAATGCCGAGGATGGCGAGGGTGTCTCCAGGTGCGGCCAAGCCGGACGCGATGATCTGCTGGACCAGTGCCTGGTTGGCGTTGAGGATGGATTGTTCTTCGGCGTAGACGTTGAAGGCGGTGATCTGCTGGGGCAGGTTGAGGCCGGTATTGCGCACATTGGTGTGCGCCAGCTGGATGAGACGCACATCCAACATCACTTGGCTGCGGCCCTGGAGGAGGTCGCGCAGGGTGGCGTTGAAGTCGTCGAGGGTGCGCGTGGGGGCGCGGACGGTGAGCGTGCCCAGGCCTTGTTGCACGACGGCATTGGAGGTTTGGAAGAGATTCTTGGCCAAGTTGCCGATGGCGGTGCGCTCGTCCTTATTGAGGCCGGGGAGGTAGACGGTTTCCAGCTCCTGCCGCTCGTATTGCCGGCGGTTTTCGGGTGTGTCGCGGGCGACGAAGACGCGATGGGCGTCGAGCGGGACCCAGAAGGAGCGGGTGACGAGGCTGAGGGCGCGGAGGACCTGGCTGAAGGTGACGTTGTCAATATCGAGGCGGACGTTGATGGCGGAGAGGCCGGGGTCCAGTGTGGCCTGAATGCCGTACGCGTGAAAAACCTGCTGGATGAGCTGGGGGCGGGTGGCGCGGAGATGGAAGCTGCGCAGGCCAGCGGTGGGTTGCAGCACGGGCGTGGCGGCAAGTTGGCTGGAGGCCTGCCCGTAAAGGGAACCGGACTGAAGATCCGCGTCGGCGGCGGGGCCCTGGAAGTGCTGTTGCACCTGCGCGCTTTCCGGATCGAGGAGACGGGCCTGCTGCAGTGCGGCCTGGGCGGCGGCCGCGTCTCCGCGGAGGCGATCGCGTGCGGCTTGCTGCAGGAGGGCCTGAACGTGGTGGCTGCGGGCGACGCCGGCGGCGAGCGCATAGTCGGGATTGTCCGAGACGAGCGCGGCTGCCTGCTCATATTGCTGCTGCGCCCGGGCAAATTGTGCCTTCTGGAAGTTGCGGCTCGCCCGCAAATAAAGCGCGGCGGCGCGGCGACGATCGCGCGCGGTGACGGGTCTGGGAGCGGCGGCAGTGGTGGTGGCGGCGGAGGACTGCTGTGCCGGCGCGGAGGCTGGCCATGCGGCGAGCAACACGGCTGCGACAAGGGTCTGCGCAAGCAGGCGGCGGGGGCTCATGCGGCCTCCTGCACTAGCGCGAGGAGGGCGGCGAGGGACGTGGCGCAGACTTCCGGCTGGTGCGCGAGCAGATCGTGAAACGAGAAGTGGCCAGTGGCGACGGCAATGACGGCGAGGCCGTTGGCGTGGGCCGCCTCGATATCGCGCGGCGTGTCTCCGACGACGCAGACGCTTGCGGCGCTGCCGGCGAGCTGGCGCGCCTGACCGGCGGCGTGGCCGACGAGCGCGGAGCGGAGGGGGAAACGGTCACTGAATCCGCCGAAGAGGAACCAGGGGCGCAGGCCCGCCTGCTCCATCTTTATCCAGCCGATGGCTTCGAGGTTGCCGGTGGCGACGCCGAGCAGCGCGCCGCGCTGGTGCAGATGGCGCAGTGTGTCTTCGACGGCGGGCATGAGCACGAGGTCCAGGTCGCCGCGACGGGCGGCCACGATGGAGCACATGGCCTCAAGAATGGCTTCGACCTGTGGCTCGAGCACGTCCACGGAGATGCCGGAGCGCTGGCAGGCATCGCGAAGGATGGCGGTGTCTGTGTTGCCGGCGAGGGGAACGCCCTCCAGCGTGACAGGCATGCCGGTGACTTCCTGAACGCCCTGAAGGAAGGACTCGATGTGTACTCGGTCGCGGCTGCGCAGAAGTGTGCCGTCGATGTCGAACAGATAGGCGTCCTGACGGTCCCAGGCAAATCCCGGCTGGCAGGTGATCTGAGCTTCGCGGATTTCAGAGGAAATGTGCATGGGTCCGGCCGGAGCGCTCAGCCCTGGCGCAGGCCCTGGCGGAGGACTCCATACACTGGACGTTCACTGCGGGGCGGACGCTTGAGGCCGGCGCGCACTTCTGCAAGGCTGAGGCCGAGCTCGGCCATGGTGCGGCTGAGCGTGTTGCGGTGCATGCCCAGCTCTTCGGCGGCCTTGCACTGGTTGCCCCGGTTCGCGATGAGGACTTCGCGCAGGTATTGCTTTTTGAACTCGCGCACGGCATCGTCATAGCGGATGCCGCTGGAATGCATTTGCGTAACCAGGATGTCCAGTTCTCGTCTCACGTCAACCTCATGCTCTTCTAGCTTGCCACAGGCGGCCGGGGTGGGCGCCGCAAAAAAAAGTCATGCACCCTTTTTAGCGGGGTGCATCCACTGCGGCGAATTCGTCTCCAGTGTTTTTAATTCCTGTCGCACGCGTTCTGCAAGTTTTTCCGGAGAGATGTGCGTACTAAAGTGGCAGGCACCGAAAAAATATTTGGGCAGGCGGGACCTGGTGAGCCATTCTGCGCGGGGAAAGAAGGCCACGGTGACGAGGATGCACACGGTGACGATGAGCGCGCCCTGGAAGAGTCCGAAGAGGGCTCCAGCGAGCCGGTCGAGGCAGCCAAGTCCCATTTTGTGGAACATTTTGGACAACAGGGAACCGAGGATGGAGGCCACCACGGCGACAACGATTGCGATGAGCAGAAAGCTGATGGTGTCAGCAACTCTTGCATTGTGGATGAACGGATGCATCACAGCCGCGGCCCAGCGGTAATTCCACGCAGCGAGAATGAGGCCGAGGATGAGTCCGCCGAGGGAAAAGACGGAACGCAGGAATCCCTGCGCCAGCCCGCCAAGAACGGTGGATGCGAGGATGACGACGATGATCCAGTCGACGAGGGTCAAGTTTGCTCCGGGTGGCGCGGTTTAGAGCCTGGGCTCGGTGCCGGTAAGGCGGCGAAAGGCCTCCTGGTACTTGGACAGGGTGCGCTCGACCACCTCCTGAGGCAGGGCGGGCGCGGGAGCCTGCTTATTCCATTGGATGCGTTCCAGATAATCGCGGACAAACTGCTTATCAAACGAGGGCTGGGCGCCACCGGGCCTCCAGGCCGCGGCCTCCCAGAAGCGGGAAGAGTCGGGGGTGAGCGCTTCATCGGCCAGCACGATCTTTCCCGCGACGGTGCCGAACTCGAACTTGGTGTCGGCAAGGATGAGTCCGCAGGACTCGGCGTGCGCGGCGGCCTTGCGGTAGATGGCAAGGGTGAGGCGGCGAAGCTCCGCGGCGGTATCGGCGCCGACGATCGATTCTGTCGCGGCGAAGGAGATGTTCTCGTCGTGCTGGCCGTCCGGGCTTTTGGTGGCTGGGGTAAAGAGCGGCTGGGGCAAGCGGGAGCCGTCGAGGAGTCCCTCCGGCAGGGGAATGCCGCAGACGGTGTGGCCGGCTTTGTACTCCTTCCAGCCGGAACCGGCGAGGAAGCCACGCGCGACGCACTCGACGGGAAACATTTGCGCGCGGCGGACGAGCATGGAGCGGCCTTCGAGCTGATCTCGGAAGGGCTGCAACTCCGCGGGAAACTCAGCTATGTCTGCCGAGATGAGGTGGTTGGGCGCCAGATCCGCGAGGTGATGGAACCAGAAGAGGGAAATCTGGGTGAGGATTTTGCCTTTGCCGGGAATGCCAGTGGCGAGAACGTGGTCAAACGCGGAGATGCGATCTGTGGCGACCAGCAGCAACGCGTCGCCGACCGCATAGAGGTCGCGCACTTTGCCCCGGCCGAGCAGCGGAAGAGAACCCAAATTGGTGGAGAGGAGTGCTGTCATGGAAAGTCCGACCTTGACGTGGCTGAAGCTCCGATTCTGCATCGGGGGCTGAGGTTTGTCAAACGTGCGCGAAGGGGGCTGGGGGCGGCGCGACAGGGAAGAAAGTTCGCCGCAAGAGCGATGGCCAAAGGAGTGTGACGGCCATCACGGAACGAGTGGAGCGAATAGGCGAGACTGCATTTGTCGACATGGTTCGGAAGGCGCACAGAGCCCTCTTTGAGCCGGGAGACACGAGGCAGCAGTGGAAAGGGGAAGCCGCAGCTAGCTTCGTATAATAAGGGATCGCCAGTAGCCGCACGCTACCGACCTCCAGCGTCGGCTACTGGTCCCCACAATTCGCTTGGGAACTACCAGGGCCTTCGAAGAGGAAAGATCCTTCGAAGGCGATTTTTTCGTGCGTCGCGTGAAGGATCGCCGGCGCTCCGCGAAGACACCAAGACGGCGGTGCGGGGCCGGCTTACCAGAGAAAAACGAAGGCCGGACTACGCCGAAGCGCGCTGCTGCTCGTGCCCGAGGTGAACGCTGACGACCTTGGATACGCCGGGGTCCTGCATGGTGACGCCGTAGATCAGGTCGGCCGAGTGCATCATGCGCTTGGAGTGGGTGACGAGCAGGAATTGCGTCTCCCGGCTGAGGGAAACAAGCAGGTCGGAGAGGCGGCCGACGTTGGTTTCGTCGAGCGCTGCATCCACTTCGTCCAGCACGCAGAAGGGACTGGGCTGGAACTGGAAGATGCCAACCAGCAGCGCCAGGGCGGTGAGAGCCTTTTCTCCGCCGGAAAGCAGCAGCACGTTCTGCAGCTTTTTGCCCGGAGGCGAGGCCACGATGTCGAGGCCGCTTTCGGCCTGGTTTTCCACGTCTGTGAGGCGCAGGAAGGCCTGTCCGCCGTGGAAGAGGCGGGTGAAGACCTGGGCGAAGTTCTCATTGATGCGTGCGAAGGCCTCGTCGAAGCGGGTGCGGGAGATCTGATCGATTTCGCGGATGGTCTCCTGCGTGTTTTCGATGGACTCCATGAGGTCTTTGCGCTGGGTCTCAAGGAAGCTGTGGCGCTCAGCGGTTTCCTTGTACTCCTCGAGGGCCATCATGTTGACGGGGCCCATCTGCTCGATGCGCTGGCGGAGGCCGCGGCATGTTTCCTCTTCGGCGAGGAGTTCTTCGCCGGCGAGGTGGACGATCTCTGTGTCGGCACGTAGCAAGGCGGCTTCCACGTTGATTTCCGCAAGGCTACTTGCTTCCAGGTACTCGAGGTCCGAGTGCAGCTTGGCCAAATCGCTGGAGCGAGTGGCACGGTCGTCGCGGAGCTGGTCAAGCGCGGCGCGGCCGGATTTGAGCTGGGTTTCCATCTCCGCCAGCTGGGCGCGGAGGGTTTGCGCTTCCTCGGTGAGGGCCTGTGCCTGCTCCAGGGCCTGGGAGCGCTGCGCGGCCAGATCCTGCTGGCGCTGGACGAGCTCGGCGCTCTCGCGGGTGCGCTGCTCGCGCTCGGCGGCGGCAGAGGCGGTTTGCTGCTCAATGGAGAGGACGCGCCGCTCGAGGTCGGCGTGGAGGCGATCAATGCGCTGGAAGGCGGCTTCTGCGCCGCGGCGGCGCTCCTCCAGCCCGGCCAGCTCGGCGGTGGCCTGGGCGGCCTGCTGCTGCAGGGTTTCGCGTTGCTGGCGGAGGGTGACGAGCTGGGCCTGTTGCTGCTCCAGCGCGGACTCGGCGGCGGTGTGCTCGGCTTCCAGCCGCAGAGCCTCTTCACGTTTCTGTTCAATGACGGCGTGCTTGGCTTCGCGGGCATCCTTGTTGCGCGCGGCCTGCACGGTCCAGTCCTGCAGGCGACGCTCCACGCGCTGGGCCTCGGCTTCCATCTGCTGGAGGGCCGCGCCCTGGTTGGCGCTGTCGCGCTCGGCGTTGCGGCGCTCCTCGCTGCGCACTTCCAGCCGCGCGGTGAGCTCCTGAATGGTGCGCGTGAGAGTGACGGCCTCGGTTTCCGCAAGAGCCAGGTCGCGCTCCATCTCGGCGAGCTTTTTTTCGGCTTCGCGGAGTTCGCGCTTGAGGGCGAGAGGCCCCTCGGCGGCGGGCTTGCCGCCCGTGACGGTGCCGTTGTGGAAGCATTCGCCTTCCGGGGTGAGGAAGTACGCGTGGGCGTGCTGGCCGGCGAGGCGCTGGGCATCCGCGGAGTTCTGCACCAGATAACCGTGCCGGAGCTTGGGCAACATGCCCTCCAGCGAGTGGCCAAAGCCGTTGAGGACACGGATGGAGTCTTTCAGCGGAGTGACGCCTGCGCTTTCAATGGCGCTGTCCTCTTGCCACAGGGCGGCCTGCTCTGCGGGATGAATGAGGAAGGTGGCGCGGCCGTCGACGCCGGACTTGAGCAGGCGCACGCCTTCCTCGGCGGCCACCCAGCTTTCCACGACGACGTAATTCAGCTCGTCGCGAAGGAACTCATCGACCACGCCTTCATGCTGGCCGCTGACCTCAAGGAAATCGGCCAGAGTGCCGACGGGGGCCATGCCCTGGGCCAGAGCGCCGGGCTTGAGCAGGCGGCGGACGGTTTCTGTGGAGTACCCGTGGTCGCGGATCAGGGCCTCCAGCGAGTTGCGGCGGCCGGCGGTGGTGGCGTGTGCGCTGCGGAGCTGGTTGGCACGGACGCGGAGGGCCTCGTCTTCCGCGCGGCGGGCCTGCAGGCTCTGGCGCAACTCGGCAATCTCGGTTTCCAATTGCTTGAGGGCGTCGGCGGCGGACTCAAAACGGAGCTTGGCCTGGCCGGTTTGCGCGCCCAGGTTTTCAAGCTCATTGCGGGCCTGGGCCATCTCTGCATTCAGGCGCTCGGCCTCGCGCTCGAGGGCGGCCAGACTCTCTTCAGCCTGCGCCGTGCCGTTGCGCGCGTTGCCGGCCTGCGAGAGCAGATGCATGGCGTGGCGGCGATTGGCCTCAAGCTGCCGCTCAGCGTCAAAGACCTCACTGGCGGCGGTGCGGGCCTGCTGCTGCTGGCCTTCGACCTTCTGGTGGAAGGCGCGGGCCTCGCCGGCTGCGGTTTCCAGAAACGTGCGTTGTTGGGCGCGCTCCTCGGCGATGCCGGCCAGTTGCGCGCGGGTCTGCTCCAGCTCTCCGGCTGCGGCGGCGATGCGGGACTCAAGCTCAGCGATGCGCTCGGCGTTGCCGAGTTCGCGAGCGGCGGCGCGTTCCAGCTCAACGGCGGCGGCGTTGGCGCGGGATTGCGCTTCCTGGCGCTGGCGCTCGAGGTCGTAGCCGCGCTCGGTGAGGGTGTGCTGGTTTGCCTCGCTGGTCTCAATCTCCGCGGCGGAGGTGTTGATGTGCTGGGTGAGCGCGGCGATCTCCTGTTCGAGGCGCGCCTGCTCGGAGTCCATGTGGGCCATGCGGCTGGCCAGGACGACGCGCAGGCGGCCGCGAAGCTCGTCGCGCACGGCGGCGAAGCGCTCCGCCTTGGAGGCCTGGCGCTTGAGGCTGTTCATCTGGCGCGTGACTTCCTCAAAGATGTCGTCGATGCGGGCCAGATTCTGCTTGGCGCTTTCCAGACGCAGCTCGGCGAGACGCTTTTTGGTTTTGAAGCGGGTGATGCCGGCGGCTTCCTCGATGATGGCGCGGCGGTCATGCGGCTTGGAGCTGAGCAGCTGGCCGATGCGCTCCTGGCCGATGATGGCGTAGCTCTCCGGGCCGAGGCCGGTGCCCATGAAGATGTCCTGAATGTCGCGCAGGCGGCAGAGCTTGCCGTTGAGCAAGTATTCGCTTTCGCCGGTGCGGAAGAGGCGGCGGGTGATGATGACTTCGCCTTTTTGCGGAGTGCGGTGGAACTTGCGGCGGCGGATTTTGAGCACGACGGCCTGGGACGCGTCTGCGCCGGCAGGGGTGGTAGCTTCCGGGGCGGACTCGTCGTCTTCAAGGACCTGGCCGGGCTGCTCGTTGGCGATGATCTCTTCGGCTTCCGCGGCGCGCTGGCGGCGGAGTTCGCTCTCATCCCAGTCGGCGGGGTTGTCGTGATCGACGAGGACTTCAGGCTCGACTGGGATGGGGCCTTCGTAGGCCTCGGGGTCGATCATGGTGAGGGTGACTTCCGCCATGCCGAGCGGCTTGCGGTCGCGCGTGCCAGCAAAGATGACGTCCTGCATGTGGGTGCCGCGGAGGGTTTTTGCGCTCTGTTCGCCGAGTACCCAGCTGACCCCATCGAGAATGTTGGACTTGCCGCATCCATTGGGCCCCACGACCACGGCGATGCCGGTTCCCGGCAGCAGCAACTCCGTGCGGTCACAGAAGCTTTTGAATCCGAGGATGTGGATCTTCTTGAGTTTCAGCATCTTCACTCCGTGGGGATGGGTTTGCGCCGAGCACCGGCCGGGCGGCGGAACGTGAGGCGGCAAGGGCGGCCCCGCGCGACGGTTCCCAGCTCCTTACGATTACAGACTCTAAGGAGCCGGAATGGCAGGGTCAACGTGGAGAAGAGGTGTTTTTGTGGATAAGGGGGTCCGGAATTCGACTTCTTGGTATTTCTCGGGAATTTGGGCCTGATTCTCGGTTTTTCAAGGAATTCAGCGCGGTTTTTCCACAGGTGCGACGGAGCGGAAAAATGCGATGGGAAGCCAGGGCTGGCACCCACCTCTTCGCGCGATTGCTGGTTGCAAGCTGGCGAAAGGGTGGGCGCCCAATCCGGGGGGAGGACTAGTGGCCCGCGCCGGGGATGTAGTGGTACTCGATCTTGGTGGGGCGGTTGACCTGATCGCCGGTGAGGTCGTGGACGTGCCAGACGACGCTCTCGGCGGCGACCTCGGGGTGCTTGCGGAGGAAGTCGAGTGCGAACTGGCCAGCGGTGGGGTCGTTCTTCTGGTCAGCGAACTTGGCGGACTCGATGGCGGACCTGTGCCTGTCGCCTAGTCGGCGGTAAATGATGGCCAATGAGTAATGGGCGGCGAGGTTGTCAGGATCGATGGCCTGAAGCTGCTGGTAGATGCCTTCGGCTTCCGCGTAGCGGCGCTGCTGAAAGTAACTGAAGCCGAGCTCGCGGAGGGCGTCCTTGGAGCGCGGGTACTTGGCCAGGACGCCTTTGAAGTCGTTGATGGCTTCCTGGTTCTTTCCGGCGTTGCGCTCGACGAGGGCGCGGTAATAGAGAGCGCGGGGATCGCCGGGC
>DATKTQ010000269.1:0-4517 GCA_035531055.1 Occallatibacter sp. | reverse complement strand
GTCAAACACAATCGTCGGCCGGCCGCGAAAACTCTCCCTGCGCTCATTGCGCACGTCCATCAATTCCAGCAGGTGGCTCACGTCCACCTTCGGACCTTGCAGCGGTTGCCCCGGCGGCGTGCTCTCGGCCTTCTCCACCTGTTTGGTCACCCGGCCTGCCTCCTTCTGCTGCGCCTTCGCATCCAGCGGCTGGCCATTCTTCTTCACCAGCCGCTCAATCACGTGGCCGTTGACAAAGAAATCTTCGCTTTCCGTGGTTTCCGACTTCGTCACCCGCCCGCTCCCGTCCAGCGTCTCAAGCGTCTGCGTGGAGGTGTACGTATAGGATTCGCGCACTTTGTCCAGTCGCCTCTGGTGCTGCTGCACCTCGCGCATCAGCGCGTGAATCTCCGGCAGCGGTCGTTCTGGCACTCGCTGCGCCTGCACGGTTATCCCAGGCAGCGCCAACCCAGCCAACACCAGCAGCACCAACGCCCTCGGCCTGCAAACCCAGCACTCAGCCATCCGACCCTTTCTTTCTGGCCCCCCGAAGCGTCGGAACGAATCCTTCCGCACTCCAATTCGGCAGGACTTAGCCATTTAGATACTTCCGTACCGCAAAAGTTGTGCATGCCAGGCGACTGAATTGCTTTCCCCATGTCCTATCTTGAGATACCTTTAGGAGCGTAGGCTTCTGGATTTCCGCCAGCAATGCACGGATTCAGAACGGGAGAGTCGCTCAATGTTCCGAATTCTCATCCAATGGCTGCTCAGTACGATCGCTATGATGATCATGATGCGCGCGGTGCCCGGCTTCTTCGCCGAGGGCACTTACTCTCCTCTGCTGGTGGGCGTCGGAATCGGTCTCGCTAATGCGCTTCTCGGCTACACCTTCAAAATGATCACCTTTCCGCTTTCCCTCGTCTTGTTTTCTCTGTTTGTGGTGGCTGCGAACGTCGGCATGATCGAGTTCGCATCCCATTACGTCGACGGGTTCTATATCTACAATATCGATCCTGCGCTATGGGCTGGCGGCGTACTCACCGGACTCAGCATCTTTCTCCGCGCATTCATGAAGGCCGAGTAGCACAGGAGCCTTCCGCGCTTCTGCACTGTCCGTCCATTCTTCAGCGGCTCTTTTCGCCTGCAATGCGACCGTGCGCCTTCGGCTTCTTCTGCTTGGGATTCGCAGGAGCCGCGGCTTCCTTTGCCTTTTCCGCCGTGCGCTTTTCTTTGGCATGTGTCCCGCGCTGGATCACCGGAGGATTCAGCGTCTGCGGAGTTCGCATCGCTCCCGCGCTGGAAAACCCGCCCGGCGCATGCACATGAGGTAACGCGATGCGCGGCACCGCCTCTTCCCGCGGACCAAGGGTGGCAACGCTCCATCCGCCACCCACCACAATCAGTACAATGGCTGCAGCCGCCAGCGCCCGCAGCGCCGGGCCTCGTCTCCACCCCGGCTTCACCAACCCATTCTCCGGCCAGAAGAAGGCGCCTCCAATTTGCGGAGCGCCCTTCAAAACCTGTCCCCTCAACGCATGCCCTCTCAACGCATGTTTGACGCGGTCTTCCAGACCCTCTGGCGCCGGCAGCTCCGCCAGTTGCCGCAGCATCGCTTCCGCCTGCACGGCATTCTTCACGGGCACAAATCGAATCCTCTGTTCCGGGCCACTCATCGCAAACTCCTTGAATGATTCAACAGCTCCGCCATTAGGTTGCGCGCGCGAAACAGCCGTGAGCGAACGCTGGACTCCGTGATGCCCAGAACCGCGGCAATCTCCACGCTGGTGAACTCTTCAAAAGCAGAAAGCACCAACACTTCGCGCTCTTTCGTTGGCAACCGGTCCACGCACGCCAGAACCTGGGCATGATGCTGCGCTGCAGCGGCCTGCTCCTCCGCGCTGAGCCCGTCCGCGTGCAGCACACGCGCCAAATCGGCAATGTCATCGGTTTCCGGTCGTGTCTTCGCACGGCGCTTCCGGTCCAGCACCAGGTTCCATACAATGCGGATCAGCCAGACACGATGGTCCCGCACCTCACCCAGCGTCGCTCGATGGCGCAGCACCCGAAGGAAGGTTTCCTGCACCGCATCTTCGGCATCGGCCGCATTGCGCAGCACAGAGAATGCAACCCTGTATAGGGTCGCAGCGTACTCGTCCACCAGGGTGGCAAGCACCTCTTCCTCAGCGTGCTGGCGAGTTTCGTCACGCACGGCGCCTGGAGCTGTCTCCATCCATCCCGCAAAAACCGTCTGTGCTGCGCTCATACCTGCACTGGACGCAGGCAGCGCGCCCAGCGCTCATCTTCCGCGCTGGGTTTCGCAAGGGAATCGGGGATCTCGAATCGCGCTATTGCCCGGCCAGCTTTTGCGTGGCAATCGAGCCTGCGGCGCCATCCTTGTCGGCATCCTTCACTTTCGCCCACAAGGCACGCGCCTGATCCTGCTTGCCATTCGCCGCGTACAGGTCGGCCAGGTCCAGTTGCGCCACGCTCGCCGGCACCGTCACGGAGGGCTTGGCAACGATCGCTTCGTATTCCGCAATCGCCTGTGCTTCGCGCCCCGTTTGCCGGTAAAGTCCCGCCAGGGCCAGCTTGGCAAGGTTGGAAAGATTCCGGTTTCCAGCGCTCTCTGCCTTCTTCAGCTCAGACTCAGCGGGGCCGTTCTGGCCCATATCCTCATAGGTGACGCCGGCAAAGTAATGTGCCTTCGCCCCTGCGGCTAGCCAGCCGTACTTGTCAGCTACGGACAGAAACAGCTTGTTGGCAGCCTTGGCGCGCTCGGCAGAAGTGGCATACGTACCCGGCACTGGCGGAGCACCCGGCTCGGCCAGCTGCGCAGTGTAGGTATCCAGCGCCGTACCCAACGCAGCTTCTGCCGCGGAAGACCGGATGTTCCAGACAAGCAGCGCGCCGAGGCCCAGCACCACAACCGCACTAATCGCAATCGTCCACCGCACCACGCTGGCACGGTGACCGGTCAGCCAGGTCACGCTGGTCTTTGTTGCCTGGGCAAATTTGTCGCCCTTCAGGGCATGACGCGTTTGAGTATCCACGGGGTTTTTCTCGTCCTTCGGCGATTGATTTGCAGCCGGGTCAGTACAGGTGGGAGCACAGCCACTGCAACCCGTCTAGTTTATCAGCGCAAGAAGAACACAGTCCACCGGCCGTTAACGCTTGAGAGAATCCGTGGTCATCCGCAGTGCGCGAATCCGTTCCATCGCCCCGGAAAATGCAGACTCTTCCTTGAGGGCTTGCCTCCCACGAGCCAACAACAACTCCAAGTAATCAATCACCGGCAATCCGCGGGCTTCCGCCTCACGGCGCATTTCATCGGTAACATCGAGCGATACCTGCATGCACCAGCCCCCTCTTCGCTGTTCATCGGCCATGCCAAAGGACAACAGAACCGCTGTGCCAGAACGCGCCAACACGCAGTCCAACAGAAACGGAACACATCAACCGTAATGTCCCCGGCGCCAGGCTTGCTCTTCCCGTGCCCGAGCGTTAGGCTAGAAACATGTATGAGGAATTTCACGTCACGGATCGATGGAGCGGCGAAGATCTGTTCTGCCGCTGGAAAGCCACCATGGTGGCCATCGCGACGCGCCACGCGGACGCGGTGGACGTTCGATTTGAAGTAAATAACCGGTCTATTTCGATTGCCCTACCCTGCACCGCATGGTTGGAGCAGAAGAAGCGATCCGGCAAGGTCATCACCGATCAGCTGGCTGTGCAGATTGCCGGTCATTATCTGAAACAGCTGGTGGAAGAGGGCTACGACGCCCGCCGCGAAATGTACACCATGTCCGTGCCCGAGGTCTTGGAACATCTGGATGCAGTGGTGGCCAAAGCGAAAGCGCAAGGCTCGATCCCCATGCTTCCCGTTGGCATCTAGACCCGACGGTCCCTCGCGACGAAGATTCAAGATTGATTCAGCTATCAATTCGCAAAAGCAAAAGAGCCATGCCCTCGGGCATGGCTCTTTTGCTTCATATTTATTGCCGGCGATCACCTAATCTCCCACACAGTCGCCCGTGCAGTACCATCGGCCCAGCGAGGCTTAACTTCCGTGTTCGGGATGGGAACGGGTGATCCCTCGCAGTATGGTCACCGGCAAACTTGATTGGCGCTTGGCGGGTGGTTGCCCGCAGCCTGCCGCGACGTCTACTGGTTCCCGAATGGTTTCTCCCGGGCTTAGCAGGAACGCGGACTGCAATCTGGCGCCAAAAACTTTGCTCGTCAGAGCTGATTGCAACGAAATTGATTGGAACTACAAGGCTTGAAGAGTATCCGCATGTACTGCGCGGAGTTAATTCTATGTTCAAGCCGAACGGGCGATTAGTACTGGTAAGCTACACGCATTGCTGCGCTTCCACATCCAGCCTATCAACCAGGTGGTCTTCCTGGGCCCTTCAGGGAGATCTCATCTTGGGGCGTGCTTCCCGCTTATATGCATTCAGCGGTTATCACAACCGAACTTCGCTACCCAGCCGTGCCCTTGGCAGGACAACTGGAACACAAGAGGTTCGTCCATCCCG
>DATKTQ010000268.1:0-12256 GCA_035531055.1 Occallatibacter sp. | reverse complement strand
TTCCACGCCGGGTCGGAGATGCGCGCCACCAGATACTGAATCCCCAGCGCACCGCACGCAGCCCGCGCCTGTTCCGCCGTGTCCCCCCGGTAGAGCGCATCCACTTCCGCCGCCATCGCCGCGCACCCCGCCGGATCGCCGCCCAGTTCCGCCCCGCAAAACGGCCGGTCGCTCACAATCGCCGCCTGATGATTCGACCCCAGCAGGTCCGCCGCCAGCCAGTAGTTGCTCCCGTGCCCCGGATTAAATTGCACCGTCGCATCCCGCGGAATCACCCGATTCATCTGCGCATACCCAATCGCGGAAATGTACGCGTTGTGCGCAAAGCTGTGCTCCGCCGGATTCGGCCCCTCGCTGATGTGCCGCTCACCCACTGTCACAATCAGGCGCAACATCACCGCCTGCGCCGCCGTGTCCATCATGCCAATCACCAGCGCCAGCGCGGCCAGCCCGCGCAGCCAGTGTGGCGTGTGTCTGGGCAGCCTGCGGTACTCCGCTTCCGAGCCGGAGCCCTTTTCATCCATTCGCCAGCAGATCAGCACTTCCGACGCCAACAGCAACAGCGGAAACTGCAGCAGCAGAGCCGCCCGCCAGCCAAAGTCATTTACGCTCAGCACGTCCGACCGGATCGCGGAAAGCAACGGCACAATCGCCACCGCCAGAAATACCAGCGCGCGCTGCGGCGACGTCAGCCGCACGCGCCCGCGCCACGCCGGCACCAGATACACCAGCAACACCACGAAGAAAAATCCCAGCTCAATCGCATAGCCCGGCGCCAGCAATATCAACTTCGCCAGTGCACGCGCCAGCAGCGGATGCCCCGGCGACAAATGCTGCAGCAGCGACGAGGCCGCCAGTCCATCCGGCGGAATCATTTCGCGGATCGCAAAGCCCAGCACCGATCCGCCATGCAGCCCGGAAGCGCCATGTGTCAGCTCCCACAAATACGGCGCCAGCAGAATCACTGCGCCCGCTCCGCCCATTGCCAGCAGCCACGCGGGCCGGGCCGCGCGCTCCACCAGCAACTGCCACGCGCCCCACGCCAGCACCAACAGGAAGAAGGCAAACGCGACGTAAACTGACAAGCCAAACGCGCTGGCAAGCGCCGCGGCCATCAGCAAAACGCTCACCGCCCGATGCCGGCTCTCGTCGCGCCCGGCCAACCACGCCAACAGGAACGCGAACATGCAGCAAAGCATTCCAGCCATGTGATGCGGCGCCCAAAGCAGTGTATGCAGCCAACTCACAATTGCGTCTTTGGACCACGCTTCCAAATCTGCCGGTGGCGGAACTTTGTAGAATACGAGCTGCCACGCCACAAAGCAGATATCCACTCCGGTCACGGTAAACAGCAGCAGGGCCTGCAAAAACTGCCGGCGCAGCCGCGCGCCCACCGCCAGAAAGTGCTTCAGGTAAAGACCGGTCAGCGCGGCCAGACCAAACCCTGACCACACGCAGCTGGCCAGGAACACGGCGCGCGCAGGCAGATGCGCCATGCGCGCCACCGCCGCGCACAGCACGTACCAGAAGTAGTAATTCCGCATGGTCGCCGGATGGTGGAACGAGTACATCGAATTCACGGGTGGCACGCCGGTGCGCAGCACACTCTGCGTCCAGTCCACGCGGAAGCATTGGTCCAGCATGGCCACATTCATAAAAAGCTTGTGGCCCCACTCCAGGTCCACCAGTGACAGCACTGCCACCGCTATCCACGCCAGCGCCGCGGCCAGCGCCACGCCGCCCAGCGGACGAAAGCCGATGTTCCAGTGGCGCCCTTGCTCCCGCAGCTCGCGCCCTTCGCGCCACAGCACCGCAAGCCACGCCACCGCGCAGCCGGCCAGCAGAGCCACTGCCGCATCCAGGGAAAACGCCTTTCCGATCAGCACGCAGGCAATGGGAGAAATGGCCAGCGAAAGCGGCACACTCCAGAACAGCCGCTCCACCATTGTGCGTTGGCGGAATCCGTGCAGATTCGTGTACCACGCGGCCAGGTACCCGGGGCAAACCAATGCCGGAACAAACGCCGGAATTGCCAGCAAACCTTCGGCGATTTGCGCTGCGGTGATGGAAGGGAAGCTCAGAAGCTCCACCTCCTGGCAGCCTGAAAGCCGCGGCATCGTTCCTCAGCAACAGCGCCGCCGCACAAGCGCACCCAGGGTGCAGGCTTGCGGCTACGCGCGCAAAGTTGTTTGCATGGTTGCGCCAATTCACTAGCAGCGTGACACACGCCGGGCGCGCAGGTCAATTCCCCGTGTCGCCGCAGCCTCAGGCTTCCGCCTGGTTCCCCACCGTGGCAGTGTACTCCTCGGGTGCGCCGCCGTCTTCATCGTCATCCTCCACGTCTTGCGGGCAATGCAGCGCGAATGCACCGCGCATCAGCAGCGGCGTAATCAGCGTGGTCAGCAGCACCACCGTCACCATCACCGCAATCTCGTAGTCCTGAAAGATGCCCGTGCTCGCGGCCATCGCGGTCACAATCAGGCCCACCTCACCGCGCGAAATCATGCCGCAGCCAATGCGCAGGCTCGGCACCGGGCCCAGCCCCATCCCCAACGCCGCCACGCCGCAACCGATCATCTTGCTCGCCACCGCCACAAAGAACGTGGCCGAAAGCAGCATCCAGTGCCCGCCCAGCGCACGAAAATTGCTCGACAGCCCGATCGAAACAAAGAACAGCGGAATCAGCAGGCCGTGCCCAATGGCGTAAAACGTGCGCTCAATCAGCGCCTTCAGCTTGGCTCCGGCAAACACATATCCCAGCAGATACGCGCCCGTAATGCCGGCCACGCTGCCCAGCCACTCCGCGCTAATGGCGTACATCAGCACCAGGGCCAGCACGCAACTCGTCACCGCCTCGTTCGCGTCCAGCTTGCGGAACAGCCGCATCAGCGGATCAACCCACCGCTGCGCCGCACCATACGCCACCACAAAAAACACCGTCACGCAAATCGCAATCAGTGTCATCTGCACCAGCAGCGGATGCGAAGCAGCCCACGGATAATGGTGCTGCAGCCATTGCGACAGCATCGGCGCCAGCCCGAACGAGTCGCCGGTGCTGCTGCTCGATGCCGCCAGAAACGCCAGCACAAACAGCCCCATCACGTCGTCAATCACCGCCGCGCCCAAGATGATCGTCGCTTCCGGCGTCGTCATCTTGCCCGCGTCCATCAGCGTGCGCGCGGAAATCGAGACGCTCGTCGCAGTCAGCGCGCCGCCCAGGAAGCACGCGCTCGTCCAGGACAGGCCCAGCAGGTGCGCCACACCCGCGCCCAGAAAAAACGGCCAGATCACGCCGGATAGCGCCACCAGGAAGGCCGTCACACTGGCCTCCCGCATGCGCTCAATGTCGGTCTCCAGACCGGCGATGAACATCAGCACCAGGCCGCCAATCTGTGCCAGCAGCATAAACGAGGCCGCCGCCGGCGTGCCGCTGAACAGGTGCATGTGCAGCATGTCCAGGCAGCCCGGACCAGCCACCACGCCCACCATCAGCTCACCCAGAATCGCCGGGATGCCGAACCGTGAACACAGAGACGCAACAATCTTTCCTGCTGGAAGCAGTATCGCGATCAGCAGCGCCAATTGCAGACTTGCAGGCATCCTCTCCTACTTGGAACTCACCAGTGCGGGTGCATTGCCGGGCTGCGCGGACTTGCGGCGGCCGAAGCGAAGCATTTGGGAAAGAACGCCTCCGTAGCCGCCGCGCTCAATTCCTTCTCTCAGCATAGTGCGAATCGTGGCCGCTTGTCTCCGCGCCAGTTCTGACTGCGCCGCGTTCGTCGCAAGCTGCGCCGCCTTGTGCGTCTCTTCGGCCGCCTGGGTGCAAATCCGCAGCCGCATCAGCAGCTCGCCAAACTTCAGCCGCGCAATAAAGCAGTCCGGTGCCTGCCGCACCGCTTCGCGCAACTCTTCCAACGCTTCCTGCGCCTCCAGGTTCACGCTCAGCGCCATGCCCAGCAGCACGCGTACCTCGGGCACGTGTGGCGCCAGGTCCACCGCATTGCGCAACTGCGCAATCAGGTCCAGGCGCTCCTCCGGCTCCAGCACGCGCGGATCGCGGAACATCCGCTCCAGCGTCCGCGATGTCTGCGCGCCCAGCACCTCCGGCAGCGCAATCGGCGCCTGCTTGGCAGGCACCATGAAGGTTTCTTCACGTTCAAGGGTCGAGTGGAGGTCGGATTTCTTCATCTAGATGTCTCCCGTAGAAACTGAAAATAGCGTGAAGCAGCAAGTCACCCTTAAATGCTTCCCTGCTGCGCCTGCGGTATGTCTTCCGCAAATCCGCCTCTCGCGCCACCACCGCCGGCAGCATTCGCCGGCGGTGCATGGCGCAAAGCGGGGTTGTTAGGCCACGGCCGCCCGGCCGGCAGCCACCAGGACCTCCGGCTCCGGAGCAAACACAAACTCCGGATAGCCGACCTGTCCCATCTCCGGAAGATCCAGTCCGGCAACCTCGGTCTCAGCAGAAACGCGCTGTCCGAGAAGGATGTCCAGAATCCAGTTCAGGATGTAGCTGAAAGTGAACACAAAGCCAACCAGCGTTGCAATGCCCACAATCTGCGCAACCAGCTGGCTCGCGTCGCCGTAGAACAGGCCCGTCACTGACCCTGTCACGCCGTTCCACCCGCCGCCGTAGTTGCTCGTTCCGTCGGCAAACAGCCCCACAGAAAGCACGCCCCACAGGCCGCAGGCTCCGTGTACGCTGATCGCGCCCACCGGATCGTCCACCTTCAGGCTGTTCTCCACAAAGCTCACGCTCAGGCAAACCAGCACGCCGGCCACAAGGCCGATGATGGCGCTGCCCGTCGGATTCACAAAACCCGAAGGCGCCGTGATCGCCACAAGTCCCGCCAGCAGACCGTTGCCGCTCATCGAGGCATCCGGCTTGCCCTTCAGGATCCACATGTAAAGCAGCGCGCCGAAGGTGCCTGTGCAGCCCGCCAGCATCGTGTTAACCGCCACCGAACCAATGCGGAGGCAGCCTGCGCCGGAAGCGCCCAGCGTGCTGCCGGGGTTAAAGCCGAACCAGCCGAAGGCCAGGATGAAGCAGCCGATCAGCACGGCAGAAATGTCGTGACCGATGATCGGATTCGCTGAGCCGTCGCGGTTGAACTTGCCAATGCGCGGTCCGATGATCAGCGCCACTGCCAGCGCCGTCAGCCCGCCCACCGCGTGCACCACGCCGGAACCGGCGAAGTCGCAGTAGCCCTTGCCCAGGCCCAGGTTCGCGCCCAGCTGCGAAAGCCAGCCGCCGCCCCACGCCCAGTTGGCAAACAGCGGATACGTGAAGGCGCCCATCAGTACCGACGACACTGCGAACGTCATGAACTTCCAGCGTTCCGCCGCGGCGCCCGTCACAATGGTCAGCGCCGTGTCCATGAACACCATCTGGAACAGGAAGATCACCATCACGCCCACGTCATACGTGTGCCCGGCCAGGAACATGCCGCTGGTCGCAAAGATGCCCCAGTGGTTGCCGAACAGCGTAACCAGATGTTCGCCGCTGAGCGATTGCAACCCGCCCAGATTCCCGTTCCCGGCTGCACCTCCCATCTGGATCGCAAAGCCCACAATCCAGTAGGCGAACAGGCCGCACGCATACACAAAGAAGTTCATCATGTACGTGTGGTTGGCGTTTTTCACGCGGCAGAGTCCAGCCTCCACCATGGCAAATCCGGCCTGCATGAACATGACCAGAAAACCCGCTACCAGCGTCCAGGTAAAGTTGATGCCGATCTTGTTCTGGCCCACCTGGTTGGCCACGTCGCCCAGTGTCAGTCCCGCCTTGGCGTCGGACACGGGTACGTCGGTGATGGTGCCGGTCAGGCTGCCGCCAGGGTCGCCGGCCGCAAGGGCCGTCGTCGCTGGGGCCTGAGCGGCATCCGTCTTCAGCTCAGCAGTCGTCGCCGATGCGGGCGCGTCCGCGCGAGCCACAATGCCTGCGCCGGCAGATAGCAAAAACGAAAGGGCGCAGATGCAGGATGCAATACGTGCAATTCTCATCGATTCAGCTCCATGGTGAGTTGGATCTTGGTCAACTGGGATCAGGACGGAACGATTAACCCTTCCAGATCGCGTTCTTATTCGCCGCCGCAGGCAGCAGATACAGCATGCCCACCAGCGATATCGCAAAACCAATAATCGAAGTGGTCATCCGGCCGCTTACGCTGGACGTCAGATGGAGGCCGTAAAGCACTGTCAGCCAGCCAAGCAGCACCACTGCCACTCCGGCCAACTGCAGCCCAAGCGCCTGCGCCTTCGCCGCTACCTTGCCTTCCTGGGGCTTCAGCTTCAAAAACAGCCCGCAGGAAACTGCAACAACAGCCAGGCCCACGATCATTGCCAGCTTGCCGCTGCCCGATGAGAGATACGCAATTCCGGCCATGGCTGTTGTCAGCCCTACCATGAACAGCGTGAATGCCCTGCCTTGTCCTTTTGTTGCTGCCATTACTGCCCTCCTTTTAAAACTTCCTTTGAAATCTTGGTTACTAACTGCCCATCAGGAGCAGGCCGCCGAGACCGGACTCATTCGCTCCAGCACGCCCTGCGCCAGGTTGAAGTTGAAACCGCAAAGCCGCGCCCGCATCGCTACAGACGGCACGCGCGCCAGTGCCTCGTTGGTGCGGTTCACTGAGCCAGTCATCATCAGCTCAGGCCGCTCGTCTGCCCCCGTGCGAAACATCCTCAGCTCCGCCGTGTTCACGCCCGGGAACGACTTGAAAACCACATCGCGCAAGCTCAGCGCGTCGCGCAGCGCCTGCTGCGTCTGGTGCTCATCCACCAGGTGCCGCGGCAGCTCGCTGTCAAACGGATCCGCCGGACGCATCAGCCAGTCGCACTCCAGCAGTTCCACCTTCCACTCCAGCCGCAGCAGTTGCAGCGGCTCGCGCGAGAACTCACCGAAGCGCAGCTTTCGCCGCACCCTGCACAGGAAATCCGATATATGCTGTAGCTCTCTCATGAGCGGCGCAGAACCCCCATCACAGGCTTCTGCGTGGGCAGCATCAGGAACAGCACAAACTGCGCCAGCACCGTCACCTCTGCCACCATCGGCACGCCCATCTGCACCCGCACCACCACCAGCAGAAGCACCATCGCAAACCACTGCCACCGTGAGCGCTTCAGCCGCTCCAAGCGGTCCGTCATCGCCAGCAGCCGCTGCGGCGCAAGCCCCTGCGCGCTGGGCTCTTCCGCGCGCGCCTTGAAGCACGCCAGCGCGAAAAATCCTGAGAGCAAAATTTCCACGAGCATTGCCTGCATTCCCACTGTTTCCTCCGGCGGATAGTCCTCGGCTGTGCGGCTCCCGAGGGGGTCATCCGCTGCGCCGCGTCTGGTTATTCTGCGTTCGTGCTGAGCTGAGTTGCTTGAAACTTCCGTTACAGATTCGGTTCTGAAGCTTCGGCAGATACAGCAGTGAATTCGGCGTTCGCATCTCTGCCAAACACCCGCACTGCCTGCACTGCGCCTGGTTGCCGAGCGGTTATGAGGTGAGACTAGAAGCAGCCTCCCCCTGTGACAACCTATGCTTTGGTATAGTTTCTGGCTTTCCGATAAGGACGGGATAAGGATTTGCGCTTTTCTTCTCTCGGGCGTCCGATTACTGCGTTTCGCCTGGCCACACAGGCACCTTCACCCGCTCGCACAGCCGCACCAGCTCCGCCAGTGAGCTCGCCTGCATCTTGTCCATCACGTGCCGCCGGTGCAGCTTCACAGTGATCTCGCTCAGGTTCAGCTCTGCCGCAATCTGCTTGTTCAGCAGCCCCGCCGTCACCATCTGCAGCACTGATCGCTCACGCTCGGTCAGCAGTTGCAGCCGCGCGCGGATAGACCGCGTCACCGCTTCTTCCTCGCGCCGCGCCCGGTCCAGCGCAAAGGCTTGCTCCATCGCGTGCAGCAGCTCTTCCTTCTGGAACGGCTTCGTCAGGAACTCCACAGCGCCCGCCTTCAGCACCTTGCGCACCATCGGAATGTCCCCGTGGGCGGTCATGAAGATCACCGGGATCTCCATCCCCGCTTGCTGCATCTGTTGGTGTAACTCCACGCCGCTCATCCCCGGCAGCCGCGCATCCAGCAGCAGGCAGCCCGCAAACCCCGCGCTCCATTGCCCTCGAAATTCCTCCGCCGACGAGAAGCACCGCGCCGGAATCCCCACCGACTCCAGCAGGTTGCACAGCCCTTCGCAAATGGACAAATCGTCGTCCACAATGAATACCGTCGCGCGCGCCTCCGCCCGCACCTCTGCTCCGCCCGTCATGATTGCGCCCGCACGGTGAATTGAAGCACCGCCCCGCCCTGCGCCGAGTTCGCGGCCCACAGCCGCCCCTCGTGCGCCTCCACAATGCTGCGGCAAATCGCCAGTCCAATCCCCGTGCCTTGCGGCTTCGTCGTAAAGAACGGCTCAAAAATCCGCGAAGCCATCTCCGGCGCAATCCCCGGCCCCTCATCCTCCACCACCACCAGCACCGCGCCCTCGCCGTACGCCTCGGATCGGATGCGCAGCTCGTGATGCCCCGCCAGCCCCGCCATCGCTTCCATGCCGTTCATCGCCAGGTTCAGCAGCACCTGCTGGATCTGCACCTGGTCCACCGCCAGCCGTGGCAGCGTCTCTGCAAGCCCCAGCCGAATCGTCACGTCCCGCCGAATCGCCTCATCGCGCAGCAGTCGCGCCAGCTCCCGAATCAGCTGGTTCACGTCCGCCTCCTCGCGCACCTGCGCTTCCTTGCGGAAAAGCGCCCGCACTCGCTTCACCACCTCGCTGGCCCGCGTGCTCTCCCGCACAATCTTTTCCGCCGTCGCCGACGCCTTCTCCACATTTGCCGGCTCGCTCCGCAGCCATTCCCGGCACGCGTAGGCATGCGTCACCACCGCCGTCATCGGCTGGTTCAGCTCGTGCGCAATCGAGGCCGCCATCTCCGCCATGCTCATCGTGCGCGAAAGCCGCGCCAGATCCTCCTGCGCAAATACCAGCTCCTGCTGCGCCCGCCGCTGCTCCTCAATGTCGATGTGGATCGTGTACCACCGCGCAATCTGCCCGTCCTGCGCCCGCTGCGGAAGGCTCCGCACCAGAAACCAGCGGTACAGTCCCGCCGCCGAGCGCACCCGCACCTCAGCCTCAAACCGCTCTCCGCTGTTGAGCGCCGCCTGCCATCCCGCGCGATACAGCGGCGCGTCTTCCGGATGAACCACCGCGAAAAATCCCCGCCCGTGCAACTCCTCCATCGAGTGCCCGATGTAGTCCCGTAGCGGCAGGTTGCAATATTCGACGCTCCCCTCGGCATCCGCCCGCCAAATCTGCTGCGGAATCGCCTCCGTCAGCAGACGCAGTTGCCGCTCGCTCTCCTGTATCTCCAGGTTGGATTGCTGCAGCTCCGCCGTCCGCTCCTGCACCTTCGTCTCCAGCTGGTCCCGCGCCGCGCGAATCGCGGTCTCCGCGCGCTTCCGCGACGAACTCACAATCGTGATCGCAATCGCGCACAGAATAAACGCCGCCAGAAAGCTCTGCGAGTTCCGAGCCACCTGCATCGAAAAATACGGCGGAATAAAAAAATACGTAATCAGCAGCGACGAAAGCCCCACCGCCCAGAAGCCGGAAATCAGCCCCCCAAACCACGCGCTGCCCATGATCGCGCCAAAAAACAGAAACACAAATGGGTACGCAATCTCGTGCTGCAGCAGAAAGGTCCAAAGCAGCGCCACCAGCACAAAGAAGCTGGCAATGGCGAACGGCTTCAGGCCGTACTCCATCGCCCACCGCGAAATCCGGCTCGATTCTTCGCCTGTCATGCTCGCATCATATAACCGCTTGCCGCGCCCGCCCTGCGCGCAAATCCGACCCCGCGCGCAAGTCATTGCAGGTTTCGCTCAGTCCTTGATTTGAAAAGTTGTCCTTCAGCGCCCGGCAGCCGCTCAGGCTTCGGCGCGCACCAGCAGGCAGGTAATGTTGTCGTGTCCCCCGGCCTTTTTCGCAGAGTTCACCAGCCGCAGGCAAAGCTCTTCCAGCGGTCCGTCCTGTGCCAGCCGCGACTCAATCACCTTGTCAGAAAGCTCCCGCGTCAGCCCGTCAGAGCACAACAGGAACAGATCGCCCGGCTCGGCCTCCAGGCCAAACACATCCGGCGTCACCCGGCTCTGCGTTCCCAGAGCCCGCGTAATCACGTTGCGAAACGGCGACCGCGACGCTTCGGACTTCGTCATCCGGCCCATCCGCACCTGCTCTTCCACCAGCGAGTGGTCCAGCGTCAGCTGCTCCAGTTGTCCGCCCCGGTAGCGATAACAGCGGCTGTCACCCACGTTCAGCACCCAGACCTGCCGGTCTTCCACAGCCAGAGCCACCAGCGTGGTCCCCATGCCGCTCAGCCGATGGTTCCGCTGCGCCCGGGCAAAAATCGCCTCGTTCGCCGCCACAATCGCCTGCTCCACAGTCTCCTGTTTCGGTGCGGATCCGTCCTGCTCGTGCCCGGAGATCATCCGTAGCACTTCATCCACCGCAAGCGAGCTGGCAATCTCCCCCGCCGCCGCGCCGCCCATCCCGTCGCACACCACGTACACCCCGTCTTCCACGGAGTAGCCAAATGCATCTTCGTTGGAGGGGCGCTTGCGTCCCCGGTCGGTGACCGCTGCTGCCATGTAATGAACGACCGCCGTGGACAAGGGTAAAGTCTCCCGCTGCCCAGTGTACACGGGGTGGCAAGCCCTGAACACCCGCAAAAGTGAGCTTTACTGTGGCTGTTTCCCTATCGCGGTCCCGGTCCCTGGCCCTTTCCCGGCCCCTTTTCCGGCCCCGGCCCCCTTCGGCGCTGCGGGCAGTTCATACACCGCAATCGAGCCTCCCTGCAGCACCGCCACCCGCCGCCCGGAGGGCGAAATCGCCACGTTCCCGCCGCCGTCCAGCACCGGCGTGGCCTCAGCCGTCAACACCACCTTGCCGTCCGCCGCGTTGTACACCCGCACCCTCTGCCCTTTCACGTCCTCAAAACTAAGCGGCGAGTACGGCCCCACCGGGTGCGTCGCCTCCAGCGTCTCCCGCGCAACCCGCCCGCCCCGGGCCACCACAATCGGCCAAACCTCCGTCTCCGGAGTCCCCGCATCCCACAGCCGCCGACCCTCCATCCCAATCGCCACCAGATGCAGCGAACCGTCCGTATCGCACGTCGTCGCCAACATCTCCTGGTCCGTCACAAATTGCAATTGCGGCGAGCACTGCGATGCCACCTTGCCCAAAATCCGGCTCCCGCCCGTGAAGTAGCGCAGGTTCAGCACCCAGTCCCGGTCCGTCGACTGCAGAACTTCCACGTAGCCCTCCGCATTCATCGGCAGGTGCACCCGCATCCGAACCCGGCTCACCAGCATCACTTTGCCCGTCTTCCGCTCCAGAATCCGCAGCACAATCTCCGGCAGCCCTCCGCTCTGCGGCCCGCTCCCACCATCGTCGGTCGTCACCTCCGCGCGCGCCCCCTCCGGGCTCGGCACCGTGCCTGCCGCCGCCGCTCCCTCCGGCTCCCGCGAATCCGTCACCAGGTACTGCTCGTCCGGGTCCATCTCCAGCCACAGCAGCGGCCCCGGAAACGTCAAGTACGGCCGCAGCCCCAGCGTCGCGTCGCCTTTCGCCAGGTTGTCTCGGTCCCGCAGCAGAAAATGCCCGTCCTTCAGCATCCACAGGTACGGGTCCGTATCATGCAGCGTCCACAGCGATTGCGCATCCACGCTGCCCGCTGGCAGGCTCAGCAACATCGCCCGCACCTGCCGCTCGTCGCCGCCCGCCCCCGCATGTCGCCGGATCAGCCCCGGCGCGCGAAACGTGAACAGCAGCCGGTTCTCATCCAGAAAATCCAGAGAGACCAGCCGCTCCCGCAACCCCTCATAAAAACTGCTCGGCGCCACAAACCCCAGCGGCTCCACCGGAATCGTAAACGCCGCCGGCTGCGACGCCTTCGGCGCCTCCGGCTTCGGCGGCTGCTCCGCCGGCTTCTTCTTGTGGTGCCAAACGAATCCCATGCCGTCCAGTCCCGCCGCATCCCCCCGGGCCGGAAACACAGCCAGACCAAGCGCCAAAAGCAGCCCCAGCGTCAGCGCCATCCTCCTCGCCCCGCGTGCTCCCGCTCCCGCCGTCTGCCGTCTGTCGCTCATCGTCCTTCATTCTCGCCCATGCGGCCTGTTTTCCGCAGCCTCCGCCCCCGCTGCCGTATGCGACAGTAAGAGGGAATGTCCTCGCTCCCACCCTCAACCCGCCGCACCACCCTTCTCGGCTATGGCGCAT
>DATKTQ010000267.1:0-11555 GCA_035531055.1 Occallatibacter sp. | reverse complement strand
CGCTGCGCGCGGGCCCGCTGCGCACCTCGCGCTCCAACGTGCGCCTCCTCGCCTTTCCCGCGCTCGATTCGCAATACATGGTCGTCTCCGCCGGCGACCGCAACGCCGGCCGCGGCCTCACCGTGCAAAATCTCCACTGCTCTGAACTCGCCCGCTGGCCCGGCGACGCCGCGGGAACCCTCGCCGGGCTGCGCGCCGCACTCGCCCCCGACGGCGAACTCATTATCGAGTCCACGCCGGACGGCGTCGGCGGCTGCTTCCACGAGGAGTGGCAACAAGCCCCGGAAACTGGCGCCGTGTGCCACTTCTTTCCCTGGTGGATGGAGCCCAGTTATCGCGCGGATCCCGTCGCCGAATCCTCCCTCACCGAGGAGGAACAAGACCTGAGAGCGCTTGAGCGCCTCGACCTCGCGCAGATCGGCTTCCGCCGCCAACTCCGCACCAGCTTCCGTGGCCTCGCCCGCCAGGAGTACGCCGAAGACCCCGAATCCTGCTTCCGCCTCAGCGGCGATTCCGTCTTCGAGCTGGCCGCCATCGAGGCTCGCCTCGCCACCGCGCCGCCGCCCATCCAAACCCGCCGCAACGGCGAACTCGAAATCTGGCTTCCGCCCATCCCCGGCAAACACTACCTCGTCGCCGTCGATCCCGCCGGCGGCGGCAGTGAAGGCGACTACTCCGCCGCACAGGTCCTCGATATGGAAATCGGCCTGCAGTGCGCCGAGTTCGCTGCCCACCTCGGCGGTCTCGAGCTCGCCCGCTTCGTCACCGCCCTAGCCGCCGAGTACAACCACGCCTGGCTCGTCGTCGAACGCAACAACCACGGCTCCGGCATCCTCGCTCTTGCGGAAACCGCCTGCAACTACCCGCGCGTTTTCTACCAAGGCACCCAGCCCGGCTGGCTCACCACCTCCGTCAGCCGCCCCGCCGTCCTCGGCCGGCTCGACGCCGCCCTCATCGACCAGCCCGAGCGCTTCATGAGCCGCCGCCTCCTCGCCGAGTGCCGCAGCTTCGTTCGCCTCCCCAACGGCTCCACCGGCGCCCGCCCCGGCACCCACGACGACCGCGTCCTCTCCATGGCCATCGCCCTCGCCGCCCGCGCCCAGCTGCTCGAATCCAACCCCCGCCACCGCTGAGTCATGCAACCGCGTTCAGTCCCATCACGGCTCTTCATCGGCCTCGCGCGAGGAGAGATGCAGGATCGAATCCTCATCCACCGCATCCGACAAACCGGAGGATTGCGTTGGTGCCTCCACGGCTCCCTCCGGATCCCACCTGAACCTCCTCCACGCAAACCAGGAAAGAACCAGCCCAAAAAGTACCGAGACGGTACGCACAAAGCCCGCCGTCCGCTTCAACACTCCCGTCTGTTTTCCATCCGGACCGAACAACGTTGCCTGAATCAGCTCACCTGTGTCCCCGAAATAGCGAACCCGCAACCGTTGGCCAGCGTGCCACGCGTCACTCCTGTCCGAGACATGCACCTGCACCTCGCCACCTTTAGTCGTCGCAATGCCCAGATAGGCGCTGTAATGCCGACTGTCGCCGTCCTGCACTTGCACCGATGAAATCGTGCCGTCAAACGCAAACACTGGCAGGTGCGACTCGTACAGCGTCCACAGCAGCGGTGAAACAAAGAAGAACGAAAGGAATGCAAGCGTCGCGATCAACTTCGCCCGCCCTTTTCGCGGCCCCACACCTGCCGTCGCCGCGATGTACCCATACCGCAGGCACAACACCGCTGCAACCCCGATATAGCCCAGAAAGAGATTGCGGTACATAGCGACCAAAAGCCTACCACGCCCGGGAATCGCCATGGTTGCCGCTGCACCGCTGTCCCCCGGTCCCTCATCCCCGTTCCCTTACAATCATCTCCAGACCCACGCACCACTCCGGAGTCCCTCTTGGCAGTTCTCGCAGTCCAGCACATCCGGCGCATGCGCGGCGGCGCGCAGGGCCAGCTCATGCTCGGCGCAGACGGCCACGCTTACGTCGTCAAATTCCAGAACAACCCCCAGCACCTCCGCGTCCTTGCCAATGAGCTGCTCGCCAGCCGACTCGCCGTCGCCGCCGGCCTCACCGCTCCTCAAACCGAGCTCATCGAAGTCTCTCCCTGGCTCATTGACAACACCCCGGAGCTCGAAATCGACCTCGGCCGCTCGCGCCAGCGCTGCCAGCCTGGCCTGCAGTTCGGCTCCCGCTTCGTCGGCGGCCTCATGCCCGGCCAGGTCGTCGATTTCCTCCCCCCGGACCAGCTCGCCGAGCTGCGCAACCTTCAGGAATTCGCCGGCATCCTCGCCCTCGACAAGTGGACCGGAAACGCCAACGGCCGCCAGGCCGTCTTCACCCGCCGCCAGCGCGAGCGCCGTTACCGCGCCGTCTTCATTGACTTCGGCTACTGCTTCCACGCCGGCGATTGGAAGTTCGAGGACGCTCCCCTCCGCGGCGTCTACTTCCGCAACGACGTCTACCGCCTCGTCACCGGCTGGGACTCCTTCGAGCCCTGGCTCTCGCGCCTTGAGTCGCTGCCCGCCGATGTCGTCTGGGCCGCCGCCAACGACGTGCCTCCCGAATGGTACGGCGGCAACCTCGCCGACATGGAAGCTCTCGTCGAAAAGCTCCTCAAACGCCGCTCCCGCATCCGCCTCCTCATCGAAGCCTTTCGGGACTCCTCCCGCACCCCCTTCCCCAATTGGGGCTCCGCCTCCACCCTCCCCCCATCCGCCCCTTGGCCTGCTCCCGGCCTCAGCGATACTCTTTTGGGCAGGGTGAACTAGCATGTCCAGCGCACACGGCCGTCTTCCCTGCCAGTTCCAACTGCTCCGCTACGTCTCTGACCCCGTCCGCAATGAGTACGTCCACTTCGGTGTCCTGCTGCGCGAGGCCGCCCCCGTTTTCTCCGGCTCATCTCCCTTGCCGCGCTTCGCTCTCCGCTTCACCCGCGACTGGCGGCGCCTCCGCTGCATGGACCCGGACGCCGACACCGCCCTGCTCGAGTCGCTCGAAACCGACCTGCGCCAGCGCCTGGAGCTCGACACCGACGGTAAGCTCCAGCGCATCCTCGACGAGTCCCTCTCGCTCAACGTGCAGATGACCGCGCCCAAGGCCTATCTGGCTGAAAGCCTCGTCACCGGCGTCGAGGAGCTCATGCGCCTTTACATTGACCCGCCACCCCGCGAGCGCGCGCCCCGCCTCAGCGGGCGCGCCGCCATCCACGCCAAAATGCGTACCGAGTTCGAACGCGCCGGCGTCTGGGATCTGCTCCGCAAGCGTATCGCCGCCTCAGGCTACACCCGCCCCGGCGATCCTCTGCGCATCGACGCCGGATACCGACCCAACGGCCTTATCCGCATGTTTCACGCCGTCTCGCTCGAGCCCGGTGTGGAGATGGCCAAGGTCCTTGCCTTCTCGGCCGCGGGCCTGCGCGAAGGCGTCCAGCGCGTAGAGAAAGCCTCGCTCGAGCTGACCGCCATCATCGAGCCCGCCGCGCGCCTCGGCGCCACCGACGAAGACCCCGAGCGCCTGGCCCTCTATCGCTTCGGCGTCGAAACCATGGAGGAGCATCAGATCCGCGTCCTCACCACCACCGACCTGCCCCGCATTGCCGACACCGCCCGCCTCGAACTCCGTGTCTGAGCTCCGCGTAGGAGAAGTGCTTCGCATCCGGAAAGAGCGGTCGCATCTCAGCAATTCTCCCGGAGTAACTCGCCAACTTTGCTCTTTGAATTTTCTTGGCAAGCCCCCGGGCTGTTTTCGCGCCCTTCCGCTTCCCTTCTATAACTCGACATATCATGCACTTACATCCCGCAAAATAATTCGCGAAACTTTGCCGTCTAATTCCCGCGATTCGCTAGCATTAAGTCTGTAAGCAATTAAGCCATCTGTTGCCGGTGCCGCCGAGTGCGCGACTCCCGGGAGCAGACAGCTTTTTCCAGCCAGACGGCATGGTCCCGCTCCGGGGCCATGCCATTTTCTTTGCCCACAAAGGAAGGTGCGCGTGAAGGTTCGAGAGCAATTACGGGAGATCTGGCGGCAGGCCACCGGCGGCCCCGCCGACAGCAGTGCCGCCGTCGAGGCCGGCGCCGATACGGCCGATGCCGAACGCAAAACTCTGGCGCTGCCCGCCATCCTCAGTCCGGTCCAGTTTCCCGGCCGCCTGCTGCCAAAGCCGACGCCCATGAACCTGCGCCGGTTTGCGGAAACGCCCGTCGTCCGCCGGGCCATCAACGTCATCAAAGACCGCATCGCGGCCATGGACTGGCAGGTGCGCGTCCGCCGCGGCGTGGCCCCCGGCACGCTGCAGGAGGCGCACCGCAAGTTGCGCGCCCTCCGCCGCACCCTCGAGGAGCCCAACGCCGTCGACAGCTTCCGCACCCTCATCGAGCAGGTCATCGAAGACGCCCTCACCGGCGGCTTCGGCGCCATTGAGATGGAGCCCACCGGCGACGAGGACCGCCCCGCCATGCTCTGGCCCGTCGACGGCGCCTCCATCCGCATCAACGCCCGGTGGGATGGCCAGCCCGACTCGCCACGCTACGCGCAGACCCTCGCCGGCCAGCCCGACCAGGGCTTCGCCGCCGGCTTCGGTTCAGGCGCCATCGAGCTCTGCGATAACCAGCTCATCTATGTGCGCATGAATCCGCGCAGCTTCACGCCCTTCGGCCTCGGCCCTCTCGAAGTCGCCTTTGAAACCGTCAACCAGTTCCTTTCCGCGCATCGCTTTGCCGGCAAGCTCGCCGCCAACTCCGTCGCGCAATACGCCGTCTGGCTCAACGAAGCCACACCCGCCCAGCACGACCGCCTCATCCGCTGGTGGCAGGATGAAATCGAAGGCACCGGCCGAGTCCCGCTCATCTCCACCGAGCAAAAGCCCGAAGTCCTCCGCTTCGCCCAGGGCACCGACGCCGACCTCCGCCTCGCCTGGCAGCAGTTCCTCATCCGCATGGTGGCCAACGCCTTCGGCCTGCCACCGTTGCTGCTCGGCCTCGAGGGCGACGTCAACCGCTCCACCGCCGCCGAGCTGGCCGACGAGGCCTTCCGCGGCGCCATCCTCCCTCTGGCCAAGCTGCTCGCCGGCCACCTTACGCGCGACCTCTTCGCCAAGTGCATCGGCTGGCGCGAATTCGAATTTGTCTTCAACGACCTGAACGCGCGCGACGAAGAAACCGAACTCGCCGTGCAGGTCCAGCTGCTGCAGGCCGGCGTCCTCACCGTGGATGAAGTGCGGGCCATGCGCGGCCTGGACCCGCTCAGCAAAAGCGGAACCGCACAGCTCGCCGGAGAAGCTGCACCGGATGGTGAAAGTGCCGCGTAACGCCCGCCCGCATTCGCTTTGCCGATCCTTCGGCAAAACCCTGGAACCCCGAGCCTACCGTTCAGCACTCTTTCGGAGTTCCGCACAAACGCACCAAGGTCCACGCGCCTGTCCGCTTCGCGCCCGCTGCGATCCGGCCAATCCCGCGCGGCCCATCCTCCCTCGAAGAAATCAACGGAGATTGAATGCAACTCCAAGCCATGGCAGTCAAGATTCCACACGTCGAGGGCCACCCCAACCGGGTGTCCTTTGAAGGCGTGCTCACCGTCGTCAACGCGGCCAGCGACAAACCACCCGCCGGAGCCCGCGGCCATCGCGTCATGCTCACCCGCGAAGCCGCGGAAAGAGCTCTCCCGTCGCTGCTCGGCATGGCCGTCGATTACCGGCCCGGCTGGGACGGCCACGACGCCCGCCGAAAAATCGGCCTGCTCACTGAGGCCGACATCCTCGGCGACCAGCTCATCGTCCGCGGCTATCTTTACGCCCGCGACTTTCCCGACGTGGCCAAAGCCATCCAGGCCCAGGCCCCCCAGGCCATGGGCATGAGTTATGAGCTTGCCGACGCGCGCGTGGAAGATATGCGCGCCAGCATCTGGAAGCTCACACGCGTCACCTTCACCGGCGCGGCCATCCTGCTGCGAGAGAAAGCGGCCTACCGCGCCACAAGTTTTCGCATGGCAAGTTAGTCCGGATCACATTCCTCCGGGCCGGCAACTTACAACACCTTCACCCACAACTTACGAAAGGAAACGCATGGAAACCAACGACACCAACACGGCTCAGCGGCTGGAGTCGGCCACCACCCTGCTGGAACGCACGCTCACCTGGCTTGAAGAGCGCGTCGCTGCGGCCTCGGCCCTCACCGGCGAAGTGGAAAAAATCTCCGCCACTGTCGAGCAGTCCCGCCGAGAAGCCGAGCTGGCAGAAAAGCTAGCCCTCGCAGAGCGCGAACTGGCCGAAATCAAGGCATCCTCCGCGCAGGCCGTCCTCAACCCCCTGCGCAAAACCGTGCCCGCGGCCACCTCGGAGATGCTCGCCAAGCACGGCATCGGCGACGGGCCCGTCGACGTCCGCACTCTCGACGCCGCACTCTCCGGCCTCTCGCTGGAGCAGCGCATCGCCGTCAAGAGCCAGCTCTTGCGTGCCGGCGCCATTGCCTAGTCTCAACCCCGTCTGCCGGCTCCGTCCGGCAGCCCAACACAACCCATCACTGGCCCCATGGAGGGGGCGGAAACCCTATGAACGCATCCTTTGCAGATATTCACGCGGCAGCAGATTTCATCGGGCCGGGCGCCGTAGAAGTTCCCCTGTACCAAACCGAGATCTTCGACATTTGCCGCCGTTCCAGCCCGTTCGGCCAGCGCATCAAGCAGGTCCCGGCCACCGGCCACCCCTCGCGCTTCTTTGAGGAAACCGCCCTGCCCACGCCCGGAACCGCCGGCTTCGTCAACCCGCGCAGCATCGTCGCGCCGGTCGTCAGCCCCACGCGCGTGGAGCGCTCCGTGCCCCTCAAGGCCATCGTCTCGCAAATCAACTACAACCTCTTCGACATCGAGCTCGGCAACCAGCAGCAGCAGTTCGCTTACCTGCAGGCCAAGGACCTGGTCGATACCGTCAGCGGCGTCATGGTCTCTCACGACGTGGCCCTCTGGAACGGCAACGACACCAGCCTCAGCTCTCCCACCACCACGCAGTATTACGGCGTGGCCTCGCAGATTGCCGGCGGCGGTCAAACCGCCACCATCGGCACCTCCGCCTCCATCGTCGACGGCATCAAGTCCGCCGTCGCGGAGATGGTCGCCAACAACGGCTACCAGGTGCGCCCCACCGCCATCTATGCCAACCCCGTGCTGCTCGACCTCATCGATCGCGAAATGAAGTCCGAGTTTAACGTGGTGCTCAACACCGACCAGATCACCGGCGGCTTCCGCGTGAAAATGCTCTCCACCCAAGCCGGCGACCTGCCCCTCATCCCCGACTGGAGCCTCAGCTACACCGGCACACCCGGCTCCGGCACCGCCGTCCTTCCCGCATACATCGTCACCGAGGACCTCATCGAGTACCACTGGCTCGGCGATCCTACCCCGCGCATCTTCCAGCTCGGCCTGCCCGGCTCCCTCACCTACCAGTACGTCGCCGTAAAGTTCGGCGCAGTAGTGGTCAAGGGTGCTAACTACGCGCACTACCAGGTGCTCGTTGATCGGTAACAACCAGTTAGTCCACAGTTAGCTAAGTTGGGGCTCCCATCCTTTCTTGGCCGCGCTTTCAGCGGTCAAGAAAGGATGGGAGCTCTCCTGTTCCGAATAAACCCGAACCACAGAAAGGATCGGTATGCCCTATCTGCAGCCAGCCGATTATCCAAATTACGGACTCCCCGCCGGCACCACGCCAGACTGGGTCACCGCCGCGTCGGCCCTCATCAACAACTACTGCAGGCGGCCCGACCTAAACATCATCCAATACACCGAGCGCCTGCGCGTCACCTCCGGATCCAACACCGTGCGCCTCACCTACCTGCCGCTCGCGCCCCTCGGCGCCGCCACCTCGCCCATCGTTACCCTGCAGGGCCGCTACGCCAAACCCCGCCGCGGCGAAGTCATCGACGGTCCCATGTTTGAAGTCGCCTGGGCCTTTTCCCTCCCCGGCCAGTGGACTGCCATTGACCCCACCACCGTCGACTTCGACCCCAGCACCGGCGAGCTCAACCTGCCCTTCAACGTCCTCAGCCTGCCCTACAACGAAATCAGCATCACCTATACCGCAGGCCTGGCCGTCATCGGCGACGACGTCAAAACCGCCTGCGCCCAGATCGTCCGCAACGCACAGTCCACGCCCGCGCTCAATGCCAGCCGCACCCGCATGGACACCATGCAGATGCAGTACTTCTCCAGCTCCCTCGTGGACCTGACCGTGCAAACATGGCTACGGCCATACGTCGCCAATAGATTGGGGTAACCGATGAGCGATACCGCACCGCGCAATCCCGTCGGAGCCACTCAGATGATTGCCGACGCTCTGCTCCGCAGCGTCACCGGGACCACGGCTGTGCTCCGCGTCCCCGGATCCACCCTCAACTCCACCCAAACCGAAGTCGGCCTCGCCGCCACCACCTTCGCGGAAGTCCCTCTCAGCCCCGCCGTTATGCGCAGCATGCGCCCCTACACGAGAGTGAAAGAAGGCGACCAGAATCGATGGGAACTGCTCGTCTCCGCCTCCAGTGTGGAACAGCAGATCTTCACCCTCAACCTGCCCTCCGCGCAGGCCCTCTTCGCCATGGCTCTCGCCGTCACCATCTCCGGCCAGGACTACCTCATCGAATCCATCGCCTTCAATGAAGCTTTCGGACAGGTCTATCTCTACCGTCTCTATCTTCGCGAAGCACGGCAACTGGCCATCTAACTTGGCGCGGCTTCACAGGAGCTCCTCTCCATGCAAAATGCAAAAGACTCGTTCTACATGACCCTGCGCTCACGGCTGGTCGTCATCAATCCGGACCGCACCACCCTGCTGCGCGGCACCGTGCGCCCCGGCATTCTCGTGGAGGAGGCCGAAGCCCCGTACAGCCAGCTGCCCAATGACGTCTTCGTTCTCCGCTGGCTCAACTTCGCCGCCGATCTCAACCTGCCCGCTGCCATGGCCGCAGCCGAGTGCGAAATCATCTACCAGACCTGCGGCACCATCAGCTTCGGCGGGCTCGACCGCGGCCGCCAGCTAAGTTCTATGGACGAGGAGTTAGTCGCCATGTTACAGCCCTTCTCCGCGTCCAAATGCAATTACTCAGTCCAGCCGCCCGTCACCATGCTCACGCAAATCTTCTGGGACGAGCCCGCCTTCACGCCCATCGTCACCAACCGCGATCGCATCACGCGCTCCGCCCACGTCATCGTTTACAGCTACCAGGAGCAGGGAGAATAAATGTCAACCACCACAACCGCGTCCTGGTTCTCCGCACCGTCGCCCGTCACGCGCCGCGTCCGCGCCTACTTCGCGCCCGTCAACCGCGCTGCACAGTCGCCCGTGCTCTTCGATCCCTCGCAGCAGGGCGCCTTCTCGATCGACTCACCCCCCGCTCCGTGGATGGATCTCGGCTGGGTGCAGGCCTTCGCACGCAAGCCCATCGGCAAATCCGCGCCTCTACTCACCGGCATTCCCGCCGCGCCGCTCGAGCAGATCCGCGAATCCCTTCAGGCCCAGGTCAGCCTCCAGTTCCTCAGTTGGACCAAGCTCACCATGGCCCTCGCCACCGGCTCGCAACACATGAACCTGCTCGCTCCCGCAGCCGGTGCGGCCCTCGCTGCCGATGGCGCCGCCGCCGCGCCCGCTGTCACCGTGCAGAATGGCTCCACGGCCACCTCCATCGCACTCGCTTCGGCAGACGCCGCCAAGTTCGCGCCCGGCTCCATGATCGCCCTCGATGCCGACTACACCGGGCAAATCGGCTTCGTCGGCTCGCCCGTCTCCGGAGCCTACGTCCGCCAGGCCCTCAGTGACGCCGACTACATTCGCCGCGTCACCCTCAACGTCGGCCTCGTCTCCGCCGTCACTTCCAACGCGCTCACCCTCGCCGCGCCGCTGCCCGGCGGAGCCCCCGCAGCCGGCGCGCGCCTGCAGGCCATCACCGGCTTTGTCGATCGCGAAGGCGGCAGCTTTTATCAAGAGTGGTCCGCGCTCTTCGTCATGCCCGGCACGCAGGGCGAGCGCATCGTCTTCCATTACCCGCGCCTCCAGCCCATTGCCGGAACCGAAGAAGCCGCCACACCGCTCAACCCCAAACACAACGGCACCTCGGAGCGCATTCTGCTCAAAGCCAGCTTCCTCGCGCTCCCTGTCACCGATCCTCTAGACGCCGAGCGCGTGCTCTGCTATCGCAGTTTCCTCCCCGCTCCCAACGCGCTCATCTAGTTCGCAAGTCCTTCATCCCCGCATTCACCGCGCCACCGCGCAGGAGAGCAAGCCGTCATGAAAATCACCATCCAGGGTCAGGACTACACCGCCGCGCTCGACGCCGCCCATCCGCTCACCATCGAGCGGAAGCTCAACGAGCCCTCGGTCTGCCAGCTTTGGCTCAGCCTGCCCGCCGGCGGCTCGCTGCCCACGCCCATTCGCAATCAGTCCCTCGCCGTCACCGGCGATGACGGAACCACCTACTTCACCGGCTACCTCGCCGTCACCCCGCTGCCAGAGTTCGCCGGCGTCGGCCTCGAGGGCCCGCGCTATCGCATCGCGCTCCAGGCCATCAGTGACGAGTGGCTCCTCGACCAGCTCCTTCTCGCCGTCGCCAAAAACACCACCGGCCAAACCGCGGGACAACTGCTCACCAACCTCGTCACGCGCACCGGCTCGCCCGCCTTGTCCACGCAGGCCCTTTTACTCTCCGCCACCGTCTCGCACTTTGCGCCGCAACCAGGCTCTGCATTCAGCGCCAATGCCGGCCTCGTCTCCAGCCAGGCCCGCGCGGCCTATCGCGCCTCCGCCGGAGCCCTCGCACTCAACGCCATTCCCGGCCTCGTCCATCCGCTCAATGAGTCGGACGGCTCCCTCACCCTCGGCAATCTCACGCTCAACGCCGGCGCGCGCCGCGAGCTCGCCAATGACATCACCGTCTGCGGCCGCCACGAGCCCGTCGCTTACTTCACGGAGTACTTCCTCGGCGATGGCGTCACCACCCAGTTCCTCCTCTCTGAGCCGCCCTACTTCCCGCTCACCTCGGAGTCCATCCTCATCCGCGAGCTCTTCAACGAAACCCAGATCGACCCTCGCCTCTGGGCCGACTCCGGCAGCGGACAGTACTTCTCCCTCGGCGCTGGCGGACTCGCCATGCAAGGTGGCAACGGCATCGATGGCAACACCATGCTCACCTGGCTGGACCCCATCGAAATGGGCGGCTCGCTGCTCCTTGAGGCCACCGGCGTCATCCTCACCTCGGGCAGCAGCGGCATCCTCGCCGGCTTCTTCGCCGGCATCGGCAACGCCGCCAGTTGCACCGCGGGCTTCCAGGTCACCGCGCAGCAGGGCAGCGGCGCCGTCTCCGTGCAGCCGCTCGTCATGGGCTCCGCCACCGGCACCGCGTACGCCATCAACCCCGCCAATCAATACGCGCTCCGCGTCCGCGTCCGTTGCCCTGAGGCGCATCGCGTCCTCGCCATTTACCGCTCCTGCGGAGACAACGGCGTCCTCGCTTCCGGCGGCCAGTGGAACCTCGCGCCCGCCACCCTGCTCTTTGAGTTGCAGGAGTTCGTCGACG
>DATKTQ010000266.1:0-21780 GCA_035531055.1 Occallatibacter sp. | reverse complement strand
CCGCACGTGGTGCACTGGAACGCAGCCTCTTGAGAGTTGTACTTGCCCAGCAGCGGCTGGTCTGACCGTGGTCCGAACTCATTCAGGTATCCGCGGAGCCCCAGCACAATCTCCTTCGGGTTCAGTTCCTTCCCCGTATTCGCCGCAGGGCAGTGCTCCGTGCAGCGGCCACACTCCACGCAGGAGTAGGCCTGCAAGCTCACCAGCCGGGTCAGGTCGGTTCCCGCCACCAGCCCGAAATCCTCATCGCCCGCAAGCGGCGGGATCTTGCTGAAACCCCCGCGGGAAAGAAAAATGGTGGCCGGGCTCAGGACCAGGTGCAGGTGCTTGGTCTTGGGAATGATGGGCAGGAACACCAGCAGGGTGAGCGTGTGGGTCCACCAGAGCACCCGCACCGTGGTTCCGGAGTCCGTGACAAAAAAGGCCGCGAGGTACGTCACCATCAGCAGAAAAATAAGAAGGGCAATGAAGCCCGACTCCCACGAGAGCTTCTCCCCAAGCCAGCGAGGCCGAACCAGAAACCGGCGCACAAGAAGTCCGGCAATGCCAACAGCGCAGGCCAGGGCAAACAGCGCCGCAAAGTAAAAGTAGAAGCGGCCAAACAGACCTTTGGGAGACAGAAATCCGAGCCCGAGTCCCACCGCGCAGTGGTTGAGCGTAACCAGCACGAAAGCGCAGAAACCCCAGAAAACAAAGGCGTGGGCCAGCCCAGGGAGGGGCCGCTGGCGAATCACCTTGGACTGGCAAAGCACTTCCCACACAAAGTCGCGTATGCGGCGGGCGACCGGTGCAAGGTGAAAGTCAGGATCTGGACGAGACCGGACGATTCGGCGAAAGATAGGGGAGAACCGCCACCAGAACAGCGCCGCAGAGGCAATGGCGAGCGATAAGAAGAGCAGTCTTTCCCACAGGGAGAAGGTTTGCGGTTCCGCCAGAGTGGCTTGCAGAAATGTCATAGGCGAACCCCCTCACAATACACGATTCGGCAGGGGAGCGTCTCGCCGGGAGATGCCTGCACTGTCCTCTATCATTCTCTTCGTTTACAATAACGATTTATCTGGAGAGATTCATGAACAAATGTGCTGTGCTCAATCGACTCTTTCACTCGCGGACACTCCGCGTCACCTGCATGTGCCTTTTGGCGGTTGCCTGCGCAAGCCATGCCTTCAGCGATCCCATCCACGACGAGGCACTCAAAGGAAATGCCAAGAAGGTAAAGGCCCTGTTGCAGGCGGACCCGAAGCTGGTGAACAGCCTGGACAGCAATGGGAATACTCCCCTGGCTGTTGCAGCGCTGCACGGCAATGTGGAAGTTGCCGCAGTGCTGCTGGAGGCCGGCGCCGACGTGAACGCAAAGAATAATTACGGCCCCTTCATGCCAGGTGACCTGGGGAAGGTGTTTTCCTCCAATAATCACCAGGATCCGGTCGTATTGCTCAATGTGCACGGCCCCGACACGCGCTATATGAAGAATGGATACACCCCGCTGGACCTTGCGGAGTTTTCTGTTCGGCACAAGCAGATGGTGCAGCTCCTGGTGTCCAAGGGAGCCAACGTAAATGCACAGGCAGCCAGCGGCGCCACGCCCCTGTTTTGGGCTGTCATGCGGGATCAGAAGGACGATGTGCTCTTCCTTCTAGCGCACGGAGCAAACGTGAATCTTCCGGACGCCTACGGCGATACCATACTGGATTGTGCACTGCACTTGCAGTATGGAAGCCTCGTAAAAATTCTGGTGGAGCACGGTGCGGACGTAAATGCGGTGGATCAGAGCCAGCATCGGCCGCTCACCTACGCGCTGCAGATGGACGACACGAACTGGGCGGACTACCTGCGCAAACACGGAGCGCACGAATAGGCCAAACCGCGCGGGCCATCGCGATTAAATCGGGCGGAAGGGCGCGGCTTTGGCTGTGCCCTTTCCTTTTATGCCTCAGCAGCGCACGATTTTTGGTGAGGAAATTCCTTTGGTGGCATTGCGCGTGTCCACCACCAGCTGCGCATGCTCCACGATCGACGCGTAATCGTACGTCGAGTGGTCTGTCACGATCATGACTGCGTCGTACTGGGCCAGATTCTCCAGCGGCGTATTGGTCATGTTCAGCGCATAGTGCCGGCCCTGTCCCACTGAAGGGAAGTACGGGTCGTTATAAGACACGCTGGCGCCCTTCGCGCGGAGCAGTTCAAGAATAGTGAGGGAAGGGGACTCGCGAAGGTCGTCAATATCGCGCTTGTAAGCGAGTCCAAGCACCAGGATCTTCGAGCCGTTGATGGACTTTTGATGCTGGTTGAGCCCGTCTGCAAGCTGGTCGATTACAAAGTAGGGCATCTGGATGTTGACCTCTCCGGCCAACTCGATAAAGCGAGTGCGAAAGTCAAACTGCTTGGCTTTCCAGGATAGGTAAAACGGGTCAATGGGAATGCAGTGGCCGCCCAGTCCGGGCCCGGGATAGAACGCCTGGAAGCCGAATGGCTTGGTCTTTGCCGCGTCGATCACCTCGTGGATGTCAATCCCCATACGCATGCAGAGTTGCTTCAGTTCGTTTACCAGGGCGATGTTCACGCAGCGGTAGATATTCTCGAGCAGCTTGGTCATCTCTGCCACGGAGGGACTGCTGACCGGGACTACGTGACGAAAAATGGCGCCATATAGAGTAGCGGCAAGTTCCGCAGCGGCGGGGCCAGATCCACCCACCACTTTGGGAATGTCATGCCGGGCGACCGTCTCATTTCCCGGGTCCTCGCGCTCCGGGGAAAAGGCCACATGGACACCAGAATCCTCCAGCGTTCGCGCCACTCGAATCCCACTTGGGTTGCCCTTCTCCAGCAGAGGGATAACGATTTCCTCCGTGGTTCCGGGGTAGGTTGTGCTCTCCAGAATAATCAGTTGCCCCTCGTGGATGTGGGGAGCAATGGCCTGGACGGTGCCGGTGACGAAGCTGAGGTCCGGTTCGTGATATTCATTCAACGGCGTGGGCACGCAAATGATCACGGCATCCATCTGCTCAATCTCAGCGTATGCCGAGGTCGCGCGGAAGCCGGCCTTCTGAGCTTCCTGAATCATCGCCGGCAGGATGCGGACAATGTAGGAGCCGCCTTCGTTTAGCGTCCTTACCTTGTCTGCCGCAATGTCGAAGCCGGTCACGTGAAAGCGCTCGCCGCTAAATAGCAGCGCCAGGGGTAATCCCACATATCCCATGCCGACGATGCCAATCCGGGCCTGGCGGGTTGCAATGCGCTGTTTCAGCTCGGTCAGGGTGGTTGGAGAAACGGAGGTCATACCTAAGATTGTAAGTCCCCCGCAGGTTACTCGGTAGATGAAAAACCGGACGGGGGATGACAGATAGTATTCTTAGAAGGGCGTCGCGATTGCTCAATCGCTGCACGCAAGGAGACGGAAAATTGGGTACGTATCTGGTTACAGGTGTCGCAGGTTTCATTGGCCGTTCCATTGCCGCCGCACTGCTGGCGCGGGGTGAACAGGTGAGAGGCATTGACAACTTCCTTACCGGCAAGCGCGCAAACCTGGTGGGACTGGAACGGATGGAATTCATCGAAGGCGACCTGGCGGACCCGGCGGCCTGTGCAAAGGCTTGTCAGGGGGTCGAAGTCGTCTTTCATGAGGCGGCTCTTGCAAGCGTGCCGCGTTCCGTTGAGGATCCCGCAGGCACCAATCGGAATTGCGTGACCGCCACCCTCAACCTGCTCATCGCCGCCAAAGATGCGGGTGTCCGGCGCGTCGTCTATGCCGGCTCGTCTTCCGCCTACGGAGATACTCCAACCATGCCGAAGCATGAGGAGATGCTGCCGATTCCCATCTCTCCTTATGCGGTGGCAAAGCTCGCGGGCGAGCATTACATGGGCGCATTTACCCGTGTTTACGGAATGGAGACGGTCACCCTGCGCTACTTCAATGTCTTCGGGCCGTACCAGGATCCGGCCTCGCACTATTCCGGCGTGCTGGCCATCTTCTGCCGGCGCATGCTGGCCGGGCAGCAGCCCACGATGCACGGCGACGGGGAGCAGAGCCGCGACTTCACCTACATTGAAAACGTGGTGCACGCAAACTTGCTGGCCGCTGCAGCGCCCGCAGAGAAGGTCGCTGGCCGGGTCATGAATACAGCCACGGGAACCCGCATCACCTTGAATGAGACCTTCCGTATCCTCAAGGACTTGACCGGCTTTCCGGGCGAAGCTGCCTACGGACCGCCGCGCGCCGGAGACATTCGGGACTCACTTGCCGACATTCGTCTGGCCGAGGAATTGCTGGGCTACAAGCCGCTGGTGGATTTTCGCGAGGGGTTGCGCCGCACGGTGGAGTGGTACCGAACTGCTGGCGTCAAAGCTTAATCCGCCTTCTTCCGGTGTGCGGTTACTTGATCCACTGCACGTGGACGGGCGAAGTCTCCGTGGAGGATGCGGGCACGCTGCCAGCTTCCGGTGGCGCCTGCAAGGTGTGCGCGCCGGACTGTGCAGCCTGAAGCACGTCGCCGGGCACGATTCCCAGGACAAGGGTAGCCGCCACAGCAAACAGCAGGGCTGCACCCACGGCGATTCCGACCTGCTGTGGACGAGCCGCCTCGATGGTCGCTTCATCCGGATGGCGCTGCACAGACGCAAACGCGAGCCGCAGATAATAAGCGGCAGCCAGTCCGGAGTTGAGCAGGCCAATGATCGCAAGCCAGATAGCGCCTCCGCCAACTGCTGCGGTAAACGCATAGAACTTGCCGAAGAAGCCTCCGGTGAAGGGAATGCCGACCAGCGAGACAAGGAAGAAAATCATCAGGCTGCCCAGCAGCGGCGAGCGATAGATGAGGCCGCGGAAATCCTGAACCAGCGGAAGATCTTCGTTGTATCCGCTCACCAGGGTGACCACGGCGAAGATGCCCACGTTCATGGCGGCGTAGGCGGCAGTGTAGAAAGCTGCCGCGGCAATACCTGCGGCGCCAAGCCCCGCAAACGCCGCCAGCAGATAGCCGGCGTGAGCGATGGACGAGTAAGCCAGCATGCGCTTCACGTTCTGTTGGCGCAGGGCCGCCAGATTGCCCACAGTCATGGAGAGAATGGCTACTGCCCAAAGGATGGGAGCCCAGACCGCATGCAATGTGGGGAACATCTCATAAACCACGCGCAGCAGAAGTGCAAAGGCAGCCGCCTTGGGCGCGGTGGACATCAGCGCAACCACTGGGGAGGGTGCACCCTCGTACACATCCGGCGTCCACACGTGGAAAGGTGCCGCGGAGACCTTGAACAGAATGCCAACCAGCAGGAATGCCAGCGCGGCCAATACGAGAAAGTGATTCTGCGCCGCGGCTACGCGGTCTGCAATCTCATAAATCTGCGTGGTGCCCGTAGCACCAAAGATGAGCGCGATGCCGTACAGCAGAAAGGCAGTGGCGAACGATCCGAGAAGAAAATACTTGATTGCCGCTTCCGGTCCGCGAGCCGTCTCCTTGCGAAATCCCGCCAGAACATACGTGGCGATGGACGAGATTTCCAGCGCAATGAAGACAACCAGCAGCTCCACCGCGCTGGTCAGCAGGCACATGCCCACCGCGCCGAATACGATCAGCGCGTAGTACTCTCCCTGATGATGCGTGGATTCGGGAAGGGTGTCCATGGCCAGCAGAATGGCCACCAGCACAATTCCGCAGATGAGCGTATGGAAAAAGACGGTGAACGGGCTGGTCTCCACCGTGGCGGAAAAGCCGGTTCCTGTGGGCATTGAAAGCTGCAAGAGGCTGGCCCAGATCGCGAGTGTTGCGCCGAGGGCCGCAATTCTGCCGAGGAAGCGGCGCGGTGTGTCGGCTGGTACCGATGCGTCCACCAGCATGATGAGAACGCCGGTCAAAGTGAGGACAACCTCGGGTAGGATGCGGAAGAAATCTTCGTGGCGCAGTAAGTGATGCAGGAAGAAGAGCAGTACAGGGTTCATCGCTGGCCCTCCCTCTGCACGGCGCTGCTCAAATTGACTTGCGGCAACGGGACGGATCCTTTCACAACCGGGCTCGCGATGCGGTTCTCAATGGACGGGAACCAGAGGGACGGTGCAATCCCCATCGCCAGCATGAGCACCGCGATGGGCCACAGCATCAACTGCTCAGAGAAGTGCAGGTCGATGGCGGGTCGCGCAGCCGCCAACTGGCTCTGCTGGCCGTAAAACAACCGTTGCACCAGCCAGAGCATATACGTCGCGCCTAGGATGACTCCAACCGTGGCCGCAATGCCCCAGCCGTGGCTGACCCCCGTGAAGGTGCTGGAGAGAATGAGGAACTCGCCCACAAATCCGTTCAGCAGTGGCAGGCCGATCATTGCCAGAGACGCAATCACAAAGAGCGTCGCAGTCTGAGGCACTCTCTTGGCCAGTCCGCCGAATGCGGCAATCTCGCTTGTACCATAGCGCAGCTCAAGGATCCCAAGCAATAGGAAGAGCGCCGCGTCCACCACGCCGTGATTCAGGATCTGATACACCGCGCCGTCCCAGCCGGTGAAGGTGAGCCCATAAATGCCCAGCGTCACAAGGCTCAGATGACTGATGGCTGCGTACGCCATCAGCCGCCAGAAGTCGCGCTGCACCAGGGCAAGGCAAGCTCCATACAGAATGCCGATCACCGCCAAGGCAACCAGCACCGGGGCAATGGCTTTGGCTTGCTGCGGAAACAGCTCCACGTGAAAGCGGAGCATGGAATAGAGCCCCAGCTTTCCGGCAACCACCATGGCAAGGGCCACGGGCGCCTCGCTGAACGTGTCGGATATCCAGCCGTGCAGTGGGAATACCGGCACCTTGACCGCGAAGGCAAATAGAAAAGCAAGGGCAACCCAGAACAACGCGCCCGCCGGCAGTCCACCAGAGGCAATCAACATCTGCAACTCAGAAAAGCTGAAGGTTCCGGTGTGTGTGTAGAGCCACAGGATGGCCACCAGCAGCGGAGCTGATGGGATGAAGGTGTAGAGGAAGAACTTGATGGCGGTCTTGGGCCCTTCTTTGCGGCCGAACATCGCAATGAGAATAGCCATCGGTACGAGCGACAGTTCCCAGAAGCCGTAGTAGAGCATCAGATCCAGCGACACAAAAACGCCGAACATCGCGGTCTGTTGCACAAGGAAAAGCGCATAGAAAATCTTGCGACGTTCCTTGATCACGTTCCAGCTGGCTAGAACTCCAACCGGAGCCAGAAGGCCCACCAGCACCACAAGCCAGAGGCTCAGGCCATCAATGCCTACGTGGTAAAAGATAGGCGGGCTCTCAATCCAGGGGCGATTGATTTCAAATTGAAAGCCGTGCCCTTCCGGAAGAAAGTGAGTCGGCAAATGAAGCGTGAGTACGAAACTGACGAGCGTGGTGAGCAGTGCCGTCCATGCCGGAGCCTTGCCGCGATCCGGCAAGAGAGCGATCAGGATGGCTCCGGCCAGCGGCACCAGAAGAATCAGCGTGAGGATGTTTTCGTTCAAATAGGTCATGGCTCAGTGCGCCCCCACGCCGAGGTGAAGTCCGAATCCTGTCAGCAACGTGGTCCAGGGAACCAGGACAAACAGAAGCAGGCCGGCCGCGCCCAGAGCCAACCATGCGGCATAGGAGCGCAGATTGCCCGATTGCCAGCGCTGCAGCACCGCGCCGCCCAGTGTGGCCGTGCCGCCCATCAGCCACACGGCGCCACCCAAAATGGCAAAGTCCACTACCCACTCAAGGAAGAATCTGGAAAAGAACAACAGAGGCTTGACAATCAGATAGCTGTAGATTTCATCGACGAAATATTTGTGGAGCAGCAGCTTGTATCCGGCTGGATACTCCGCTGCCAGCTTCGCGGGAGCCTCCGGACGCTGCCGATACATCCGGTCCGCCAGGAACCATCCCAGCAGCGCGACCAAGACGGCCAGTGCGGTTAGGCCAATCTCGAGTCCGGGGCTTCCGCCTTCCGCCAGGCGGGACCCTGTCGAAGGCGCGAGATATTCCGAGAAGCGCCCGATGCCAACCCAGCCACCACCCACAGACAAGAGCGCAAGGAGGACCAGAGGCACCAGCATTGTCCACGGGCTCTCATGCGGGTGCGCGTCCGGGCTTCGTGATTCGCCAAAGAACGTCATGTACCAGAGGCGGAACATGTAGAACGCCGTAAGAAGGGCAGTGACGACGCCGACGAACCACAGCAACTTGCCGCTGGGTCCCTGCAGAAATGCCGAATACAGGATGGCGTCCTTCGAGAAGAATCCGGAAAAAGGCGGCGCTCCGGAGATGGCAAAGACGGCGGCAGTCATCGTCCAGAAAGTGATGGGAAGCTTCTTCCAAAGGCCGCCCATCTTGCGCATGTCCTGCTCGCCGCTCAGGGCGTGGATAACGGAACCTGCGGCAAGGAATAGCAGGGCCTTGAAAAAAGCGTGCGTCATCAAATGAAACACAGCGGCAGAGTAAGCGGCAACGCCGCAGCCGAGGAACATGTACCCGAGCTGCGAAATGGTGGAGTAGGCCAGCACCCGCTTGATGTCGTTCTGCACCAGCGCGATGGTGGCCGCAAAGAGCGCTGTACCTGCGCCCACCGCGGCCACCACGCCGAGTGTGAGCGGGGAGCGGTCGAACAGGAAGTGAGTGCGGGCGATCATGTACACGCCAGCAGTGACCATGGTGGCTGCGTGGATCAGGGCCGAGACCGGCGTAGGACCTTCCATCGCGTCAGGCAGCCAGATGTAAAGCGGCAGCTGCGCGCTCTTGCCCGTCGCGCCCACCAGCAGGCAGAGCGCGATTGCGGTGAGCACTCCGCCCTGCCAGGCAGGCGATGCGCTCAGTTTTGCGGCGATCTCGCTGAAGGTCAGCGTGCCAAAGTTGCCGAGCAGCAGGAAGATTCCGATAAGAAAACCGAAGTCGCCAATGCGGTTGACGATGAAAGCTTTCTTGCCGGCGTCCGCCGCGGACTGGCGCTCGTAGTAAAAGCCAATCAGCAGATAAGATGCAAGTCCCACGCCCTCCCAGCCCACGAACATCAGCAGCACGTTGCCGGCCAGTACCAGCACGGTCATGAAGAACAGGAACAGGTTCAGATAGCTGAAGTAGCGCCAGTATCCATCTTCGTGCTCCATGTAGCCGACCGAGTAAAGATGAATAAGAAAGCCCACTCCAGTGACCACCAGCAGCATCACAATCGAAAGGTGGTCCAATACAAAGCTGAAGTCAATATGAAGCGAGCCCGCCTGTATCCATGGGAAAGGGCAAGTCTCCACGAAAGGAAGCGCAAGGCCTCCTCTGCTGGCAAGCAGGGCTTTAAGGACCAGCAGAAGGGAACCTGCCGGCGCGGCAAGGGCGATGGTGGAAACCACTGCCTTGGGCATGCGGCGTCCGAGTGTGCCGTTCAACACGAAGCCGGCAAACGGAAGCAGCGGAATCAGCCAGAGATAGAGAGACTCGTTCATAGTTTCATCAGGTCAATGCGGTCAACTGCCAAGGTGGCGCGGGCGCGAAAGACAGCAATGATAATAGCGAATCCAACGGCAGCTTCTGCTGCGGCCACCATCATCACAAAGAAGACAAAAATCTGTCCCTTCACCGCATGCCACTGGTGAGCAAAGGTCACAAACGAGAGGTTCACGGCGTTGAGCATCAACTCAATGGACATGAAAATGGTGATGAGGTTGCGCTTGATGAGAAATCCAAGTACCCCGAGCGAAAAAAGTACCGCGCTCAACAGCAGGTACCAGGTCAAAGGGACTTCTTGCGTAAGGAGGGATGTCATTTGCCGGATCTCCTTTCTCCCTCGCCGCGATCGGCTAGGGCCACTGCGCCAAGAATGGCAATGAGAATGAGAATCGAGGTGACTTCAAATGGCAGCAGGAGTTTGGTAAAGAGTACGGTGCTCAGTTCGTGTGTGGACGTGATACCGTCGCGAAGCGCCGCTGAACCGGTACCCTTGATATGAAGCACGACCATCGCGAGCAGGCTAAGGATGGCCACCACGGAAGGAAAACCGATCATGCGCGCCGCGCGGCTGCCAAGTGTTTTCTCTTCTCGGCCGGCATTCAGTAGCATCACCACGAACGTGAACAACACCATGATGGCGCCGGCGTAAACGATCACCTGCGCTGCCGCCAGGAACTCCGCTCCAAGAAGGAGGTAGAGGACAGCCAGAGAGGTCATGACCACGATGAGCGAAAGGGCGCTGGAAATAGGATGAGTCTGCAGCAGGAGATTGATCGCTCCAGCAAGGCAAAATCCGGCAAAAAGGAGAAACAGAATCAGGTGCATTGTTCCGTCACTAACTGGCGAGGGTCGAAGAACTGTTTCGACAGGTTGGTGGAGGGTTGTTTGTGTCCGCAGCAAAGCTCCGGAGCCCCTCACGATTGTAACTGAGCGCCTTGTCAGTCTCTGTGCAGCGCATCTTCATTGCATCGCGCTGTCAGCGGCACTGTTGCGCTCCTAACGGTACGCAAGCCAGAGGCTTGTCGCCACAATGTTGAGGATGGCGATCGGCATCAGGTAGCACCATCCAAAATTCATGAGTTGGTCATAGCGGAAGCGCGGAAGTGTTCCGCGCACCCACACATACAGAAACAGAAAACTGAAGACCTTCAGGACAAACCAGCAGATGGGCAGGATAGCTTGAAGCGCCACGCTATGCGGCATGGGAATCAGGTCACCGAAGGGGCTAGTCCATCCACCCAGAAACAGAAGCGTCGCCACGCAGCCCACGGTGATCATGTTGGCGTATTCGGCCATGAAGAACATGGCGAACTTCATCGAGCTGTACTCGGTGTGGTAGCCGGCAGTGAGTTCGCTTTCCGCTTCCGGCAGGTCAAAGGGGGAGCGGTTGGTTTCCGCGTAGGCCGCCATCAGGTAGACGAAAAAAGCCACAATCTGTAGGCCGCCGAAGATGTTCCAGGAAAGCATGCCTCTGCTTGCCTGGCTCTCCACAATGACCCGCAGGTTGAGCGAGCCGGCGCGAAGCACCACGCCCACCAGCGAAAGACCCAGCGCGAGCTCATAGCTGATCAGCTGTGCTGAGGATCGCAGCGACCCCAGCAGTGAGTACTTGTTGTTCGACGACCAGCCGGCGAGCGCAATGCCATAGACGCCAATCGAAGTAATGCCCAGAATTACCAGCAGTCCGATGTTGACGTCTGCAATCTCGAAAAAGTGGAAGCCGCCAGGGCCGGTAATACTCGGTGAGCCAAAGGGCACCACGGCGATGGAGATGAGCGCGCAGCTAAGCGCAAGGATGGGGGCCAGCAGATACAGCGGCCGGTAGACGCCGCTGGGAATGATATCTTCCTTCAAAAAAGACTTGGCGCCGTCGACGAGCGGTTGCAGCAGTCCGAATGGGCCAACGCGGCTGGGCCCCCAGCGATTCTGGATGCGGCCCACGAGTTTTCGCTCAAGCAACACCGTGTATGCGACGCCGAGCAGCAGCACCACCGTCACCACGATGACCTTGAGCAAGCTCCAAAAAAAGAATTCCAAAATCGTCACGCGTCTTCAGCCTCTCTTGCCAATCTGCAGAGTCAGTCCGCTGCGGCCTCTGCCGGGGCAGGGGTCTGATGCCGTTTCAAATCCTGCAGCGCAGGGCTGTAACGGCTGAGGGTTCCGGAAGTAAAAAGTCCGTCGTGCGCCGGTGCAACAAGGTCCTGCCCGGTGAGTGCAGTGACCGCAACGAAGCCCGGCTCCGTGGGGACATCATTCCCGCCAAACAGGCTCAGCCGGTCAAGCCGATAGCCCGGTACAAGGCGTTCGATCTCATCAAGGACAGCCAGCGGGTCAAATGGGCTCAGCTTCGGTTCCAGATCATTCGCCGCAAGCCAAACCGCGTGGCGATCTGCCTCGCCCGCTTGGGCTCCGCGGGACTGACCCAGATCCGCAGTCACGGCACGCTTGCCAAAAGGCACCAGCGTCTTCACATCAACACCCATTGCGCCTGCCAGTCGCACCAGAATCTCGAAGTCGGATTTCACGCCTGCGCGATCCGCGCCCTTGAGGACCAACTGCACGTCACCGTACGTGTTGGTCACGGTGCCGGTCTTCTCATAGAGGCTCGCCGCGGGAAATACCACATCCGCCAGAGCGGCCGTCTCAGTCTGGAAGATGTCCTGCACGATCGTGAATGTGCTGCCAAGTTTCGTCCGGTCCAGCCCAAACTCGGCTGCTGGATTGGCGCCAACTACCAGCAGCGCGCCAAGTTCTCCTTTGGCAGCTGCGGCAAACATCTCTGGCTGGGCCATGCCCGAATCCGTCGGCATTCCCGCATACTCGGTCGCAAATGGACCCGCGTCCCTGCAAGACACAAATCCCGGCAGCCGGTCCGGAAGCAGGCCCATATCGGCCGCACCGCGCGAATTGGCATGGTCGCCCAGGCAGGCAAAGCGCACATTGCCACGGCGAAGGCCCCAGGCCACAAGGGATGCCAAATCTTTGCCTCGGTATTCCTGTCCAAAGATGAGAAGTATCGACTCCTCACCGAGCACCGCCTTTGCCAAGTCCGATGCGCCGCTCTCCAGCAGGGCCGGCAGCTTCGCGTAGTCCTCAGCGTTCAGCCGAAGCGCCGCGCGCGCCTGGCGTTCCAGCTTGATTGGTCGATTATTCGCCACATAGAGCCGGGCCTTATTGAGGCGGACATTGGTGCGCAAGTTCCAGGCCAGCAGCGGATGCTCCTCGGTGGGATTTCCGCCGACCAGCAGTATTGCCGGTGCCGATTCCGTATCGCGCAGGCTGGCCGTCTTTTCGGTCTGGCCTTCTAGGGCCGCTGCAAACGCTGCGTAATCCGCGGTGCGCGTGTGATCAATATTGTTGGTCTGAAGCACAACGCGCGCAAACTTCTGCAGCAGGTAATTCTCTTCGTTGGTCGTCGTATTGGAGCCGATGACGCCAATCGAGCTTCCACCGCGCGCGTCGCGAATCTCCCTCAACTTTGCTGCGGCAAAGCGTAGCGCATGATCCCATGTGGCGGGCTCCAGCTCGCCCTGGGCATTGCGCACCAGCGGGCGGTTAAGGCGCTCGGGGTTCTCCACAAAGTCAAACCCAAAGCGGCCCTTGGCGCAGAGAAAGTCGTTATTGATGCCGCTCTTGTCGCGGTTGTCGGCGCGCACAATTTCACTGCCGTCATTCGACTGTCGAATGCCGAGCGTGACCTTGCAGCCGTCCGCGCAATGCGTGCACACGGTCGAGACATGCTTCATCTCCCACGGGCGGGTCTTGTAGCGATAACTGCCACTGGTCAGTGCGCCCACTGGGCACACATCAATGCACATGCCGCACTGCTCGCAATCCAGCTGGTTGCCATTGTTGGGCGCGATCACAGAACTGGAACCGCGATTCTGAATCCCCAGCGCCCAAACGTCCATGCCTTCTCCGCACATGCGGACGCAGCGGTAGCACAGAATGCAGCGCGGCCGGTCATAGAAAACTGCAGGAGACCACTGCTGTTCGTCGCGATGGTGCTTCGCCTCGGTGTAGAGGCTCTCTCCCGCGCCATACTTGAAGGTCATGTCCTGCAGTTCACACTCCCCGCCGGCATCGCACACGGGGCAGTCCAGAGGATGATTGCCAAGCAGCAGCTGCAGCGTGGCCTTGCGCGCCTGCGCAATCTCGTCGGACTCGGTAATGAACACCTGTCCCTCGGCCACCGCCGTGGTACAGGCTGTTTGCAGCTTGCCCACCTTCTCCTGGCGCACCACGCACATGCGGCAGGCAGCCTGCAGGCTCAGCCCGGGATAGTAACAAAAGGCCGGAATCTCAATGCCCGCCTTGCGGCACGCATCAATCAGCAGCGTGCCCGCGGGGGCGGCCAGCTTCTTTCCGTCGACTGTGAACGTTACGTCTGCCATGCGTCTCCAGCGCCCTTACACCACAGCCAAGTCCACGTGCTTGGCAAACGGGCAGGGCTTTCCGTTCAGGTGATCCTCAAATTCCTTGCGGAACTTCTTCACAAATCCCAGCGTGGGCATAGCCGCCGCATCGCCCAGCGGGCAGAAGGTACGTCCGAGCATGTTTTGCGCCAGATATTGAATGTTGTCGATGTCCTTTTCCACGCCAAAGCCCGCGTGGAACCGCGTGAGCGACTTCTTCAGCCAGTCGGTCCCTTCGCGGCAGGGAATGCACCAGCCGCAGCTTTCATGCTGATAAAAACTAATGGTGCGCAGTGCGAACTCGACGATGCAGGTCTGATCGTCAAGGACAACGACGCCGCCGGAGCCGAGCATCGATCCCGCTTTGCCCACCTGGTCAAAGTCCATGCCGAGCGTTTCAATTTCCTCCGGAAGCAGAACCGGCGTGGAAGAGCCTCCCGGGACCACGGCCTTCAGCTTTCTTCCGCCGCGCACTCCGCCACCCACCTCATAAATCATCTTCTTCAGGTTGTAGCCCATCGGCAGCTCATACACGCCGGGCCGCTCCACGTGACCGCTCAACCCAAACAGGCGCGTGCCGCCATTCCGCTCCGTGCCCACCGCCGCATAAGCGGGCCCACCCATGGTGATGACGTGAGGAACTGTGGCGATCGTCTCGGCATTGTTGATTACCGTGGGTCCGCCGTACAGTCCCACCACGGCCGGGAAGGGCGGCTTGATGCGAGGCACGCCGCGCTTGCCCTCGAGCGACTCCATCAGTGCGGATTCCTCGCCAACTTCGTAAGCTCCCGCGCCGCTCTGCGTAATCACCTGAAATTCCGTGTCCGAGCCGAAAATATTCTTGCCTAAAAAGCCCTTTGCGTAGGCATCGGCCACAGCCTTCTCCATGATCTCAAGGAGGTAGCGGTATTCGCCCCGCAGATAGATGAAGCCAACCTTGGCGCCGATGGCAATGCCTGCAATCATTGCACCTTCAATCACGGCGTGCGGGTCATGCAGAAAAATCAGATGGTCCTTGCAGGTCCCCGGCTCGCTTTCGTCTCCATTCACCAGCACATATTTCGGCTTGGCGCTTTGCTTGGGAACAAAGGACCACTTCATGCCCGTAGGAAAGCCTGCTCCTCCGCGACCGCGAAGGTTGGAGGCCTTCATCTCATTGATGATCCAGTCGGGTCCCTGTTCCAGGCACTTGCGAGCAGCCGCATAGCCGCCCATTTCCACATAGCGGTCGATGTCTGCGGCGCCCTTTCCAAAGCGGCTGGTCACAATTTTCACTTCGTCGGGATGCGAAACCAGTCTAGGCATGCGGTGTCACCCCTTGCCCAGCCGCCTTGCCGCGATACTCAGCCAGAATGCTCGGCACGCTGTCCGGCGCAAGTTCGTCGTGGAAGTCGTAATTCACCTGGATGGCCGGCGCCCAGCAGCAGGCCCCAATGCATTCCACTTCTTCCAGTGAGAACACGCCATCCGCGGTTACGCCTTTATGACCCACTCCCAGTTCCTCCTGAAAGCGCTCAAAAAGCTCATAGGCTCCGCGCAGCATGCAGCTGATGTTGGTGCACACCTGCACGTTAAATTTGCCCCCTGGCTTGAAGCGCAGCATGGAGTAATAGGTGGCCACGTTGCGCACTTCCAGCTCTGTAATGCCGATGCGCTCCGCCACTTCGGCAATCACTGCATCCGAGACATAACCCACCTCATCTTGCGCATACAGCAGCATGGGGACCAATGCGGAACGGCGCACCGGGTACTTCTCCACCAGCGCGTCAAAGCGCGCCGCAAGCTGCGGAGAAAAGACGGTCATGGTTTCCTTGCCCATTTCCTGGCGACTCATTGCATCAACTCCCGTGCCCATGCTTCTGCAGCCATATCCATTTCGGCCTCACCGGCGCTCGACCGCAGTCTTCCATCGTTCATCAATTCCAGCATCCCATGTTGCCCGTCTTCGCGCAGCCAGTTCACCTGCGCATCGCTCCGTATCAGTTCGAGCCACTTGTCGCCGTGGCGCACCGTAATTCGCTCCTCACCCAGTTCCACCGTGGCCTGGCGATTGCCATTCAATCCATGCGCCGCGGTATAGCTGCGGAGCAGGGAAGCGAGCGAAACCCAAAGCTCGCCGAACACTGCAAAACGGATCTCACCGGTAGAGTCCATCAATCACATTCTCAACGATTCGGATGGAGACATCCTCCGCTGTAAGGGATATGCTCCAATTCGCCGTGCCTCCACCTTCCGTAATGTAAGCGCTGAGTCCTGCCCCCACGTCCTTCAGCATAAATTGCATGGTACCTGTGGGGCTCTTCTTCTCATCGGTTACGGAAATCATCGGAGAACTCTGGTCCTCCATAAAAAGCAGAACTTCGCGCGCCTGCGGAACGCCTCCAAAACTCATCACAATCCGATACTCCGGCGGGTTGGAAATGTACAAGCCTTCGAATAAATGCTTGAATCCCGCCGCCCCGAGCATCTCATTCGCTTTTCTCATCTCCTGGCCGGCGCTAATTCCCAGGCTTTTAAAAAACTGAATACAACCGTCTGCCTGCGCCCGCAGGGCCAGATCCAGCGCTAGCAGCGCTTCTCGCCGCGCGGTGGCGTCAGCAATGGCTCTTGCGTACGAATTGGGGAAAAAGCTTCCTGCCACTAGCGGTCAATCTCCCCCAGCACGATATCGATGGAGCCGATGACCGCCACCACATCCGCAAGCATGCGGCCCTTGCACATGGTCTCCAACGCCTGCAGCGTGGCAAACGACGGATTGCGCATGTGTACGCGATACGGCTTGGCTGTCCCGTCCGACACCACGTAGTAACCCATTTGTCCGCGCGGGCTTTCAATCCCCTGGTACACCTCGCCCGCGGGAACAGCAAAACCCTCGGTCACAATCTTGAAGTGATGGATTAATGCCTCCATCTGCGTCTTCATTTTCTCCCGGTCAGGTAACACAATCTTCGGCGCATCCGCCTTAATGGGTCCTTCCGGCATGCCATCCAGCGCCTGCTGGATAATCTTGACGCTCTCGCGCATCTCGACTAGCCGCACCAGGTAGCGCGCCCACGTGTCTCCCTCGTTGGACACCGGTACCTGAAACTGGAACTTCTCATAGCTGGAGTACGGCATGTCGCGGCGCAGGTCAATGTCCACGCCGGAAGCCCGCAATGGCGGCCCGGTCACGCCCAGCGCAATCGCATCCGCAGCGGAGAGATACCCCACGCCCTTCAGGCGATTGGCAAAGATTGGATTGCCCGTAAGCAGATTCGAGTACTCGTCAATCTTCTCGGGGAAGGTCCGGATGAAGCTCTGCACGCGATCAAAAAAGTCGATGGGCGGCTCCATGGCGAGCCCGCCAATGCGAAAGTAACTCGTCATCATGCGCTGCCCGGCCACGGCTTCAAAGATGCGCAGAATGTCTTCTCGCTCGCGGAAGGTGTACAGAAACACCGTGAGCGCGCCAATGTCCATGGCATGCGTGCCCAGCCACACCAGATGCGAATTCAGGCGGGTCAGCTCAGACAGCAGCACCCGCATCCACTGTGCCTTTTCCGGAATCTCCAGCGCCAGCAACCGCTCTACGGCCAGGCAGTAGCACAGGTTGTTGGCCATCGGACTCAGGTAGTCGATGCGGTCCGTCAGCGGAACCACCTGCTGATAAAACTTAGCCTCGCAGGTTTTTTCGATCCCGGTGTGCAGGTAGCCGATTTCGGGATAGAGGCGAACGACGATTTCGCCGTCAATCTCAAGCACCAACCGCAACACGCCGTGAGTGGAGGGATGCTGTGGTCCCATGTTGAGGACCATGTGCTGCTCCCCTGAGCCTTCGGCGACGGGAGCTTCCAGAATGGGCGTGCCGGCGGTCTCTACCATTAGCGGTACCCCTCCACAGGGTAGTCCTTGCGCAGCGGATGGCCCTTCCAGTCATCGGGCATCAGGATGCGGCGAAGATTGGGGTGCCCCTCAAATCGAATGCCGAACAGGTCAAAAATCTCGCGCTCGAAGTAGTTGGCAGCAGGCCAGACGGTCGTAATCGATTCGACCGCCGGACTCTCGTCCTCGAGCCGCACGCAGAGCCGGATGCGTTCCAGCCTTGCGTGAGAAAGAATGTGATAGCTGACCTGGAAGCGCGGTGCCGAGGGGAACCAGTCCACTGCCGTCGCATCCTCAAAAAAGTTATACCCGGCTGCCTGCACCGTGGCCGCTGCTTGCCGAATCGTTTCTGGCGCAACGGTCAGTGTCAGCTCGCCGCGGTCAAACTTCGCATCCTGCAACGCCTTGGCGTTCCAAGTCAGAATAGCCTGCAGCGCCGGATGCTCGGGCAATCCATCCAGCACCGCCGCCTTATCGGGAAGAGAAGGGGAATTGCCTCCTGCCATCATCAAAGATCCGCCTTGTCCTGGCTCCAGTTCAGGATGCCTTTGCGCACAATGTAGTACAGCCCTACGGACACGAATCCCAGATACACCACCATCTCCCAGAAGCCAAAAAGCCTTTGCCCGGTGATGCGTGGCAGGTCTCTATAGATGACTGCCCACGGCATCATGAAGACCGCTTCCACATCGAACAGGATGAAAAGCATCGCCACCATATAAAAGCGAACGCTGAAGCGGGCCCGCGCATCGCCGACGGCTTCAATTCCGCATTCGTAAGCAGCCAGCTTGACGGCAGTGTTGCGATGCCGCCCGACAAACCAGGAAGCGACCACCATGCCGGATGCAAGAGCAAACACAACAACAATTTGCATCAGCAGTGGAAGATATTGCCAGTGATAGGGAATCATCGCAGCCCTGTCCGGAAAGACTCCGCAAGAATTTGTGCTCTGCACACCGGGCACACCCACCCAAGTGCCGCAGACCGCTAGCTTGAGCTTAGGTTTTCAACCTCATCCCGTCAAGGTGGGCCTGGGAATCCGTTGCGCCTCTTGTACAGGATGATGAGAATGGACGGTTTCTTCGCTCTTTTCTAAAAAGTCACTAAAGTCCTCCGAAAAATTCGCCGATACCCCTAGACAGATATCTATCGGAGTGTACTTGGGGCGGGCTGTGAGCTCCGTCACCTTGATTCCCGAAACGAATCGACCTATTTCTTTGTTCCGATTCGGTGCCTGTTCTTTGTGTAACCAGCAGAAAGGCATGGAAGTGCCGATAAGCGAAGTGTGAACCTAGAACGCGCAAAAGGATGGACTTTATGGCTGCTTCTACCACCAGTCTCCCCGGGGCTGCTGCAACTTCAGATTCCCACATTGCAATCGCTGGCCAAAGCCGTCGCCGCCGCGTCAGCCCGGAAGCAGGGCGCGCGTTGGAGATTCTTGGGCACGTGATCGAGTATCTTGCGGATGAATATATCCATGCGGGGAAGACATTTTCCGGGCAGGACGGCGAACTGCAGGCGATCCAGTTGTTGATGGCCCTGAATCGCGAAATCTACTTTGCCTGTCCCGAGGTTCCTTCCTTTCGGGATCGCTGCCGGGGATGGTTTCAAGGCCAACGCCGCTAACCGAGAACCTGCATAATGCGGCGGACCCGCCTCCATTTCTCCAGCTTACAAAGTGGAATGTTACTCTGAGCGAGTGGATCCTTCGCTCCTGCGTAAGCTGAGTGTGCTGCTGCAACAAGCAATGCTGGCCTCGTTGGCTTGTTGCGCCATTGCCTCATGGGCCGTTTCACCTTCTGCATCTCCGCAAGACTCGCAGAACCCCCGCCCGACCCTGATTTTCAGCCAGTTTTCTCGCAACCAGCCCCTGCGCGTGGTGGTCTACGGAGACATGCGCTTCGCAGATCCATCAATCACCGTGGGAACCAACCCGAGAATCCGCCGGTGGCTGGCCGGCCGGGTTGCAAAGGAAAAGCCTGAAGTGATGCTTTTGACGGGAGATACACCCTTCATAGGTGCCAGGGCGGGGGATTGGCTCGACTTTCAGCGGGAGACTGCGCCGTGGCGGGCTCGGCACATCCTGGTATTGCCCACCACTGGCAATCACGAAGTCCGCGGTGGAGAGTCGGCAGGAATCGCGAATTATCTTCGCAATTTCCCACAGATCCGGGGGCATCGGTATTACTCCGCTCTTCTCGGCCCGCTCGAGGTCATTTCCCTGGACTGCACCTTAGGCTCTGAGCCCGGCAGCGACCAGGCGGCTTGGTTTGCGGCGCAATTGAGCCATCTGCCCTCGCAAGTGCGGTTTCTTTTCCTGCTGTACCACATTCCCTGGGTGGCCGACGAGCAATCGCAATGGATCGCAGGATTGCCGTCCAAGTCGGCATTGGACCTGCGTGGAATCCTGGATGCGCACATGGCCATCCTGCACGCCAGAGTTGTGGTCTTCATCGGCCACATTCACAACTATGAGCGGTTTGTGCGCAATGGGGCGGAGTACGTGGTCACTGGTGGCGGGGGCGCGGAACCCTATCCCTTGCTCCTCCGAGGCAGCGGTGATCTCTACCGGGACATGGCATTTCCCGTGTATCACTTTCTCACCATCGACGTGGACGACGGAAAACTGCATGCGGTGATGTGGAAGATTCAGGATCCTGATGCAACGAAGCTCCGCGTCGTTGCCAAAGACCAGTTCTTTCTGTCAGCCTCCGCGCGAATAGACAAGACGGGAACGGACGCTCCATTCCAGCGAAAACATTGAGATTCTAGGACTTCTTTCTTAGCCTTATTGCCCGAGCGCAAGCACCGCCAGCAGAATGAGCCAGGCCAATCCCATGGCGTGCCAGTACCAGGCTGTGAGGTCCACCGCAACCTGCCGCAGTTCCACCCGCTTGAGCCATCCAGCGGCGGACAGGCAGACGGCCAGAGCCAGCAATCCCAGTACCAGATGCGCCGCGTGCAAGCCCGTAATAATGTAAAAAAAGTAGCTTGCCGGCGTGGACCACTGGTCAAAGGCAAATCCCTGCGCGGTCAGCTGTTGCCAGGCTATCCATTGGCCGCTGAGAAAAGCTACGCCCAGCAGCAAAGTGGCGGCGATCCAGGGCAAGGTGCGGTGCAGAGCCGGACGCCCCATGCCGAGCCACTCTTCCAGGACGTCAATCTCCCGAAAAATATTGTGCCTTGCGATCTCCATGGTGAGACTGCTCAGGATCAGGATCGCCGTATTGAGGTAGAGAATCGGAGGCAGCAGGATGGGGTGCCAATCGCCCACCGGATCATGCGTGATGGGGTCCAGATGGGTGCCGGCCCGGCGCGCAAAAAACAGCAGGACCAGCATGGCAAAGAACATCATGTCCCCAGCCAGGCCAAAGAAAACAAAGAACCGCATTCGATGCAGCAGTTCGCGCGGCCCTCTCCGTGCTCTTCCAAAATCGTCGTCTCCGCCGCCTCCGCCGCCTCCCGTCGGGCGCCGGTCCACCGGCGGCTTGCCGCCAATTCCGGGCTCTTTCCGCTCGATTTCCGCAGGCACGTGCGTAAAGCTCGCAGGCATATGGGGCCCCTTTGGAAAAGAGATTACTCTCACTTTGCTTTGGACGCATCCTGAATCGCACTGGGTACCTGCCGCGATGAAATCAGCTTTTGATCATGCGGAAGGCGGAATTCAGCTTTGATTTGAGAGAACGGTCGCGACAAATTCCTGGTGTACGCGCCGATCCCCGGAAAGTTCCGGATGGAAAGTGGCCGCCATGATATGTCCCTCCCGGACCAGGGTGGGGAAGCCATCACGCAGGGCCAAGACTTCCACGCCCGGCCCTGTGCTGACAATGCGGGGGGCCCGGATGAAGACCATCTCCAACGGTCCTCCCGGGAGCAAGGTCTCCGCCGTCACGATGGCGGAATCGATCTGGCGACCGTAGGCGTTGCGTTCCACCACAGCATCCAGCACGCCCAGACTGCGTTGCGCGGGGTTCCGGACCTCGCGGGCCAGCAGAATCGCGCCTGCACAGGTGCCGAAAACCGGGCGACGGGCGCAGAATTCCTTGAGAACTTCAAAGAAGTCTCGCTTCTCCAGAAATTTGAGCATCGTGGTGGACT
>DATKTQ010000265.1:0-3865 GCA_035531055.1 Occallatibacter sp. | reverse complement strand
CATCGACGGCGTCGTTACCGACCGGCCTCTCTTCGCGGGCGAAACTGCGGCTCCCGGCGCGCCGCTCATCACGGTGATGGAAACCTCGACCCTGCTTGCCAAGACGCACATTGCCCAGAGCCTGGCCCAGCAATTGAAAGTCGGCGACGATGCCTCTGTCAGCGTGCCCGGCCTCGCCGATCCCATTGCCGCAAAGGTCTCCCTCATCAGCCCCGCGCTCGACCCCGGCAGCACCACCGTCGAAGTCTGGCTCAAGATCGACAACAAGGCAGGCAAGCTCAAGGTAGGCACGCCCATCAAAGCCTCCATCACCGGCAGAATCGTCGCAAAAGCATGGACGCTCCCTGCAGCCGCCATCCTCACCGCGCTGGACAGCAGCAAGTCCGTTATGGTCGTCGGCGACGACGGCGCAGCCCATCGCAAGCCTGTCACTCTCGGCATCGCAAACAGCGACGAAGTCCAGGTCCTCGACGGCCTCACCCCGTCCGACCTCGTCATCACCGGCGGCGCCTACGGCCTCGATGAAGGCACAAAAGTAAAAGTGGGTCCAGCCGAAAACAGCACGGGCGGAGGCGCGGACTGATGCCCAACGAAGATCCCGGCGCTCACGAATCCCAGAACTCCTTCTGGCTGGCCCGCTCCACGCGCACCATCTTCTTCTTTGCCGCGGTGCTCACCCTCGCCGGCATCTATCTCGCCTTTCAGGTGCCCATCTCCGTCTTTCCCGAAACAAATTTTCCCCGCGTCGTCATCGGCGTTGACAACGGCGTCATGCCCGTCGAGCAGATGCAGGTCACCATCACCAAGCCCATCGAGGACGCAGTCAACATCGTGCCCGGCCTCGTCACCGTCCGCTCCACCACCAGCCGCGGCCAGGCCGAGGTCAGCCTCTTCTTCGACTGGAACGTGAACATGTACCAGTCCCTCCAGTTAGTCGACGCGGCGCTCTCTAGGGTTGAGCAAACGCTGCCGCCCACCACCAAAATCACCACCAACCGCCTCACCTTCGCCACCTTTCCCATCCTCGCCTACAGCCTCACCTCAGACACGATTCCGTTGACTCAGCTTTGGGAGATCGCCACATACGACCTCAAGCCGCCCTTGAATCGCGTCCCCGGCGTCAGCTCCGTCACCGTGCAGGGCAGCCAGATCCCCGAGTTTCATGTCGTCCCAAATCCCGCCCTGCTGCAAAACTCCGGCGTCACCATTCCCGACCTGGTCAACGCCATCCAGGCCTCGAACATCGTCGACTCGCCCGGCCTCTACGAAGCCAACCACCAACTCATCCTCGGCCTCGTAGGCGCGCAGGTGCATAACGCCGCCGAACTCCGCCAACTCGTCGTCAAAACCACGCCCGCCGGCGCTCCGGTGCGCGTTGCCGACGTAGCCACCGTCGAGCCCGGCATCATGCCTGTCTACACCAAGGTCACCGCCAACGGCAAAAATGCCGTCCTGCTCAACATCGCCCGCCAGCCCTCCAGCAACACCGTCGCCGTGGCAGACGCCATCGCCGCGCAGGTCACAGAACTCCGCCGCAAGCTTCCCCCCGGCGTCAAGCTCGATCTCTTTTACGACCAGTCGCAACTGGTCCGCGACTCCATCTCCAGCGTTCGAGACGCCATCTTCATCGGCCTCATCCTGGCCTGCATCATCCTCTTCCTCTTCCTCCGCGACTGGACCTCGTCGCTCATCGCCGGCCTCGTCATTCCCGTCACCATCGCTATCACCATCCTCGTGCTGTGGGCCATCGGCCAAAGCTTCAACCTCATGACGCTCGGCGGTCTCGCCGCCGCCATCGGCCTCGTCATCGACGACGCCATCGTCGTGGTTGAAAACATCGTCATGCATCGCGACGCCGGCGAGCCCCGCTCGGAGGCTGTGCGCAAGGGGCTGAAGGAAATCACCAAGCCGCTCATCGGTTCCACCATCACGCCGGTGGTCGTCTTTCTGCCTCTGGTCGCGGTCACCGGCGTCACCGGCAGCTTCTTCCGCGCCCTCGCCATCACCATGACAGCAGCTCTGCTCACTTCGCTCATGCTCGCCCTCACCTGGACGCCCGGCCTGAGCATGGTTCTTCTCAAAGAGCCCGAAAGCGACGCCGAGCGAAGTGAACACCAGCCCCGAGGCCTGCTCACCCGCGTACTCGTACTGCACAAGCGCGCCCTCGATTGGGCTCTCGCCAAGCCGCTCTGGGTCGGTGTAGCTTGCCTTGTGCTGGCCATCGGCACCTGGGCCGGCTACCAGGCGCTCGGCTCCGACCTGTTGCCGGAGATGGACGAAGGCGGCTTCATCCTCGACTACATCATGCCCGCCGGCAGCTCGCTCACTGAAACCAACCGCGTCCTCGATCACGTCGAGCGCATTCTCCGCTCGACGCCTGAAGTCGAAAGCACTTCCCGCCGCACTGGCCTGCAAATGGGCCTCGCCGCCGTCACTGAAGCCAACACCGGCGACTTCACCGTCAAGCTCAAAGCAAAACGCAGCCGCTCCATCGACGCCGTCATGGAAGACGTGCGCCAGCAGGTCCGCGCCACTGAGCCCCAACTCGACGTCGAGTTCATCCAGGTCCTCCAGGACATGATCGGCGACCTCTCCAACGCCCCCGAGCCTATCCAGATCAAGCTCTTCAACAACGATCCCGCCCTGCTCGCGCAACTCGGCCCCCGTGTCGGCGACGCCATCGGTAAAGTCCCCGGCGTCGTCGATGTCCAGAACGGCATCGAAAACACCATCAGCGGCCCTGCCACCAACTTCCAGGTCGACCCCATCGTCGCCGCGCGTCTCGGCTTCACGCCGGCTGAAATCTCCTTGGACGCAACCGCCATCCTCGACGGCATCGCCACCACCGATCCCCTCATCGCCAACGACCGCCCCTACACCATTCGCGTCCGCCTTGGCCCCAACACCCGCACCTCACTCGACGCCATTAAGAACTCCGTCTTCCTCAGCAGTTCCGGCCACACCGCATCCCTCGGCTCGCTCGCCAACGTTCAGCAACTGCCGCCGCAAAACGAAATCCGCCGCGAAAATCTCCAGCAGCTTGTCGTCGTCACCGGCCGCCTCGAGGGCTCCGACCTCGGCACCGGCGTCGCCAGGGTCAAGCAGGTTGTCGCCGGGCTCCATCTGCCCGCCTCGGTCCGCGTCGAGTACGGCGGCACCTACGAAGAGCAGCAGAAATCCTTCCACGATCTGCTCCGCGTTCTGCTCCTCGCCCTGGCCCTGGTCTTCGGTGTCCTCCTCACTGAGTTCCGCAACTTCCCCGCGCCCATCGCCATTCTCACCTCGTCCGTACTCTCCATCTCCGGTGTAATTCTCGCCCTGCTCGTCACCCACACCACATTCAACGTCGCCTCGTTCATGGGACTCATCATGGTCATCGGCATCGTCGCCAAAAACGGAATCCTGCTGCTCGACGCCGAAGAAAAATTCGTTGCAGAAGGCATGTCCGCGCACGACGCCATGCTCAACGCGGCCCAGCGCCGCCTCCGTCCCATCGTCATGACCGCGCTCGCCGCCGTCTGCGGCATGCTGCCTCTGGCCTTCGCGCTAGGCGCAGGCTCGCAAATGCTCCAACCCCTCGCCATCGCCGTCATCGGCGGCCTAGCCATCTCCATGGTCCTCAGCCTCGTCGTCACCCCCTTGGTCTACTTCCTCCTCACCCGCCATCGCGCAACTCCCACGGAAGAGCCGGCATAGACCGTGGGAAAATAGACCCATGCCCTCCGATCCCATCCAGCTCACCGCCGCCGAAGCCCGCGTCCTCGGCGCGCTCGTCGAAAAAGAAGTCACCACTCCCGACTACTATCCCCTCTCCCTCAACGCCCTCATCAACGCCTCGAACCAGCGCAGCAATCGCGAGCCCGTC
>DATKTQ010000264.1:0-2406 GCA_035531055.1 Occallatibacter sp. | reverse complement strand
GGCGGGTGGGCGCGTTGCGGAGGTGGAGGGGGACGGGCTCCTGACGGGTTTGTTCGACGTCCTGGCGGGCTGCGCCCCAGGCGGTGTAGACGGAGTTGGATTTGGGCGCGAGGCAGAGGTAGACGACGGCCTGGGCGAGGGCGAGGTCGCCTTCGGGGGAGCCGAGGAAGTCGTAGGCGTCGCGCGCGGAGAGGCAGAGGTTGAGGGCTTCGGGGGCGGCGAGGCCGATGTCTTCGACGGCCATGCGGACGATGCGGCGGGCGAGATAGAGGGGATCTTCTCCGGCGGCGATCATGCGGGCGAGCCAGTAGAGCGCGGCGTCGGGGTCGCTGTTGCGGACGCTTTTGTGCAGGGCGGAGATGAGGTTGTAGTGCTCCTCGCCGGACTTGTCATACATGAGGACGCGCTGCTGGACGGCGTCTGCGGCGAGGGCGCGGCTGATGTGCTGATCGGCGTTCTGGGCAAGCTGGGCGGCGACTTCGAGGGTGTTGTAGGCGTTGCGGCAGTCGCCGGAGGAGTAACTGGCGATTAGGGCGAGGGCGTCATCGTCGGCGGTGAGATGGAGTGCGCCGAGGCCGCGGTCGGCGTCTTCAAGGGCGCGGCGAAGGAGGGCGGCGATGCGCTCGTCGGAGAGTGGCTGGAGGACGTAGACGCGGCAGCGGGAGAGCAGAGCGGAGATGATTTCGAAGGAAGGATTCTCTGTGGTGGCGCCGATGAGGCGGATGGTGCCGCGCTCGACGTAGGGGAGGAATGCGTCCTGCTGGGCCTTGTTGAAGCGATGAATTTCATCGACGAAGAGGATGGTGCGGGAGTGCATTTCCGCGGCCTGGGCGGCGGAGGCCATTACCTGCTTGATTTCTTTGATGCCGCTGAGGACGGCGGAGAACTCGACGAAGCTGGCGCGGGTGGTTTCCGCAATGATTTTGGCGAGGGTGGTTTTGCCGACGCCGGGCGGTCCCCAGAGGATCATGGAGCCGGAGTTGGTGGAGTCAGGGCCGTCGCGCTCGATCTGGACGCGTAGGGGTTTGCCGGGGCCGAGAAGGTGCTCCTGTCCGGAATATTCGTCGAGTGTGCGGGGGCGCATGCGCTCGGCGAGAGGCGCGTGGGCGGGGGTGGATTTGGGGCCTTCGGGTTCGCCGTCGAAGAGGCTCATCGGTGGGCTCCGAGGCGCTTGGGCGGAGCGCCGCTGCGGATGAGTCGTTGGCGGGATGCTTCGTAGAGCAGGACGCTGGCGGCGACGGCGGCGTTGAGGCTTTCCACGCGGCCGGGGCAGGGGATGGTGAGTGCGCCGTCAGCTTTGGCAGCGAGAGCTGCGGGCACGCCGTTGCCCTCATTGCCGATGAGCAGGGCGACGGGGCCGGAAAGGTCGACGAGATCGGCGGGCTGGGCCTGGCCGATGGTGGTGGTCCAGATTTTGACGCCGGCTTCGCGGAGGCAATCGATGGCGTGCGACTCACTGGCGGAGAGCACGGGGAGGCGGAAGAGGCTGCCGGCGGAGGCGCGGATGGCTTTTGGGTTCCAATGGCTGACGGTGCCGGGAAGGCAGAGGATGCCGTCGGCGCCGAAGGCCTCCGCGGAGCGGATGATGGTGCCGAGGTTGCCGGGGTCCTGGAGTCCGGCGAGGGCGACGATGAGCGGGGCGAGGTGATCGGGGCCGCCGACAAGGTGAGCCCAGGTCCAGTCTGGCGGCTCGACGAGTGCGGCGATGAGCTGCGGGGTTTCCGTGGCGAGGGAGGCGGCGAGGATGTCTGGCGGAACGAGCAGGATTTCCGTTGCAGGGGGTAGATCGAATGGGTCCAGCAGGTGCTGGGAGCCCTGGGCGACGAAGACGCAGGGGATGTGCAGGCCGGCGCGGAGGGCTTCTTCCAGCAGGTTTGGCCCCTCAATGCCGACGAGGCCGCGAGGGCCGTGGCTGGGCTGGGCGAGGGCGCGGCGGAGGTCCTTGAGCCGGGCATTCTGCTTACTCTGTACAATGCGAACAGGCGTCATTGTCTTGTTGTCTGCAACATATAGCCGATTCTAAGCTCTTTTGACGCGATGCGGCGGGCGGAGCGGGGCACTGCGCAACTTGCACCACGGCTTGTGCTGTGATAGCTTCCGTCTTTGCGGCGTCAGCAATTTGGGAACCGAGGTAGACCTGCTTGTCGGCGGAAATTTTGCGCGTCCATCCCGATGAACCTCAGCCGGACCGGATTGATTACATTGTGTCCTGTCTGCGCAAAGGCGACGTGGTTGCCATACCCACGGACACGTTTTACGGGTTGGCGGTGGACCCGGTGAACCTGCACGCGGTGGAGAGCATTTACCAGATCAAGACGCGGCAGAAGCACAAGCCGCTTTCGCTGCTGGTGTCTGGGCTGGGCCAGGCGTACGAGCTGGCGCGGGACACGGACGCGATGCTGGACA
>DATKTQ010000263.1:0-3702 GCA_035531055.1 Occallatibacter sp. | reverse complement strand
AGGGCGGGAAGCTGAAGGTGATGAGCACCGCCAACCAGGACTCGCCGCTGTCGCAGGGACTGTATCCGATCCTCGGCAACGACGTGTGGGAGCATGCGTACTATCTGAAGTACCAGAACCGCCGTCCGGAGTACCTGGCCGCATGGTGGAACGTGGTGAACTGGGCAGAGGTGAACAAGCGTTTCGCCGTGGCCAAGGGCTGAAGACAGAGATCAGAGATCGGGGATCAGCGATCAGTGGTCAGTTGTTCGAAGACATCGCTCGGCTCAGGAGCGAAGCAAATTGAAGTGTCCCAGGTTCCGGGTTTGGGGCCTGGGATTTTCAATTTCTGACCGGATCGCGGAGGCGCGGCGTCCTGATTGCACGGCTTCTTGCCGCCTCTTTCTGCCGCGAGGAGGAGAGAGGGCCGGTGGTTCTTTCCGTGTGCCTGGAGTCTGCTGCTACGTTTTGGGGTGGACTGCGCGGCGCGGCGCGGATTGGCGGCTGAGCAGGAGCATGACGACCGCGGAGAGCGCCAGCAGCGCACCTACTGCGTCGAGCCCGCCGGCGTAGCTACCCCACTTGCTCTTCGTCCAGCCGATGAGGAACGGACCCAGGAAACCGCCCAGGTTGCCGAGCGAGTTGATCCAGGCGATGCCCGCGGCTGCGCCGGCTCCGGAGAGAAACATGCTGGGCATGGCCCACAGCGGCGGCTTGGACGCATTGACGCCGAAGTTGACGATGATGAGCGCAAGGATGACGGGAACGATGGCCTGCGCTGCGCCTACCCATACGAATCCCACAAACGCGACGGCGCAGGGAATGACGACATGCCAGGTGCGCTCGAGCGTGCGGTCGGAGTTGCGCGCCCACGCGATCATGGCCACGATGGCGATAAAGCCGGGAATGGAGTTGAGCCAGCCGATGGTGAGCGAGGAATAGCCGAACTGCTTGAGGATGAGCGGGGACCAGAGTCCGACCGCGTAGAGTCCGGCGGAGGTGCCGGTGTAGATCAACGAGAGCGCCAGGACGCGGGGATTGCGCAGCGACTCCCAGGCGGCGCTGGAGTGCGAGGCGGGCTTGCCGACTCCGGCGTCCTCGGCCTGCAAGGTGGCCGTGAGCCATGCGCTTTCCTCGGGATCGAGCCAGCGCGCCTGTTCGGGGCGGTCGGCCAGCAGCTTGAGAACCAGAAGCCCCAGCAGGACCGCCGGCAATCCTTCCATGATGTAGAGCCACTGCCAGTTGCTGAGGCCGGCGAAGGTGGGCAGTTCCATGAGCGCGCCGGAGATGGGCGAGCCAGCCGCCGTGGAAAGCGGCGCGGCGGCCATGAAGGCGGCAATGGCCAGCGCCTTGTGGCGGCCGGGAAACCACATCGTCAAGTACAGAATGATGCCGGGGAAGAAGCCGCCCTCGGTGGCGCCCAGCAGGAAACGCAACACGCAAAAGCTGACGGGGCCGACGGCGAATGCCGATGCCGCCGAGACCAGCCCCCACGTGACCACCACCCAGGCGATCCATCGCCGCGCGCCCAGCCGGTAGAGGATCAGGTTTGACGGGACCTGGAAGAGCACGTAGCCGACAAAGAAGATGCCGCCGCCGAAGCCGAAGACGGCGGGCGACAGCCCGATCGCCTTGTTCATGGTGAACGCGGCAAACCCGACATTGACGCGGTCGAGGAAGCTGACGAAGTAGAGCAGCATCACGAAGGGGAGGATGTGCCGGTTCAGCTTGCGCACAACGCGGGTTTCGAGGGCGAGAGTCATGGGCGCGGGCTCACGCTGTCGCCAAAGGTCTCGTGGCTGTTGCCGCGATTGCGGCGCACACCGCTCCAGTGACCTCGGCCGTCGTGGCCGTGCCGCCCAGGTCGCGCGTGTGCAGGGCCGGGTTGGCCGTGACTTGCTCGACGGCTTGCATCAGGCGCGCAGCGGCGGCCGTCTCGCCCAGGTGCTCCAGCATCATCACGGCCGTCCAGAAAGTGCCTACGGGGTTGGCGATGCCTTTGCCCATGATGTCGAAGGCGGAGCCGTGGATGGGCTCGAACATCGACGGGTAGACGCGCTCGGGGTTGATGTTGGCGGTGGGGCCGATGCCCAGGCTGCCGGCCAGCGCGGCGGCCAGGTCGCTGAGGATGTCGGCGTGGAGGTTGGTGGCCACGATGGTGTCGAGCGAGGCCGGCCGGTTGACCATGCGCGCCGTCATGGCATCCACCATCTCCTTATCCCAGGTGACGTCGGGGAAGTCTTTGGCTACCTGGCTGGCGACCTCATCCCACATGACCATGGCGTGGCGCTGCGCGTTGCTTTTGGTGACGACTGTGAGCAGCTTGCGCGGGCGCGACTGGGCCATTTTGAAAGCGTAGCGCTGGATGCGCTCGACGCCGGCGCGCGTCATTACGGACATGTCCGCGGCTACCTCGATGGGGAAGCCCTGATGCACGCGGCCGCCGGCGCCGGAGTACTCGCCTTCGGTGTTTTCGCGGACGATCACCCAGTTCAGGTCCTCGGGGCGGCAGCGCTTCAGCGGGGCGTCGATACCGGGGAGAATGCGGGTGGGGCGGACGTTGGCGTATTGGTCGAGGCCCTGGCAGATTTTGAGCCGGAGACCCCACAGCGTAATGTGGTCGGGAATATGCGGGTCGCCGGCGGAGCCGAAGAGAATGGCGTCTTTGCCGCGCAGGGCGTCGAGGCCGTTTGCCGGCATCATCTCGCCGTGGTTGCGGTAGTAGTCGCCGCCCCAGTCGAAGCTCTCGAACTCGAGTTGGAAGGCGTTCTCCGCGGCGGCCAGCGCCTCAAGCACCAGGCGGCCGGCGGGGATGACTTCCTTGCCGATGCCGTCGCCCGGAACCAGGGCGATCCGATAGGTCTTCATTTTTCTGCTCCTCTTTCGAACAGGGTCATTCTACCTGCACGAGGCAGGACGGCGGGATGCGAGGCCAGGCCAGCAGGGCGATTGCATGAACGACTTAACAGGACGATGATTTGAGTTCGCACCGCCCCTACGGGGCGGAATCACCCTGATTTGTCGCTTTCCCAGGGCTGCGTCCGCCGCAGCGGACTTGCCCCTGGGCTATTTTCCGCTCGTCCCTCCGGGACGAAGAGCCGATGAGCGCGGAAATGGCGGAAAAGGGCATCTCCTCGCCAGCAAAAATCGTTCATGCGATTGCCCAGGCCGGACCAGCAGGGCAATCGCATGAACAGCGATGGAAGCCATGAGAGGGTTTCGTTCCGCCCCTCCAGGGCGGATGGCTCTGGTTGGAACGCCTTCCCCGGATTGCGCTACGCTCCATCCGGGGCTATTTTCGGCCCTCCCTACGGGAGGGAACGCCGCATTCGCCTGCGTGAAGCGACAAAAAGGAGCCAGCTCAGTCAACAAAATACGTTCATGCGATTGCCCTGGCGTGTCCGTGAGCAGGTTGACAGGTGGCCCATTCATCTGTTCTGCCGCACCCTTCACCCTTTCGGAAGGATGAGGTGTGTGCCCCATCGCGGCTTGATCGCGATGAGTGGGCCGCGAAGGCTCGCCGTCCACTCCGACTCGATTTCAACTGCACCCCGGATACCGGTGGCATAGTGCGAAAAACTACTCCATCGGTACTGCCCGGGTGATGCCACCAGTCGATGCTTCACAGGGGCTTCACCGGGTTTCGGTGGATATACCGGATCACTTCGGAGCGGGCGGCCTGGCCCCGGATGTTGCCGTCAAAGTAGCGGTGCTGCCAGAACT